>NZ_PYVV01000017.1:0-124079 GCF_003056325.1 Halomonas sp. BN3-1 | reverse complement strand
TCAATACCAGGCCTAGAGAGACGTTGAACGCCAAGACGCCTCTGGAGGTATACGCGGAGGTTCTCCAGAAGTCAGTGCCCGGATCTCCGGCACTCCAATAGTGTTGCGCTTGTAGGTTGAGACCGCCGTGCCCGCTCCTGATGTCAGCCTCCAATCTTCGATCCGCAGGGGTTCGGTCGACCCGGCAAAAAATCGGGCCAGAAAACTGGTACTCAGCGTCTCTCCGCCATACGGTGCCACCTGCATTTCCTGTACGTTGGTGTTGTCAAAAAAGTCAAGAACATCGAGCCGAGAACCATCGCCGGCCCCCATAGCGTGTACTTCGCTGAAATACGAAAGATAGAAAAAGGCATCCGCTGCTTCGCCGATCGCCTTTTCATTGACACTCGAAGCACTGATCACATTCTTGTTCTGGTCAAGATAATGGGTAGGAGTACCATCAGAAAGAAGAAGAGTCAGGTTACGAAAACCGGAAAATTCGACTCGTTGGTCCGCATACCATTCGGTCGCAGTGCGAAAAGCCGCTTCGTAATTAGAGCCGCCGGATGCACTCATGTCATCGATAAAGTTCAATGACACCCCAATATCATCGCTGAGGCTTCCCAGGTCGATCACTACCTGCTCGCTGGCATTCGATCCCATATCCACAATCTGTAGATTGATCTGGCCTTCGTGATCGACCAAATCGATGATAAGCCGCTTCAAGGCATCCTTGACTAGCTGCAAGCGGGAAATCCCGCTGACACCGAAACCGGAAGCCATACTACTACCGGTATCGATGATCAGGGAGACATTATAATTGGCAGCCGGGTCAGTACGTATTGTAACTCCCCCTCTATCTCCAATCAGAATATCCTCACCAGACTGGCCCTCAAGAACATCTCCTGTGTTGCCGTCAACCACCAGTGTATCGGGGGCTCTTGCCGACACATCGACGGTCAACTCGCCTTGGGCATGGTCACCATCGCCATCGACAAGGGTATAGATGACGCTGGCACTGCCGGTGAAGCCACTCGCGGGAACAAAGGTCAGGGTGCCATCGTCGTTGATCGACACATGCCCTGCATCATTTCCTCCCACCACCTTCGCCGTCGACAGTCTACCTCCATCCGCACCTGTCTGATCATTGG
Source organism: Halomonas sp. BN3-1 (assembly GCF_003056325.1). Lineage (NCBI taxonomy): Bacteria > Pseudomonadati > Pseudomonadota > Gammaproteobacteria > Oceanospirillales > Halomonadaceae > Halomonas > Halomonas sp. BN3-1. The sequence goes on along the minus strand of NZ_PYVV01000017.1, from coordinate 122,949 downwards.
CCAGCACGTCCACAACGACGGCTTCCCCTTTAGAGCTCCTGGCGATGTCTTCCGTGACCACAGGACTATCGTCATCGACAACGACATCGAGCTGCCCTTCTGCCGTGTCTCCCTCGGAACTGGTGATGGTATAGCGCAGTGGAAAAGCAAGATCATCTTCTCGCCCTGCAGCAGCGTGATCCAGCGGTCTTGCCAGCGCTACCTTGTAGGTCCCGTTGGCCACATCCGTCAACTGCACTGAGATGACGCGCCTGCCTTCTTCATCAAACCCCACGAGTGAGCGTCCGTTACCACTCAAGGTCCAGGCAATTGTAGACCCTGCAGAAGTCCACTCCGGCAACTCATCAGTGCTCCACCTGAAGCGCCCCACTCCTCCATCACCAAAATCGTACCCGAGCGTTCCGAAGACCACGGCTCGCTGACCATTCACATCGTAGGCACCTCCTGATACGCCTCCGGCAAGCCCGTCCTCATCGACTATTGCCTTTGCCGTCCTGGTCGTCGGGTCGCCGTCAGAGTCCGGTGTACTGGCAAGCCTTCTGCTGTCATTTTCTTCCAGATGTTGCCCATCCAAGTAGAGTGCCGCGCCCAGATCAATTTCTTTTACTTGTTGAGTTTCCATGCCCACTCCAACGTTTGTGAAAACAATTTTCTATTGATGACCACTTATCTGGAAGCTAACGAAAAGAATTTAAAAAAACCATTGAACAGAAATCCAAAAAACATGAAAAATAGCGAACGAGCACAAAATACAGTAGAACACTCTCACCAACAAACTAATCCATTATAATAATAAAAAAACACCCGGCTTAGGCCGGGTGTTTTTCCTTTTTAATACCAACTGATCCTCAATATCAGATATCGAGCTGATTATCCTGAATCAATTGCTGCAGGAAGTTGTCGCTAGTCGCACCTCCCATGCTGACATCATGAAGCACAATCGTTTGATCGGCGTTCGTTCCACCAACATTGATGTCGCCACCGGTGTTGAGGGAAAGCAGGGTATCGCTGCCACTCTGACGTGCGAACAGGTAATCTGACACATCTGCGTCAGGGGCATCATCAAGCAGATCGGAAAAATCGAGCCTGTCCGCGTTGTCATCACTGCCAAAACTGCCCAAGGTGAAGTCCGCAATGGTATCGATTGCTGGCGCACCATCACTGCCGGCGTCGCCGGACTCGAAGGCAAAGGTATCGGCGCCGAAACCGCCCATCATCAGGTCATCATCGGCGCCTCCCAGCAGCAAATCATTACCAGCGGCACCCACCAGGATGTCGTCTCCAGCGCCACCGCGAAGGACGTCGTCACCGCCATCCACTCGCAACTCATCCAGCAGTGAGACATAGTTGTCGCTGACGTATTGGCGAATCTGCTCGCTCGACGCGTCGGAGCCACCATTCACCGCCCACTTGAGATACTCGGTCAGACCTTCATAGCCCAGACCATCATGCTCACTGGCGACGAAGGCCTCCCCGGTATCGCCGTTGGTCCAGGCCAGGTGATCGGTATTGACGGTGTCACCGAAGATAAGGTCATCTCCCGCCTGCCCTGTCAGTACGTCGTTACCCAATGGTTTCAGGGTGTCAATCTGGCCGCCGTTGGAAAGAGCGGCATCAAGATCGTCACTATCCTGGACAATCTCCACCTGTCCGTAGTAGGCCAGATCATCATCGCCCACCAGGCGCTCCTCGAGAGAGATTGGATCAATGGCAATGAAATCATCACCACCATCGTTGTTTTCCACCTCGAAGATCAGGCGATATTGACCTGCTTCAAGAAAGCCAGCATCCCACACTCGCCAACTAGTCGATTCAATGACATCAGCAGAAGAGTAGAGCTGCCAACCACCGTCAACATATGACTCTATGGTGTAAGAGATACGGTCCCAGTCGGTATAATCGTTGGTCGCGTAAGCGAAGACAAGTGCGGTCTTCAGGCTATCACTACCCGTATCAGAAACGAAGAATGAAGGGCTGACAACGAATGCTCCTTTACCATCCTTATACCAGTCTTCAATGCGAAGCTGTCCGTGCTGGTTCTGGAATGCCTTGGTGCCAGCACCCGAAACCAGTGTCCAATCCTCGATGCGGAGAGGATCGGTAGAGCCAGGGTCAAAGTCAGCCAAACTGGTCTTTTCTACCAAGGTTCCGCTATACGGAATAGCGTCAAGGCCTTGCACATCGGTATTGTCAAAGAACCTCAGGATATCAACGATCGCTCCGTTCCCAATCCCAACACCATTGACTTCACTAAGACTTGACAGTTCCTTGAAGGCTTCCACCGCTTCGGAAACAGCTGCCTTAGTGATTCGGCTTTGGCCTTCTACCTGGCCAAAATCGTTGAGCCAGTAGTTCGGCCCCCCATCGGTCAAAAAGAAGGTCAGATCTTCGAAGCCACTGTACTCGGGGTTGGCATCCTGGGCGGCCAGCCACTCACTCGCCGTGCGAATACCGGCTTCGAAGTTAGTCGCGCCATCGTTCTTGAAGCCATTGATAAAGCTGATGACCGAGTTGATATCATTGCTGTTTGCGCCGAGATCAAGGGCCACGTGCTGGACCGCATTGGTGCCGAAATCCACGATCTGCAGATTGATCTGACCATCGTGGTCCACCAGATCCACCACCAGCTTCTTCAGCGCCTGCTGTACCAGCTTCAGCTTGGTCAGGCCAGGGCTTCCAGACGCTGCACCCATGCTGCTCGAGGTATCCACAATCAGCGAGATATTGTAGTCGGTGGCCGGCTCCAGGGTGGTAAAGATGCAGCCCTGATCACCGATCATCACGTCGTTACCGCCGTGGGTAAAGGCTGCGTTGTCTCCGTTGTCCCCCACGAACAGCTCGTCCTGGGCATCCGGCGTCACCTGGACAAACAGATCACCATGATCGCGGTCACCGTCCCCGTCGGTCAGGGTGTAACGGATCTGTGCCTGACCATCGAAGTCATCCGCCGGGGTAAAGGTCAGGGTGCCGTCGGCATTGACCGTCACGCTGCCCACGGCGCTGCCGCCCACCACATTGGCGCCGGTCACCTGGCCACCGTCGGCGCCGGCCCGGTCATTGGCGATCACGTCCACGGTGACCGGGTCACCGTTGGTGCTGGCACCGTCGTCCTGGGCTACCGGGCTGTCGTCATCCACCACCACGTTGAGGCGGCCGACGGCAGTATCACCATCGCTATCGGTGACGGTGTACTTCACGCTGAAGGAAATATCGTCCTCACGGCCAGAGGCTCCGTGGTCCAACGGCTTGGCCAGCACCACCTTGTAGCTGCCATTGGCGACGTTGGTCAGCTGAACGGAGATGACCCGATCACCACTGCCGTCGAAGCCGACCAGCGAGCGACCGTTGCCACTCAGTGTCCAGGTGACCGGGCTGCCACCGCTGGTCAGGGACGGCAGTCCATCGGTGGATAGCCGCACCTCGCCAGCGCCGTCATCCCCGAAGTCGTAGCCGAGACTGCCGGTAGCTACCACTCTTTCACCGGCGACATCGGCCACGCCGCCCGCCACGCCACCAGGCAGTCCATCCTCGTCGACAATCGCCTTGGCCGGGCCAGTCGAGGGGTCGCCGTCGGTTTCCGGGGTGGTGGGGGTTCCATCGGAACCTTCGACACTGACAGTCAGGCGACCATCAACGGTATCACCGTCACCGTCGGTAGCGGTGTAGTCGATCACCGCATTGCCACTGAAGCCCGGTGCGGGCTTGAAGGTCAGGGTGCCGTCGGGATTGATGGTGACGTTACCGACATTGCCCCCGCCGACCACGCTGGCATCGGTCAGCTCGCCTTCACCGTCGGCACCGAAGCGATCGTTGTCGAGCACGTCCACGGTCACCGAACCATCACTGTCGGTGCTGGCACTGTCATTGACCAAATGAGGCTCGTCATCATCGACGATGACCCTGAGCTGGCCCGCAGCGCTGTCACCATCGGCATCGCTGATGGTGTAGCCGACATTGAAGTTGATGTCGTCTTCCACGTCGGGGTTGGAATGGTCCAGGGGCTTGGCCAGCACTACCTTGTAGGTGCCGTTGGCGACGTCGGTCAACTGAATCGAGATGACTCGATCACCGTTGCCATCGAAGCCTACCAGCGAGCGACCGTTGCTGCTCAGCGACCAGCTGACAGAGCTGCCATTCGACGTCAGGTTGGGCAGCCCTGTGGTGCTCCAGCTAAAGCCCCCTGCGCCGTCGTTGCCGAAGTCGTAGCCGAGAGAACCGGTGGCGACCACGCGCTCGCCGGCGACGTCATTGGTGCCTCCGGCGATACCGCCGGGCAGCCCATCCTCGTCGACCACCGCCTTGCCGGAGCTGGTGCTCGGGTCGCCGTCGGTTTCCGGCGTGACCGGGGTGCCGTTCCCACCGCCATTGCCACCACCACCGCCACCGGTAATGTCGATGTGGCCATTGCAGGTGACGCTGTCTCCATCGCCGTCGGTGGTGATGATCTTGAAGTCAAGATCGGCGTCTGCGGCGACGTCATCGTCCGCTTCGAAACGCCAGGTCCCGTTGGGCTTCACCACCAGGGTGCCGACACCGGTATCGATGGCAGTACCCAGGGGGTACTGGGTGTTGTCACCAGGCAGCTTGACCACGGTATCGGCGACGCCGTCGGCGCCACCCTGCTGGGACCATGTGCCGGTGACCACATCTCCAGCTGCTACAGAGTCAGGGGTGTAGACGCTATTGGTCGGGGTATCGTCGTCGATATCGATACCAAGTCGTGCCGTGGCCTTGTCACCATCGCCATCGGTGATGGTATAGCCCAGCGAGAGCAGCAGGTTATCCTCGACACCCTGGGAAGGATGGTCGAGCGCCCCCAGAAGGGTGACCTTGAAGTCTCCGGTGTCCAGGTCGAGCAGCTTGACGTGCAGAATCGGTGTACCGTCCGGTGCACGCGCCGTCAGGGTCTCGCCGCTGGGCGACAACTGATAGCTTAGCGACTCCCCGCCGGAGCTCAGTACTGGCAGGCTATCGGGGTCCCAGCGAAAGGCCCCGCTGTCGGCTGGCCCGCTGGCACCAAAGCTGTAGCCAAGGTTACCGGTGACCTTGACGACCTCGCCCGGGTCATCAGCGATACCACCAGCAATACCGTCGGGCATACCGTCTTCATCAAGATTGATTATCGTGCCTATCTCGCAGTCGCAGTCACTGGCAAGCAGAACCGCTGCCTGAGTCGCGTTGTCGGAAGTTGAGGTGCTCATCTTGGTCATCCCTTGAACGTCGTGGAAACCCGTTAGGGGCCTCCGGGTGCAAGGTAAAACTAAGCAAGCACCTCAATTAACAACATTGTCCTAACGTTCAGCGGCCACACAAACAAATCCCACAATGGCAAAGAAACTAAGAATCAACGCTAATTATCCAAGCGCCAAGCGACCAGCTTTTCCGGGAATATCTCAACTTTTTCACAACATGGATTACAACCTCACCCTAAACGATCATATTTGAAAGCGAACCTTGTCCCACAGCATTCGTTACGAGCCAACCACGGAGTGCCACGAATACCCACGGCTGCCCTGTCGTCCGGCAATTCCCGCTTCCATGTGCCGCTCGTGGCCATCGACAAAAGGACTCCTCCCCCTCAAAAAAGCAATATCGCAAAGAAAAATCACAACCTACACAGAATATTCACAATCAGATGAAGGGGGCTCTGCATAAACTTCAGTGACTCGACCATCCATTGCTTAAAACATAATACACGAATAACTCGTGTCTAAGAGACATTTATCTGGCGCGACGCATTCCCCCCTGATCACCGGATCCGCCCTTCATCTTCTTGATCAAACCACTTTACTTGATGGTTGGCGTTATCATGTACGGTGCAACTAGTAGCCAGCTCTTGGCCGCATATTCTGGGTGCAACACCTGCACCGAATTCAACACCTTTTCTCCCCCCCTTACGCAGATCGCCCGGGCCAGGCCCGGGCGATCCTCTTCATGCTTTCGGTATCAACACCGCTTGCACTACCGTCGTTGCATCATGCCCTTGCGGCAGTCAGCGCTGAACAGTGCCGGCAAGCGGCTGTCAGCTAAAATCGATGCCGATACGACGGCCGACTTCCTCGTAGGACTCGATGACGCTGCCCAGCCCCTGGCGGAAGCGATCCTTGTCGAGCTTTTCGCGGGTCTTGGCGTCCCACAGACGGCAGCCGTCCGGTGAGAATTCGTCACCCAGCACAATCTTGCCGTGGAATACGCCGAACTCGAGCTTGTAGTCCACCAGCAGCATGCCGCCGTCGGCGAACAGCTGCTTGAGCACCTCGTTGACCTTGAAGGTCAGCGCCTTCATCTCGGCCAGTTGCTCGGCGCTGGCCCAACCGAAGCTTTCGGCCAGGGACTCGTTGACCATGGGATCGTGGAGCTCGTCGTTTTTCAGGAACAGCTCGAAGGTCGGCGGTGTCAGCGGCTCGCCTTCCTTGACGCCGAGACGCTTGACCAGACTGCCGGCGGCGATGTTGCGTACCACGCACTCCACCGGAATCATGTCGAGCTTCTTGACCACACACTCGGTGGGCGACAGCAGCTCTTCCACGTGAGTGGGGATGCCGGCCTCTTCCAGCTTGGCCATGATGAAGGCATTGAAGCGGTTGTTGACCATGCCCTTGCGCTCGAGCGACTCCATGCGGCGCCCGTCGAAGGCGCTGGTGTCGTCACGAAAGTGCAGGATCAGACGATCCGGATCATCGGTGGCATAGACCGACTTGGCCTTGCCGGCATAGAGTTCTTCGCGCTTTTCCATGGGTGCCTCCACAGGCAAATCAAAAAAAGGGGTTCAAGCAGGACCAGGGTCCTGAATCAGTGAATCGCTTGCCAATCCAGGCCGTCATCCTGGGCAGCCACGGTCAGGCGGGTCTCGTCGCCATCCAGCAGAGGCGTCAATGCCTCCAGAGCGAGTTCGGGGCGGTTATTATGCTCCGACAGGTGGGAGCAGACGATACGCTGCAGCCGATCCAGCCCCAGTTCGGTCAACAGTGCCGCAGCCTGGCCATTGGCCAGGTGCCCCCAACGTCCGCCGACGCGACGCTTGAGACTGGGCGGATAGGGGCCTTCAGCCAGCATGCGCACGTCATGATTGCACTCGAGCACGAGGGCATCGCAGCCACGGAAGGCCTGGCGCACGTGTTCGCTGGGGTGGCCCAGGTCGGTCAGCAGCCCCAACTCCCTGTCACCTGCGGCGATACGAAACTGCACCGGCTCTCGGGCATCGTGGGGCACCGTGATGGCGTCGACGTCGAGTCCCTTGATGGCAAAGCGCGACTGAGGGGTGATCCAGTGGGTCCTGGGCAGTCGGCCGAGCTTGCCGGACAGCCAGGTGCCCGGGGTCAGATGTACCGGCAGGTCATAGCGACGGGCCAGGGGGCCGATGCCACGCACATGGTCGCCATGCTCGTGGGTAACCAGCAAGGCATCGAGCTGACGCGGATGGACCCCCAGCCGCGCCAGCCGGCGTTCTGCCTCCTTGAGACCGAAGCCGCAGTCCACCAGCAACATCGACTCGCCGTCGCTGACCAGGGTGGCGTTGCCCTTGCTTCCGCTGCCCAGGGAGGCGAAACGCAAGCCTCCCCGGGAACCATTGGCATGCCCGACGCTCATCAGCGCAGCAAGCCCTCCATGCGCTGCAGCAGCTCACGCTGGTCATCACCGGAAAGCGGCTCGTCGTCGGCGCTACGTGCCTCCATCAGGGTTTCCTGGCCTTGGGGCGACAACCTGAGCTCGATGCGTTGCATCGACTCAAGCAGATCCATCGAGGTCAAGGAGTCTATGAAGCCACGGGTACGCTCGCTCTCGGTGATGTAGTCGATCACGAAGCGCTTGCCGCTTTCATCCACGGAGACCAATTCCCGGCGATCTTCCATCTCGAAGTTGTTCTCGAGCTGGAAGGCGAGCTCGGCGTAGGCCCGCTCGATGTCGAAGGGCATCACCATCACCCAGTCATCGCCGCGGGGCTCGAAGCGAACGCTGTCGGCTTCGGGGGCCTGCTGGGCCGACGCCGAGGCGATGCTGGCCGAGGCGCTACGCGCTTCAAAGTGACGCTGCAGGGAGTTCAGGCACAGCCGGTTGAGCTGGCCCGCGGTATCACAGCGCACCTCACTGGTGCCTGACCGGAGGCCCTGGCGCAGTACCAGGCTGGCGTCGGAGGTCTCGATGACACCGCTGGCGCTGTCGCTGCGGGTGATCTCCAGCCCGCGCTGTTCGACGAAGCGCTCGAGCTCCGGCCATACCACCGCAGGCGCGGCCCCTACCACCAGCCAGCGATCGGCGTCGGTCTCGCGCACTGCCACGTCACCGGCGGCCACCGCGGTGCTGGCAGACAGCGTCTGGGGCAAGGGCGCGGCGAAGTCCCCCTCGCGGGCGTAGAAGTCCCCGCGGGCCTGAGGCACCGGCATGATATCGCGATAGCGGCTCTGGTCGCGGCTGCCGGGGAGGGTCAGCGGAGCCGCCTGACGGGCGCCCGCGTAATCCTCGTTGCGATCGTGATAGTGACCGTCCTTGGCACAGCCGGCCAGGGTCAGGGCCGCGATCATCGCCAGCGGCAGTCCTTTAAGCGCAGAATTCATGCATCCACCTTGATTGAAAATTGGGTCCACGACATCACGACCGGAGGCACGGTTCAGGCGTCAGTCCTCGATCAGTCCTGCCAACTGCAGGGCTTCGCTGATGGTGGAGTGATACTTCTCGCTCAGCCAGGTCAACGGCAGGCGGATGCCGGGCTCGATGATACCCATGCGGTTGAGCGCCCACTTGACGGGGATAGGATTGGCCTCGATGCCCAGGTTGGTATGCAGGGGCAGAAGCCGGGTGTTGATCTGGTGAGCCTTGTCGCTTTCGCCGGCCACGGCGGCGGCGCACAACTCGTGCATGGCCTTCGGCGCCACATTGGCGGTCACTGAGATATCGCCATGACCACCCATCAGCATGAAGTCGCAGGCGGTGGCGTCATCGCCGGAGTAGAGCATGAAGTCGCTGCCCTTGAGGCGTTCGATCAGGTCCTCGGCGCGCTCCAGATTGCCGGTGGCATCCTTGAGGCCGATGATGTTGTCGACCTCGGCCAGACGCAGCACGGTCTCGTTGTAGATGTCCGAACAGGTACGCCCCGGCACGTTGTACAGGATCACCGGCAGATCACTGGTCTCGGCGATTACCTTGAAATGCTGATACAAACCTTCCTGGGTCGGCTTGTTGTAGTAAGGCGCCACGGTCAGGCAGTAGTCGGCCCCCACTTCCTTGGCGTAGCGGGTCAGCTCCACCGCCTCTGTGGTGTTGTTGGAGCCGGTGCCGGCGATGACGGGAATGCGGCCATTGACCTCTTCGACCACGCTGCGAATCACGTCGAAGTGCTCGGCGAAGGTCATGGTGGTGGGCTCACCGGTGGTACCCGCCGCCACGATGGCGTCTGTGCCATTGTCGAGGTGGAAATTCACCAGTTTGCGCAACACTTCCCAGTCGATATCGCCGTTGGCCTTCATCGGTGTCGCCAAGGCGACAATACTGCCCGTGATCATCCTCGTTGTTCCTCTGTTGTCTGCCCTCCCGCGACCCTGACGATGGCGGTCGGGGTGAACGAATGTGGCCAAGGGGGTCGCGACCCGGGGAAGCGTGGTCGTGACCAGAGCACAAATGGTACTCAGGCGGCCATATCCTGTACAGCCGCGTCTTTACATGAAGAGCGTCATTGCGTGTAATCGGACGCCTATTTTTGCGATTCTGGAGCCACCATGACAGTGTCCATCGGCGAGCCGGTCCCCGACTTCAGCGCCAGCGCCACCGGCGACAACACCATCACCCTGTCGCAACTGCGCGGTCGCCAGGTGGTGATCTACTTCTACCCCAAGGCCAGCACCCCCGGCTGTACCACCGAGGGCGGCGACTTTCGTGACCACAAGGCAGACTTCGACGACGCCAACACCGTGGTCATCGGCGTCTCCCGTGACGGCATCCGTGCCCAGGAAAACTTCAAGGCCAAGCAGGGCTTCAATTTCGAGCTGATATCAGACAAGGACGAAGCCGTGTGTGGCCTGTTCGACGTCATCAAGCTCAAGAAGCTCTACGGCAAGGAGCACCTGGGTATCGAGCGCAGCACCTTCCTGATCGACAGCGAAGGTCGCCTGGCCAGGGAGTGGCGCAAGGTCAAGGTCAAGGGCCACGTGGAAGAAGTGCTGGAAGCCGCCCGCGAACTGCACGCCCAGTCCTGACACGCCGGCCCACGGATGCAAGCCTAGTCCTCCCCGGTAAAGAACGAATGCCCGGCCATTGGCCGGGCATTGTGTTTCGCCTCGAGAGCAGGGCTCAGCCGTCGGTGCCGGTCCCTGTACCTGTACCTGCGTCAGAGTGGGGCGGCAACCTTGCCATGCTGCGCTCCTTGATCCCGCGAGGCCAGGCATAGACCAGCGCCTTCAACAGGGTCGCCAGCGGGATCGCGAAGAACACCCCCCAGAAGCCCCAGACGCCGCCGAAGAACAGCACCGCCAGGATGATCGACACCGGGTGCAGATTGACCGCCTCGGAGAACAGCACCGGCACCAGCACGTTGCCGTCCAGCGCCTGGATCACGCCGTAGGCAACGATCACATAGAGAAACTGGTCCCCCAGTCCAAAGTGAAAGCCCGCTACTGCCGCCACCGGCAGTGTCGCCACCGCGGCGCCGATATAGGGCACCAGCACCGAAAAACCCACCAGTACCGCCAGCAGCGCCGAATAGGGAAGGCCAAAGAAGGCGAAGGTGAAGAAGGTCACGCTGCCGACGATGACGATCTCGGTGGCCTTGCCGCGTACATAGTTGGCGATCTGGCAGTCCATCTCCTTCCACACCCGGGTCATCAGGTCACGCTTGGCCGGCAAAAGCGACACGGTAAAGCCCACCAGACGGTCACGGTCCTTGAGCATGAACAGCACCAGGATCGGCACCAGCACCAGGTAGATGAGCAGTCCCAGCACATTGCCGAGCGACGCCAGCGACAGCGTCAGCGCACGCTGGCTCAATTGGGTCGCCTCGCGGCTGAGCACGGCGATCCAGTCCTGGACCAGGTCCGGAGTGATCAGCTGGGGGTAGCTCATCTGCAGGTCGTCCAGCATCTGCTGGCCGGCAGCAAACATCCGCGGCGCTTCCTGGATCAGGCTGGCGAGCTGGTTCCAGATCAGCGGCAGCAGGATCAGTGCCAACGCCAGCAGCACCCCGACAAAGGCCAGAAAGACCGTCATGACCGCCACCAGGTGTGGCACCTTGCGTCGTGTCAGGGCGTTGACCGCGCCCTGCAGCAGAAAGGCCACCACCAGCGCGGTGAGAAAGGGCGCCAGCATCTGGCCGAGCCATATCACCACCGCCAGCCCCACCACCAGCAACACCAGCAGCAGCACCGCCTCTTCATCGGAGAAGTAGTGATCGACCCAGCCGCGAAATACGCTACGCAGACTCATGCATCACCCGCCTTGCGCAACCAGTAGACATAGACCTTGTCGCGTTCTTCGCGACCTTCCAGCACGTGGGCGCTGTGCTCGGCAAAGCTTTCAAAGTCTCGCCAGGAACCGGCGTCGGTGGCCCTGACCTCCAGCACCTGCCCAGGCGACAGGCGCGACAGCGCCTGCTTCGCCTTGAGCAGCGGCAGCGGACACGGAAGTCCGCACGCATCTAGCACATCGTCAGGTTGCACTGCCATGATCTCTCCCGAGAGAATGCGATATCGGATCGCTGCACATCGCAGCGCCGTTGCCCCGAGGGGCGAGCCCTTGCGATTTAAAGGCACTTTTCCGGCTGAATCAATGTCCCAAGGCAACCCCCTCCAACGCTATCGACGAGGATTTCGATGCCCAAGCGCACGCTGTTTGCCGTCACCGCTCGCCCCGCGCGGGCACGCCGTCAGGCATCGCCTTGGCATCGTGGCCGCTGGCGCCCGATGCCGGGCCTGGCCCTGGCGTCGACGCTTGCCTTGAGCCTGAACGCCACCACGGCACAGGCCCAGTATCTGGACCAGGGCACCCTGCTCGATCAGCCGAGGGAGCTGAACCTGCCATCGCTGATGTCCACCGGCAGCAATGCCATCAGCGGCGAGGAAACCCGCCTTGGACGTGCCTGGCTACGCCAGTTTCGCGCCCACGTGCCGGAATGGCGCGACCCATTGGCCCAGCACTATGTGGAGACGCTGGTCGGCCGCCTGGTGCCCTACAGCGACCTGGGAGGCATCAACACCACCATCACCCTGGTCGACAACAAGACCCTGAACGCCTTCGCCGTCCCCGGCGGCGTGGTCGGCGTCAACACCGGCCTGTTCGCCTTCGCCGACCAGGAGGCCGAGGTGGCCTCGGTACTGGCCCACGAGCTGGGCCACCTGTCACAGCGCCACTACGCCCGTAGCAAGGCACGCGCCGAGCAGACCCAGGTGCCTGCCATGGCCACCATGCTGGCGGGCCTGATCCTGGCCGCCAGCGGCGCCGGTGACGCCGGCATCGCGGCCCTGGCCGGCAGCCAGGCGGCGATGATCCAGGACCAGCTTCGCTACTCGCGTCGCTACGAGGAAGAGGCCGACCGCATCGGCCTGCAGGCCATGGCCAGCGCAGGCTACGAGCCCCAGGCGATGGTCGACATGTTTCGCTCCATGCAACGCCTGATGAGCCTCCAGGGCGGCACTCCGCCGGAGTTCCTGCTGACCCACCCGATCACCGAATCACGCATCAGCGACACCCAGGCCAGGGTCAACCAGACCCGGGTGACGGGCTCGGCACCGGATGAACTGCAGTACCAGTTCATCCGTGCCCGGGCACTGCTGGCGATCCACGAGCGTGCGCCCGGCCAGGCGATGACGGTGATGCGCCAGGACCAGGCGCCGGCGGACGCCCAGCGCTATCTGCAGGCGCTGATCGACGCCCGGGCCGGCCAGACCGGCTCGGCACTGAATACGCTCGACGGCCTGGCACGGGCCCACCCGGATACCGCCCTGCTGCCCGCCAGCGCCGTCCAGGTGGCGCTGGAAGGCGGGCGCGTCGACGAGGCCATCGAGCGTGCCCGGCGTCAGTTGCGCCTGATGCCAGGCTACCCACCGACCAGCCAGCTGCTGGGCGAGGCGCTCTTGCAGCGCGACCCCGACGCGGCCTACCGGGAACTCCACGAACTGGCCCAGCGCCGTCCCGAGGACCCCACCGTGTTCGGGCTGCTGGCGGAAGCCGCCGGGCGCAGTGGCCGCGAAGCCTGGGGCCATCTGGCCAGAGCCGAGCAACTACAGCTGACCGGTGAGATCGATCGCGCCATTCGCCAGCTGGAGGTCGCCGAGGCGATGGCCGAGCGCGAAGGCGACCTCAACGCCAGGTCAAGCATTCAGCGTCGTCGAGACGCCTTCCTCGACTACCGGCGCACCATGGAGAAATTCCGCTGAGCCGGAAGCTCCGCTGGGCCCGACAGCGATCGGCGCGGTGACGACACCGTGCTCAGGCGACACAGTGCTCGGGCGACGCAGCGCTCAGCCCCGCCAGCCCACAGACGACTCGGCCCATGAACAAAAGCGCCCACGAGACTCTCTCGTGGGCGTGGGCTCGTGGGCGTGGGCGCGGGGTGTCACCAGAAAAAAGTAACGGCTGGCCTCAGGCCTGAAACTCCAGCATACGCGTCAGCGGCTTCAGCGCCTGGGTCCGCAGGGCGTCGCTGACCTGGATTTCACCGCTGCCCTCTCGCAGCGCGGCGGCCAGATTGTCCAGGGCATTCATCGCCATCCACGGGCAGTGGGCGCAGCTTCGACAGGTCGCGCCATTGCCCGCCGTCGGGGCCTCGAACAGGGTCTTGTCGGGCACCGCCTGCTGCATCTTGAAGAAGATGCCGCGATCGGTGGCGACGATCAGCTGCTCGTTGGGCAGCTCCTTGGCCGCCTTGATCAACTGGGAGGTGGAACCGGCGACGTCGGCCAGACTGACCACCGCTTCGGGCGACTCCGGGTGGACCAGTACGGCGGCGTCCGGATAGACCGACTTGAGGTCCTCGACCCCCTTGGCCTTGAACTCCTCGTGGACGATGCAGGCGCCGTCCCACAGCAGCATGTCGGCGCCGGTCTGCTTCTGGATGTAGCCGCCCAGGTGCTTGTCCGGGGCCCACAGGATCTTCTCGCCCCTGGCCTTGAGGTGCTCGATGACGTCCACCGCGATGGAGGAGGTAACGACCCAGTCGGCACGCGCCTTGACCGCCGCCGAGGTATTGGCATAGACCACCACGGTGCGATCCGGATGGGCGTCGCAGAAGGCCGCGAACTCGTCCTCCGGGCAACCCACGTCCAGCGAGCAGGTGGCCTCCAGGGTCGGCATCAGCACGCGCTTTTCCGGTGACAGGATCTTGGCGGTCTCGCCCATGAAGCGCACGCCGGCGACCACCAGCGTATCGGCCTCGTGGCGTGCACCGAAGCGCGCCATCTCCAGCGAATCGGCGACACAGCCGCCGGTCTCTTCGGCCAGCTGCTGGATAGCGTCATCGGTGTAGTAGTGCGCCACCAGTACGGCATTGTGAGCCTTGAGCAGGCGCTTGATCTCTTCGACGCGCGCAGCGTCTTCCGAGGGAATACGGGTAGGGCAGTACGGGCGCGCGAGATGCTCTCTGATCTCGGCGCGAGAAGTCATGATCGTCATCGTGTCTACCACTGTGATCGACAGGGGATCCCCCTGCTGATGGGACAGTGCCGCGAACGCTCCGTTCGGCGACACGCCAGGAGAACCCTCGAGCGTGGAGCCCGGCGCCGATAGCGCCAGCGGCGACTCCTGATGCGGCGCTGGAAAGGCGTCACTGCTGCTCCAGACCCGCTGCCGGTGGTTCTCTCCCTCGCCCATGCGTCTATCGCAGCGGCGAGTCACTTGACAGTTTAACGCAGGCGGACGGTTATGCCGAGTCTCCACGCATGGCATCGGCGCAAGATTGCGCCTGCGGCATACCTGTTCTCGATTCCCTGTCGACACGATGGCATCGGCTCGGCGCGGCGTACTCGCGTCGCTTGAGGAACGGCCTGTTCAGGCTGACAGCGCCGTCGTGGCTGCGGCGGCGACTCCAGCCACAGACTGCGCACACGAAAAACGGCCCCCGCTGCAAGCAGCGAGGGCCGTGAATCTGGTGGGTCGTGTAGGATTCGAACCTACGACCAATTGGTTAAAAGCCAACTGCTCTACCAACTGAGCTAACGACCCGATCATGACAGGACATCGTCCTGACCATGCACAGGTTCGGATGGTGGGTCGTGTAGGATTCGAACCTACGACCAATTGGTTAAAAGCCAACTGCTCTACCAACTGAGCTAACGACCCTTCCGAACGGGTGCAGATATTACGGATATGCCCCTTTCGACGCAAGTGTTTTTTTCGATTACCGCATCTTTAGCGCTTCTTGTCGCCGCGATCCGGCTTGCCGCCGCGCTTCATCGTGTGCACCGGGCGACGCTTGTTCTTGTCGCGGCTCCAGCGATTCTTCTCGTCCGGCGTCAACTCAGGCACCTTGCGCGATTCGAGTCCCGCCAGTCCGGCCAGGTCGTCGACCTCGTCCTGGGAAAGCTCGGTCCACTCGCCGGCCTTGGCGCGCTTGTCGAGGAAGATGTTGCCGTAGCGGACCCGCTTGAGGCGACTGACGGTCAGCCCCTGGGACTCCCACAGACGCCTGACCTCGCGGTTGCGGCCTTCCATGATGACCACGTGGAACCAGGTGTTGATTCCCTCGCCACCGAACTCCTGGACGTCGCTGAAGCGTGCCGGGCCATCCTCGAGCATCACGCCTTCGACCATGGCCACCACGTGCTCACGTTTGACCTCCCCCATGACTCGCACCGCGTATTCGCGCTCGATCTCGGTGGAAGGATGCATCAGCCGATTGGCCAGCTCGCCGTCGGTGGTGAACAGCAACAGCCCGCTGGTGTTGATGTCCAGGCGGCCAATCGCGATCCAGCGCTCGCCCTTGAGGCGCGGCAGGCGGTCGAATACCGTACGCCGCCCCTCTGGATCCTTGCGCGTGCACAGCTCGCCCTCGGGCTTGTTGTACATGATCACCCGCCTTGGCACCTCGTCGGCGGCGCGCAGGGTGATCGGTCGGTCATCGAAACTGACCCGGTCACGGGCCTCCACTCGGTCGCCCAGGGTCGCCACGCTGCCGTTGACCTTGACCCGGCCATCGGCGATGGCGGCCTCCATCTCCCGGCGGGATCCCAGGCCGGCACGCGCCAGCACCTTCTGCAGTTTTTCGCTGGTGGTCGTCATTCGTCGTTCTCACTCTCTGTGGGTTCCACCCCCGAGGCAGCGTCATCATCGACGCGGCCCCGGGCGCGTTCGGACAGCCTGGCTTCCAGATCGGCAAAGCTCAGGCGAGCCCGTTCGGACGCCATCCCGGCGTGCTCGTCGTCGGCCGTCCCGGCCGTCGGTTCATTGACGTCGGGCGCTTGGCCCGCCGTCGTCTCGGCTTCCTCGCGGGAAGCCGTCACTTCATCCTTATCGGGCGATGATGCCTCGCCTTCCTCGGTCTCGCCTCTTTCGGTTGCAGCTTCAGCGCTTCCATCTTCAGCGCTTCCATCTTCAGCGGGTTCACCTGCAGCGGGTTCACCCTCGGCAGTGTCACCCTCAGCGGTCTCACCATCGTCGTCCAGCGGCTCGTCGGCCTGGGCCAGCAGCGCCGAGGGCGGAGGCGGTGGCTCGTCCTCGGTGTCGAACTGCTCGAACTGCTTGAGCTCGTGCATCGGTGGAAGTTCGTCGAGGGTCTTGAGACCGAAATCGTCGAGAAAGCCACGGGTGGTGGCGAACACCGCCGGTCGTCCCGGCACGTCTCGGTGCCCGACCACGCGAATCCATCCACGATCGAGCAGGGTGCGCATGATCGAGCCACTCACCGTGACACCGCGGACCTCCTCGATATCGCCCCGGGTCACCGGCTGACGATAGGCGATCAGCGCCAGCGTCTCCAGCAGCGCCCGGGAATAGCGCTGGGGGCGTTCATCCCACAACCGGGCGACCCAGTTGGCCAGCCGCGGGCGAATGCGCAGCTGGTACCCGGAGGCGGTCTCGATCAGCTCCATGGCGCCTCTGAGGTGACGCTCGGACAATCGCTCCAGCGCCTCCTTTAACGCCCGACGCGGCGGGCGCTCGTGTTCATCGAACAGCTGTTCGAGGCGGTCCAGCGCCAGCGGTTGGCCGGCGGCCAGCAGCGCCGCCTCGACGATGTCGTCCAACGCATCGGGCGTCTCCATCACGCTCATGCGGGCTCATCTCCCTGTGTCTTGTCAACCGACTGACCGATACGCCTATCCGGTTCGCCAGCATCATCGAAGGCGCTGTCGTCGCCCGCCTCGTCGTCAACAGCGCTGTCCTCGGCGGCACTATCATCAAAGGCATCATCCAAGGCATCACCAAAGGTATCGCCGAAGGTTTCGTCGTCGAAGGTTTCGTCGTCGAAGGTTTCGTCGTCGAAGGCGCTCTCGCCCTCGTCCTCAAGCCCTTCGTACGGATCTTCGTCGCCGTCCTCGGCCAACCTCGCCCTGACGTGGATCGGTGACATCGGCGCATTCTGGACGATTTCGATCATCGCCTCCTTGGCCAGTTCCAGGATCGCCATGAAGGTCACCACCACCCCGGCCCTGCCCTCATCAAGCGAGAACAGCGCCTCGAAGGGGGTGTAGTGCTCATGGGTCAGGCGCTCCATGATCGCCAGCATGCGCTCCCGGGTCGACAGCACTTCACTTTCGATCTGGTGGGCCTGGTTGAGTTCGGCCCGGCGCAGAATGCCGGCCAGTGCGCCAAGCAATTCATCGAGCTCGACGTCCGGGTGGATGACCCGGGCCTCCACCGGGGGCAGCGCCGCCCGGGCCGGAAACCAGTCACGTCCAACCCGGGGCAACTCCGCCAGGGCCTCGGCGGCGAGCTTGAGCCGCTCGTACTCCTGCAGGCGGCGAATCAGCTCGGCGCGGGGGTCTTCGTCCTCGTCACCGTCCTCGCTCCTGGGCGGGCGCGGCAGCAGGGTGCGCGACTTGATCTCGGCCAGCATCGCCGCCATCAGCAGGTACTCGCCGGCCAATTCGATTTCCATAGCCTTCATCAGTTCCACGTACTCGATGTACTGGTGGGTGATGGCGGCCACATTGATCGACAGGATATCCAGATTCTGCCGGCGAATCAGATAGAGCAGCAGGTCAAGCGGTCCCTCGAAGGTCTCGAGAAAGACCCTGAGCGCCTCCGGGGGAATGTACAGATCCTCGGGCAGCTCGGTGATCGGCTCATCGAACAGGCGTCCCAGCACCTGGGCGTGGGCTTCGACCTCGGCGCGAGGGGCCGCACCGGCCTGGGCCTGGACCTGAGCATCGAAATCGCCCTCGGCGTCAGGCCGAGTCGCTGCACCTTCCTCGTCAGTCCCACCCTGGGATTGTTGTGTCGTCGGCGAGTCGCTCACGCGTGGGGGACCTGGGTTGCCATGGTAGTGGTTACGATGAACAAGGGAGGATGCGGCCGCTTGGACCGAGGCGCCACCAATCCCCCAGTCTATCAAGCTCCGCGCGATCTGGCTAAATCAGCGAGGCCCAGGCGGCACTTCAGTCGGCGCTATCGGCGGTGCGATAGCGGCCGCGATAGTCGAACAGCTTTTCACGCACCTGCCAGTGACGCCCCACCTTGCGCCCGACCACGAAATCCGGGGCCCTGAGTCTTTGCTGCTCGCGACATACCTGATCGGGTGACGTCGGCGACCAGGGCACACCGGGCGCCCGGGCGTGATCACGCAGAAACACTGCCTCGAAGGCCCGCCGCTGGGCGGGCGTCTCCAGCGCGAACCACTCGGCCAGGGTGGCGCCATCCTCATCATGGTAGGTGACCTTGAGCCGCGGCAGCCCCCGCCCATTGACGGTGGGCTCGAGCAGCATGCCGCTGACCCGCAGTACCCTGGCGTCCTTGAGCTTCAAGGCCTCGCGCAGCTTGTCATCGGCGTCCACCAGCAGCGTCTGGCAACCATGGCAGCGTCGGGCGGCGATATCGTTCTCGGCGCCGCAGTCGCCGCAGGTCTTGAAGCGAAAACGAAAGTCGCACTGGCGCGCCCCTGGCTCGGCGGCGGCCAGCGCCCTGCCTTCGGCGTCGACCAGGCCCTGGCAGCGACGGCCGAAGTGTTCGATCACCAGCTCGCCGTCGCGCTTGCCCCAGAACAGGTTGGCGTGGCCACACAGCGGACAGGGCACCTGCACCGGCTCGCTGTCGCTGTCCGGCCGCGGGCTGCCCACCTCCGGCGCATACAGGTCCCAGGGATTGCCGGCGTAGTCGAGGATCAGACAGTCGCGCTTGCCGGGCGAGAGCCTGAGTCCCCGCCCGACGATCTGCTGGTACAGGCCGACGGACTCGGTGGGCCTGAGGATCGCGATCAGGTCCACATGGGGCGCATCGAAGCCGGTGGTCAGCACCGAGACGTTGACCAGGTACTTGAGCCGTTTCGCCTTGAAGTCCTCGATCAGCCGAGTGCGCTCGTCGCTGTCGGTATCGCCGGTGATCAGTGCCGAGGCCTGTGCCGGCAGATAGCCGAGAATCTCCTCGGCGTGGGCCACGCTTGCCGCAAACAGCATGACGCCCTCGCGCTGCCGCGCCCGCTCGATCACCTCGGCGATGATGCCCGGCGTGGCCCGGTGCCCGGCCACCACGCGATTGAGCTCTTCCTCGCGATATAGCCCGCCGGTTCCCGGCGCCAGTTGTGAGAAGTCGTAGCGGGCCACCGCCGCATCCACCTTGAGCGGGCTTGCCAGATAGCCCTGGCGCACCATCAGCCGCAGCGGCTGCTCGAACACGCAGTCGCCAAAGAAGCTGTCCGCGTCACCGCGCACCATGCCGTGGTGGTGGCGGTGGTAGATGAAGCCCTGGCCCAGCCGATAGGGGGTCGCGGTCAAACCCAGTACCTTGAGCGAAGGATTGCGAGAACGCAGATGGTCGATGACCCGCCGATAGGAGGAGTCCGCGTCCAGCGATACCCGGTGGCACTCGTCGATCACCAGCAGGGTGAAGGGGCCGTGGGCGTTCTGCTCGTCGCTCACCGCATCCAGGTGGCGGACCACCGACTGCACCGAGCCGAACACCACCTGGCGGGCGCTCTCCTTGCGCCCGAGTCCGGCGCTGAAGATATCCGCCTCGAGGCCGTAGGCCAGGTACTTGGCATGATTCTGCTCGACCAGCTCACGCACGTGGGCCAGCACCAGAACCCGCCCTCGGGCCAGGCGGGCCAGTTCGGCGATGACCAGCGACTTGCCGCTGCCGGTGGGCAACACCACCACCGCGGGCTCATCGGACTGACGAAAGTGACCAATGACGCGTTTCACCGCATCACGCTGATAGGGCCGCAGCTCTGGCCTGACGGAGGCGGGAGGCGACGATGGCGGGAGCCGGGACTCGGTCTGGGGCATGACGACGCCTTTACTCTGCAGGGTTCGGCAAATATTGATCCAGGGCACATCAGCGTGCACTCGGCGCCAGTAGCATAGGCGCCTGCGCGTCGAACCGACGCACTCTACGCCAAGCGCTCGATGCTCCACAACAGGGCCGGACCCTCCCCACCCTCCGGGCAGCCCTGGGGCACCGGCCTCGGCGAGTCACGCCGCACGTCAAGCGGCTCCGTCTTCAAGGACTCAGCCATGTCGCTTCGCCAACTCTGTCAGATGGCCTCCCTGCTCGTCTTTGCCGGTCTGCCCCTGCTGCAGGGCTGCTCCGAGGGAGATCCGCCCTTGGCCAAGCAGGTCACCCGCCCGGTCAAGCTGCTCACCCTGGACGAGATGGGCAATCGGTCCCTGACTCGGTACCCCGGTGTGGTCGAGGCCTCCGAACGCACCGACCTGGCCTTTCGCATCGGCGGGGAACTCAAGGAGCTGAACGTCCAGGCCGGCCAGGCGGTCACCAGTGGCGAGCGTATCGCCCTGCTCGACGACCGCGACGCCCGCAACGCCTTGTCCAACGCCCAGTCAAGCTACGACCTGGCGCTGGCGACCTACCGCCGCATGCAGATATCGCTGGAAAAAGGTGCCATCAGCCGCGCCGCCTTCGATGAAGCCCGGGCGGCCTTCCTGTCGGCCCAGGCCCAGTTCGACCTGGCCAAGGACCAGCTCGGCTACACCGAGCTCAAGGCGCCCTTCGACGGCGTCATCGCCAGCGTGCCGGTGGACAATTTCCAGGTGGTGGCCCCCCAGCAGACCATCGCGGTGCTGCAGCAGCCCGGCAATATCGACGTGACCTTCGACCTGCCCGAACAGCAGATCCGCCAGCTCGATCTGGAACGCGTGCGTGCCGCCCTCGAGAAGGCCGACAGCGTCGCCTGGGTGCGCTTCGGCGATGACGAGCGTCGTTTCCCCGCGCGCTACAAGGAGCACGATACCCGCGCCTCCAGCGGCACCCTCAGCTACACCGTCACCCTGACCCTGCCGACGCCGGACGACGTCTACGTGCTGGCCGGCATGAGCGCCGTGGTATCGATGGACCTCAACGCCCTGACCGGCGAAAGCGACGGCCTGTGGCGGGTGCCGCTGGGCACCGTGGTCACGCTGGAGGACGACCCCGAGGCCACGGTGGTGTGGCGCTATATCGCCGACGACGAAGCCTCGGGCAAGGTGGAAGCGGTACCGGTACAGGTCCGCACCGCCAGCGACGACGGCATCTTCATCGCCGGCGATCTGGCGGCCGGCGACCGACTGGTCGGCGCCGGCGCCCATCTGATGCGCCAAGGTCTTCGCGTCACCGCCTGGACCCAGGAAGAGGGGCTCTAGGTCATGGTCGGCTATTTTCTGCGCAACAAGACCATCAGCTGGATGGTCACGATCCTGTTGTCGGTGGGCGGTATCGTCTCCTTTCTGGGCCTGGGGCAGCTGGAGTTTCCCGACTTCACCATCCGCATGGCGCTGGTCAGCACCGCCTACCCCGGCGCCAACCCGCAGCAGGTCGAGGAAGAGGTGACACTGCGCCTGGAAAAGGCGATCCAGGAGATCCCCAACCTCAAGCGGGTCAGCTCGGTGAACAGCGCCGGGCTCTCCCAGATCACCGTGGAGCTCGACACCGACGTCCAGGGCACTGCCCTGCCCCAGTACTGGGACCTGCTTCGGCGCAAGATCGGCGACGCCCAGGCGGGGCTGCCCCCCGGCACCTCGGAGTCGCTGGTGGTGGACGACTTCAGCGACGTCTACGGTCTGCTGTTCAATCTATCCGGCGATGACTACAGCCTCTACGACTTGAAGAATCAGGCCGACTTCCTGCAGCGCGAACTGCGCCTGATCGAGGGCGTCAAGAAGGTGGTGATCGCCGGTGATCGCCCGGAGCAGGTGACCATCTCGCTCAACCGCGAGCGCATGCAGGCTCTGAACATTCCCCCGGATGCACTGATCGGCCTGCTCAACGCCCAGAACGCGGTAGCCGACGCCGGCAGCGTGCGTCGACACGGCAAGATCATCTCGCTGCAGCCCAGCGGTGAATTCAGAAGCGTCGAGGCGCTGGAGGACCTGATCGTCGGTCGCCCCGGCGCCAACCCGGTGCACCTGGGCGACATCGCCACGGTGACGCGCGCGCTCACCGACCGTCCCGGCCAGCTCTACCATGCCGACGGCAAGCCGGCGATCTCGCTTGGCCTGTCGTTCGTGTCCGGGGTCAACGTGGTCAAGGTCGGCGAGGCGGTGGACGCCCGCCTGGCCGAACTGGAATCCCGCCTGCCGCTGGGCATGCAGCTGACCCCGGTCTACCACCAGCCCCAGGTGGTCAAGGAGGCGGTGTCCGGCTTCGTCATCAACCTGATGGAGTCGGTGGGCATCGTCATCGTGGTGCTGCTGGTGTTCATGGGCCTGCGCTCCGGCCTTCTGATGGGGCTGATCCTGTCGATCACCATCCTCGGCACCCTGATGCTGATGGCCGCCCACGGCCTGCAGTTGCAGAAGGTCTCGTTGGGGGCCCTGATCATTGCCCTGGGCATGCTGGTGGACAACGCCATCGTGGTCACCGAGGGCATGCTGATCGGCCTTGGCAAGGGCAAGAGCAAGCTCGAGGCGGCCAAGGAGGTGGCCGGCCAGAACTGGCTGCCGCTGCTCGGCGCCACCGCCATCGCCATCACCGCCTTCGCCCCCATCGGCCTGTCGCCGGACGCCACCGGCGAACTGGTGGGCTCGCTGTTCTGGGTGCTGTTCTATTCGCTGCTGCTGAGCTGGATCACCGCCCTGACCCTGACCCCCTTCTTCTTCGACATCTTCTTCAAGGATCGTGAGATCGGCGACGGCGACAGTCACGAGGATCCCTACAAGGGAGTGATCTTCCAGCTGTTCAGCTGGCTGGTCGACAAGGGCATTCGCTTTCGCTGGCTGACCATCGCGGTCTGCGTGGGCCTGCTGGTCGGCGCCTTCGCGCTGTCCTCCAACATCAAGAACGCCTTCTTCCCGGATTCCACCACACCGCTGTTCTTCGTCGACGTGTGGATGCCTGAGGGCACCGACATTCTCGAGAGCGAGCGGGTGGCCTCGCGCCTGGAGGCCCAGGTGGCGACGATGGACCAGGTCACCCACGTGACCAGCGTGATCGGCGGCGGCGCCCAGCGCTTCACCCTGACCTACTCGCCCGAGGACCGCTATCCGAGCTATAGCCAGTTGATCGTGGAGACCGAGGATCTCGATAGCAGGGCCAGGCGCATGGCCGAGATCATCACCCTGCTGCGCGATGACTACCCCGAGGCGCAGTACAAGGTCCAGGCGCTGCAGGTCGGCCCTTCGGCCAAGGCCAGCCTGGAAGCACGCCTCTACGGCCCGGACCCGGATACCCTGCGCAACCTCGCCACCGAGGTCAGCGAGGTGTTCCGCGCCGATCCCTTCGTCGACAGTATCCGCCTGTCCTGGGGCAATCGGGTCGAGGAACTGACGCCTGAGTTTCTCGAGCAGCAGGCGCGGCGCGTCGGCGTCACCCGCCAGGCGCTGCACCAGGCATTGCTGATCCACAACGACGGCCAGATGGCCGGCGTCTACCGCGAGGGCTCCGACCTGATCCCCATCGTGCTGCGCGATGAACGGCAAGAGCGCTACGGCCTCAACGACATCGCCAGCCTCAACGTCTGGAGCGCCGAGCAGCAGACCTACATCAGCGCCGGCAGTGTGCTGGGGCCGCTCGAGACCCAGCTGCATGATCCGCTGATCAAGCGTCGCGACCGTCAGCGCATGCTGGCGGTCTACGCCGAGCCGCTACCGCTGTCCGGCGAGACGGCGGCCAACATCCTTGCGCGGCTCAAGCCCCAGATCGAGGCCATCGAGCTTCCCGAGGGCTACCACCTGGGCTGGGGCGGCGAGGACGAGACCTCGCGTGACGCCAAGAAGGCGCTGTTCAAGCTGTTGCCGCTGGGCATCCTCGGCATGTTCATCCTGACCATGCTGCTGTTCGGCAACCTGCGCCAGTCGCTGGCGATCTGGGCCATCGTGCCCTTGACCGTGATCGGTATCGTCGGCGGTCTTCTGACCTTCAACGCCCCCTTCACCTTCATGGCGCTGCTCGGCACCCTGAGCCTGGTCGGCATGGTGCTCAAGAACGCCATCGTGCTGGTCGAGGAGATCAAGATTCAGATGCCGCTGTACGAGGCGCCCTTCGATGCGGTGATGGCCGCCGCCATCAGTCGGGTACGGCCGGTATCCATGGCGGCGATCACCACCATGCTGGGCATGATCCCGCTGTTCGGCGACGCCTTCTTCGCCTCCATGGCGGTGGTCATCGTGTTCGGTCTGGGTGCGGCCACCCTGCTGACCCTGGTAATCCTGCCGGTGATCTACGCCACCCTGTTCCGCATCCATCCTCCGTCGCCAGCCGAGGGGCCTACCGGAACCTGACCCCTATCGGAAGGTGACTGCAAGACAAGGCCCTCGCGGGCGATACCCGCGAGGGCCTTGTCGTTGGCTTGCGGCATAGGCCGCCGGCGCTCAATCGAAGCGCGGTGGGCGCCCGTCCAGGCGTGCCCGGGTCGCTTCTCGCTGCTCGCGCCCGGCCAGCAGATTGCGCTGCAGTTCGGCCTCCATGGCCAAGCGTCCGCGCTCATCCAGGCGCGGCGCCTCTCGCCACAGCCGACGCGCCGCGGCCACCGCCTTGGGCGAGCGCCGGGCCATGGACACGGCGAGCTCCAGCGCCGCCTCGCGCGGGTCCTCGTCCAGCCGCGAGGCCAGCCCCAGTACCATGGCCTCGTCGCCGGCTAGATGACGGCCGGTCAGCATCAGATCCTGAATCACGTCCTGGCGCAGCGCGGCGGCGGTGACGCTGACCGCCATATCCGACATCAGCCCCCACTCGATCTCCGGCAGCGCCAGCGTCGCTTCCGGGTGGACGATACGCAGATCGGCACCCAGCGCCATCTGCAGGCCGGCGCCAAAGACGTGACCATGCAGCGCCGCTACCACCGGCGCCCCCAGGTCACGCCAGCCAAGCGCCAGGCGCTGGGCCGGATTGACCCCACTGGCGTCCGGCGTCAGCAGCCAGGCCACGCGCTCGGGGCTTGCCACCACCGAGGCCACGTCCAGTCCCGAGCAGAAGCTCTCGCCCTCGCCGGTAAGCACCACGGCGCGCAGGCCCACCCGCTCGCCCAGCCAGCGCTGAACCTCGAGCAGGGCGTCGATCATCGGCGGATCCATGGCGTTGTGGCGATCGGGCCGCTCGAGATGTACCCGTGCCACATGGTCGATCAGGGAGACGCTCAAGCGGTCATGAAAACTGCGCTGGGTGGATGAGGACATGGAAGCTCCGTCGATAAGGTGGCCGGTCAGGTGATCGATAAAGAGGCGAAACTGCGAAAGCGGGAACTTCAACTTGGCACCTGACGCCGCTCGATACAACACCTGACTTTGTCCCGGATACGACAACGCCGCCCGCAGGCGGCGTTGTCGTGGGGCTGGAGGGACTGGAGGATCAGCCCAGCCACACCCGGGCATTGCGGAACAGCCTGAGCCAGGCGCCGTCCTGGCTCCACTCGGCCGGCCGCCAGGAGTTGGTGACGGCACGCACCACCCGCTCCGGGTGGGGCATCATGATCGTCACCCGGCCATCCGGCGTGGTCAGGCCGGTGATACCGGAGGGCGAGCCGTTGGGGTTGGCCGGATAGCGGGTGGTGCACTGGCCGTGGTTGTCGATATAGCGCAGGGCCACCTGGCCCGAGCCCTGCATGCTGCGCAGGTGGGCGCTATCGCGAAACTCGGCGCGGCCCTCGCCATGGGCCACGGCGATGGGTAGGCGCGAGCCTTCCATGCCGGCCAGCAGGATCGACGGGGTCTTCTCCACCTGCACCATGGCCACTCGGGCCTCGAACTGCTCGGACTCGTTACGCACGAAGCGCGGCCAGTTCTCGGCGCCGGGGATCAGCTCCTTGAGCTGGGACAGCATCTGGCAGCCGTTGCACACGCCGAGTGCGAAGCTATCTTCGCGCGCGAAGAAGTCGGCGAACTGCTCGCGGGCACGGGGGTTGAACAGCACCGACTTGGCCCAGCCACCGCCGGCGCCGAGCACGTCACCGTAGGAGAAGCCACCGCAGGCGGCCAGCCCCTTGAACTCGTCGAGACCGACACGTCCCTCGAGCAGGTCGCTCATGTGCACGTCGACCGCCTCGAAGCCGGCCTTGTCGAAGGCCCAGGCCATCTCCAGGTGACCATTGACGCCCTGCTCGCGCAGGATGGCGGCACGCGGACGTGCGCTGTTGACGAAGGGTGCGCTGATGTCCTCGTCGACCTCGAAGGTCGGGCTGGCACTCAGGCCCGGGTCACGGGTGTCGAGCAGGTTGTCGAACTCGTTCTTGGCGCACTCGGGGTTGTCGCGCAGGGCCTGCAGGCGGTAGCTGGTCTCGCTCCAGGTGCGCTGGGTCAGCTGCCGGGTGGTCTCCAGCAACGGCTCCTCGAACAGGGTCACGCGGATCTGGTCGTCGTAGCGCGGACGGGCGATGACGCCACAGGTCTCGATACCGGCGGCGGCGAACTGGGCCAGCACCTCTTCGGTGTGCTCACGGCTGACCTGGATGACCGCCCCCAACTCCTCGCTGAACAGCGCGTCCACCGCCTCGGCGGCCTCGTCGATCAACCAGTCGAGCTTGATCTCGAGCCCGGCGCGGCCGGCGAAGGCCATCTCCAGCAGGCTGACGATCAGGCCACCGTCGCTGCGGTCGTGGTAGGCCAGCAGTCGACCGTCGGCGTTGAGCCCCTGGATGACACTGAAGAAGGCCTTGAGGTCCTCGGCGTCGTCCAGGTCCGGGCAGTCGTTGCCGACCTGACCGTAGACCTGGGCCAGGGCGGAGCCGCCCAGACGATTCTTGCCGGCGCCCAGGTCGATCAGCAGCAGGTCGCTCTCGTCCTGGTCGAGGCGAATCTGCGGGGTCAGCGTCTTCATGGCGTCGGTGACCGGAGCGAAGCCGGTGATCGCCAGGGTCAGCGGCGAGGTCACCGCCTTCTGCTCACCGTCCTGCTCCCAGGCGGTGCGCATGGACATGGAGTCCTTGCCCACCGGCACCGCGATGCCCAGCGCCGGGCACAGCTCCATGCCGACGGCGTGCACGGCGTCATACAGCGCCTGGTTCTCGCCTTCATGGTCCGCCGCGCTCATCCAGTTGGCCGACATCTTGATGTCGCCAAGCTGGGCGATCGGGGCAGCGGCCAGGTTGGTGATCGACTCGGCCACCGCCAGGCGTGCGCTGGCGGCGGGGTCGATCAGCGCCACCGGCGAGCGCTCGCCCATGGCCATGGCCTCACCGGCGTGGGTATCGAAGCTTGCCGTGGTCACCGCCACGTCGGCCACCGGCACCTGCCAGGGACCGACCATCTGGTCACGCGCGACCTGGCCGGTGATCGAGCGGTCGCCGATGGTGATCAGGAAGCTCTTGGAGGCCACGGTGGGCAGACGCAGCACCCGATCCAGCGCCTCGCGCAGGTCCAGGTTGTCGAGCATCACACCGGGCAGCTCCAGCGGCGCACGCTCAAACTCACGCTGCATCTTGGGTGGCTTGCCGAACAGCACGCTCATCGGCAGGTCCACTGGACGGGTGTCGAAGTGGCCGTCCACCACCGCCAGGTGGTGCTCTGCGGTGGCCTCGCCGACCACCGCGTAGGGGCAGCGTTCGCGCCGGCACAGGGCGTCGAAGGTCTCGAGATCCGCAGGTGCCACCGCCAGCACGTAGCGCTCCTGGGCCTCGTTGCACCAGATCTCCAGCGGGCTCATGCCGGGCTCGGCGTTGGGCACCTCGCGCAGGCTGAACAGACCACCACGATCGCCGTCCTTGACCAGTTCCGGCAAGGCGTTGGACAGACCACCGGCGCCTACGTCATGGATAAAGCAGATGGGGTTGTCGTCACCCAGCGCCCAGCAGCGGTCGATGACCTCCTGGGCACGCCGCTCGATCTCGGGGTTGTCGCGCTGAACAGAAGCGAAGTCGAGATCGAAGCTCGACGAGCCGGAGGCCATCGACGACGCTGCACCGCCGCCGAGCCCGATCAACATCGCCGGGCCACCCATCACGATCAGCTTGCCGCCCACCGGGATCTCGCCCTTGGCCACGTGCTGCTCGCGGATGTTGCCGTAGCCGCCGGCTATCATGATCGGCTTGTGGTAGCCGCGACGCTCGATGCCGCTGGCACCGAGGGCGTCCTGCTCGTAGGTACGGAAGTAGCCGGTGAGGTTGGGACGGCCAAATTCGTTGTTGAAGGCGGCGCCGCCGATGGGGCCCTCGAGCATGATCTCCAGGGCGTTGACGATGCGCTCGGGCTTGCCGTAGTCGAACGCCTCCCAGGGCTGCACGAACTCGGGGATACGCAGGTTGGACACGGTAAAGCCGGTCAGCCCCGCCTTGGGCTTGCCGCCGACGCCGGTGGCGCCTTCGTCGCGGATCTCGCCGCCGGCACCGGTGGCCGCGCCGGGATGAGGCGCGATGGCGGTCGGGTGGTTGTGGGTCTCGACCTTGGTCAGGATGTGGATCGGCTCCACTTCCCCGCCGTAGCTGGCGCGCTCACCGTCACGCCCGGTCAGCGGGGTGGCGAAGAAGCGACGCGCCTCGCTGCCCTTGATCACCGCAGCGTTGTCGCTGTAGGCCGACAGGATGCCGTCCGGCGAGGCCTCGAAGGTGTTCTTGATCATCTTGAACAGCGAGTGGCTCTGGGCCTCGCCGTCGATGACCCAGTCGGCGTTGAAGATCTTGTGGCGGCAGTGCTCGGAGTTGGCCTGGGCGAACATCATCAGCTCGACGTCGCTGGGGTTGCGGCCCAGCTCGACAAACGCCTCGACCAGGTAGTCGATCTCGTCCTCGGCCAGGGCGAGTCCCAGCTCGCGATTGGCGACCTCAAGCGCTGTACGGCCGCCCTCGAGCACGTCCACCTGGCCCAGCGGCGCCGGCTCATGGTGGGCGAACAGGGTGGCGGCGTCGGAGCTGTCTCGCAGCACCGTCTCGGTCATGCGGTCGTGCAGGCCGGCGACAATGGCGTCGAAGTGGGCTTCCTTCAGCGTACCGCGCACCTTGATGCGATAGAGGATGCCGCGCTCCAGGCGGTTGATCTGGGTCAAACCGCAGTTGTGGGCAATGTCGGTAGCCTTGGATGACCAGGGAGACTGGGTGCCGATACGTGGCACCACCAGCAACGCAAGCCCCTCCACATCGCTATCCTGCTGTGCCGGCCCGTAGTCGAGCAGGCGCTCGAGCAGGCTCAGTTCGGTGGCATCGAGCTCCCGCTCCAGATCGGCAAAGTGCACATACTCGGCGTGCAGCGCCTCGATCTCGGGGACGGACACACGCAGTTGAGCCAGCAGCTTGGCGTGACGGAAGGTGGACAGGGCGGGCGCTCCGCGCAGTTCGAGCATATCCAGGAGCCTCTGAAGATCAGCGATAAAAGAAGGGGGCCGCGGCGGGCGAGACGGCATATGATACTGGAAACCGACGGGTGCGAGAAATCGATGCGGATGACAGCGCCCCGTGGGCTGGGTAAGGTGGGCGCTCCACCATGAGCGATTTTGCCCCGATGAAGGACGGTTTCCGTCATGCGCGGCGCCTGCGCATCCTTGCCGCCAGTGGCCTGGGCCTGCTGTGGGCGCTCTGGCCAACACCGCCCGGCCCCTCCTCAAGCGCTGCCCTGGAGCGAGTACTGGCACGTGATTTCATCACCGTGCACACCCGCAATACCCCCTTTACCTACTACGAGGGGCGCCAGGGACCTACCGGCTTCGAGTACGAACTGATGCGTCGCTTCGCCGACCGCCTCGGGGTCAGCCTGAACCTGAGCGATGACCACCATGTGCAGAGCGTGCTCGACGCGGTGCGCCACCAGGGCGACCTCGGCGCGGCCGCCCTGCCGCTGGACCCGCTGGCGGAAGGCCTGGTGTTTTCCCGCCCGATCCTGTCGATGCAGCCGATGGTGGTGTATCGCCGAGGACTGCAGCCGCCCAAGGCGCTCGATGACCTCAAGGACTGGAACATCGGCATCGCCAAGGGCACCGGCATCAGCCGCGTCATGCACGAATTGCAGCGCGAGCACCCTCGCCTCAGCTGGAAGGAAGCGGAAGACCTGGAGATCGCTTCGCTGCTCAGGCGCATCGAGGATGGCGAGCTGGACGCCGCGGTGGTGTACGCCCACCAGTTCCGCCTCAATCGTCTGTTCTTCCCCGAAGTGGAAGACGGCTTCGACATCGGCGAGCCGGTGACCATGGCCTGGGCCTTCTCCGGGAAAGACGGTCTGGCGCTGATCGAACGCGCCAATACGTTCTTCGACGAGCTTCGCGCAGACGGTGAACTCGACCGCCTCACCGCCCGCTACTTCGGTCATGACGACTATCTCGAGTACGTTGGCGCCCGGGTCTTCATCAACCACGTCAACAAGCGCCTGCCCCGCTTTGATGCCCTGTTTCGAGAGGCCGCCCGCGCGCAGCACTTCGACTGGAAGCTGCTGGCAGCGGTGGGTTATCAAGAGTCCCACTGGGACCCGGAGGCGACGTCGCCCACCGGGGTGCGTGGGCTGATGATGCTGACCAACGCCACCGCCGAGGAAGTCGGAGTATCGAACCGGCTGGACCCGGCCCAGAGCATCGAGGGCGGCGCACGCTATCTGCGCAGCGTCGAACAGCGATTGCCCGAGTCGATCACCGGTGAGGACCGCCTCTACATGGCGCTCGCGGCCTACAACGTGGGCCTCGGCCATCTGTATGACGCCCGTGACATCGCCCGGATGCGGGGTGGCAACCCGGATCTGTGGCGTGATGTGCGTGAGGCGCTGCCCCTGTTGCAGGAAAGCCAGTGGCACAGCAAGACACGCCACGGCTACGCAAGGGGTGGCGAACCGGTCATCTATGTGCAGAATATTCGCCGCTATCTCGAGATCCTCGACTACGTCGATCGCAGCCAGCAGCAGTTCCACCAGCTGAATGCCCGCCTGCCCGATCAAGCCGACGCCGAGATCTTCGAACTCGTGCCCCCCATGCCCTAGGACACCTTGCCTTCATGTCTCGAATTGCCCTGTCCATGACGCTGCTGGTCACCCTGCTGGCCACGGCAGGACTGATCGTCGATCCCTCGATGATCCAGGATCAGAGCCACAGCGCCAGCTGGACCCTGCTGCTGCTGACCGGCATCGGCCAGGCGATGTGGTACTGGCGTGGGGTGAGGATGTCGGTCGTGTGTCTGTTGCCGGTGCTGGCGATCCTGCTGCTGGGCCTGGCCAGCTACCTGCTGCCCGAAGCCCTGATCTCTTACGTCACGCTCGACCAATGGGCATCGCGGCTACCCGGGGTCCAGGGCCTCGACGATCTTCGACCGCCCTTGATGGAGCTGCTCATCCTGCTGGCGCTGACTGGCGGGCTGCTGGGACGCACCCGGGCGAGCCTGGCCGCCCCGCTGCTGCAGGCGCTGGCGGCGCTGTTACTGGTCACCGAAGCGCTGCTGGTGATCACCGACGAGATCCGCTCGCCGCAGAACCTGGCAGGCACCCCCGCCAGCATGCTGTTGCTGGCGCTGTTGCTGGTCGCCCAGTTCGTCGGCGTGGTCTCGGGGTGGCGCCACACCCGGATCAGCATCCTGCGCAGCCTGATTCCCTCGCTCGCCCTGGTGCTGGTCAGTCTGTTCGTCTGGAACCAGCAACGTGTGTACGTGGACCAGCAGCTTCAAGACGAGCTGCAGGGCGAATCGGATCGTCTGGCGACTCAGCTTGGCGCCGAGATAACGGCCCACCTGGAGGCAGTGAGACGTTTCGCCAGCTTCTGGAGCCTGCTGGAAGAGGCCCCCAGCGCCGAAGAGTGGGAGCGCCAGGCCGCCTTTTACCACCAGGACTTCAGCTACTTTCTCAACATCGCCTATATCGAAGCCGACGGTACCATCCGCCTTGTCCACCCACGCGATGACAGCAACCGGGCGATCATCGGCATCAATGCACTAGACGTGGACCGCCCCTACGTCGACGCACTGGCGAAGGCACTTTCCGACAACCAGGAGGGCCACACCGGCGTCGTGCCACTGCTGCAGGGGATGCCCGGCATGATCTACTACCTGCCGATCACCTCCCCCGACCAGCAGCGCGTCACCGGCGCTGCGGCCATGGTGCTCAGCCTCCCGGTGCTGGCCGACAAGCTCTACGCCGAGACCCTGCTGGACCGTGAGCATATCCGCATGCGCTTCGCCGTGGACGGTGACACCATTCGCGACTGGCCGACCAGCGAGTCGCCAGGCCCATGGACCATGCTGAGCCTGCTTGCCCTCGACGAACAAGAGCTGACCGTCGCCTTGAACGCCTCCACCGGCTACCTGCTAGGTCTGCGTTCGCGCCAGCCGGTGGCCAGTCTCAGCATCGGGCTGCTGCTGGCTTACCTGCTGTACATGGTGGTATTCGGCCACCACCGCATGTCGGTACAACACTCGTCGATGTACCGCTCCAACGAGGAGCTGCGCCGAGAGGTCCGCCATCGTACCGAACTGCAGCGTGAGGTGGAGTGGCTTGCCGGCCACGACGAGCTGACGCTGCTGCCCAACCGCCGCCTGTTCATGTCGACGTTGCGAGAACAGCAGGAGTGCCGCCCGCTGAGCGTTCTTCTGTGTGACATCGATCACTTCAAGAGCATCAATGACCAGCTCGGCCACCAGGCGGGGGACGAGGCGCTTCGTCGCTTCGCCCGAGTGGGACGCCTGGCGATGCCCGAAGGGGTGGTGCTGGCCCGTTACGGCGGCGAGGAATTCGTGGCCCTGCTGACCGGGGTGGCCGCGGACGAGGCCGTCGAGATCGCCGAATCCCTGCGCCAGAGCGTGATGAACTGCGGCGTTGAGCATGCCGATGGGCGCCCCATGACGGTGAGCATCGGCATCGCCAGCCACGGCGCCGGCGACCTGATCGCCGAAGACCTGCTCCATCGCGCGGACCTGGCACTTTATCGAGCCAAGCGACAGGGGCGTAATCGCATCGAGGCGTGCACGTCACCCGCCTGAGCTAGGCCTCGCGCGAATCTGGCGCGCGGCCTCAACACCCGGCGCCAACCAGACACCCACCTGCCCCTTCGATGTCCTTGATCTACATCAGGAAAGGCTCGGTTCCGCGCCCACTTGGCCGCATTTTCCAGCACAATCCCCCGAACGTCTATTCTTCTCGCTGATCGGTTCGGCGAAATATTTCGCTGACCACAACGCCC
Organism: Halomonas sp. BN3-1; assembly: GCF_003056325.1. Taxonomy (NCBI): domain Bacteria; kingdom Pseudomonadati; phylum Pseudomonadota; class Gammaproteobacteria; order Oceanospirillales; family Halomonadaceae; genus Halomonas; species Halomonas sp. BN3-1. The sequence goes on along the minus strand of NZ_PYVV01000017.1, from coordinate 89,382 downwards.
AACAACCGCCAGCTCCTCGCCTGGAAAGTGGGTACATGCTACGTCTCAGAATCCCGCTGACACTGTTGTCCCTGGCACTGTACATTGCGGGGCTCTGCGCCAGCCTCGCCGGGACTACCGCCTCGACCACCTTGCCCACCCTGGTCCTGGGCGGCTTGATCGGTCTTGCTCAACTGGCCTGGTATCGCCAGCGGCTGGGCTTGAGTCTGACGCTGGTGGTGGCGGTGTTGGCCGCTCTGCTGATCGGCGTGGCCGGCGAAACCCTGCCCCAGGGCTGGCTGTCTCTGGCGACTTTCGATCCACCGGCGCCGCTCGATACTGGCCACCCACGCCTTTCCTGGCAGTGGCCGGGGTTGGCCGACAGCCTGCTGCTGGCGTGCCTGGCCTTGAGTCTTGCCCTGCGCACCCGTGCCAGCCTGGGCACCCCCTTGCTGCACGCCATCGCCGTCCTGCTGTGGGGGACCCTGGCCTACCAGGTGACATCACCCGAGGCCTTGCCACCACTGACCCCACCCGCGGGGCCCTGGGCGCTGGCGGGCAGCGGGCTGCTGTTGCTGACCCAGTTCCTGGCGGTGGTGACCGGCTGGCGCCATAACCAGGCGAGCCTGTTGCGCGCCCTGGGCCCCGGTCTTCTTATTGCCACGGCAACGGTTCTGCTGTGGTGCCAGCAGGACAGCGAGGCCAATCGACAGCTATTCGAACGTGCCCAGCGGGAGACCGATCGCCTGTCGGCAACGATGACAGACCGCATCGACGACACCCTTCGAGCCATGCATCGCTTCCATCTGGTCTGGGAGATCGATCAACGCCTGCCCTCGGCATCGATGTGGCGCCACGAAGCCCAGAGCTTTATGAACGACTTCCCGGAACTGCCCCTGCTGGCCCTGATCGATCCCTCCGGACGGGTCGAGCACCTCTATCCCGACGACAACTGGCACCAGGCCTACCCGGGCATGCGCTTGCTGGATGGAGCCCTCGACCAGCCACTGATGGAAGTGCTGCAGCAGAGCTTTCACCAGCGCGACGCGGTGTCATCGGATATCCTGCCACTGCCCGATGGAGGCTGGGGCATCATCCACTTTCTGCCGATCCACACGGTGGATGGTGATCGGCTGCTGGGTTCGGTCGCCATGGTCTTCAGCCTCGACGCCTTAGCTTCCAATCTCCTGCCCGCGCTCGCCGATATACCGGACGCCATGACGCTGACATTGAAAGACGGCGACAGCACCCTATGGCGGGTACCGGCGTCAGCGACGAATTCGCCCTGGAGGCTCGTCAGCGACGTTCGTCTGCTGTCCCATACCCTGCACCTGGAGCTCAGCCCCAACCGCCGTTTGCTGGAGCACCTGAAGCTGCACTATCCGAGTTCAACGCTGTGCACCGGCCTGATCATGGCTCTGCTGCTCTACCTGCTGTTGTTCAGCCGCCATCGGCAGCGCCAGCAGCACCGCCAGATTGCCGATACCAATCTCGAACTACGCCGAGAGATGCGGCGTCGTTCACGCCTGCAGAAAAACATCGAATGGCTGGCAGGACACGACGACCTCACGGGCCTGGCCAATCGACGCACCTTTCTCGCCAGCCTGCCGACGAACGCCGGACAGAACCCTCTCAGTCTGCTGTTATGTGACCTCGACCATTTCAAGCGCATCAACGACCAACAAGGCCATCAAGCCGGAGACCAGGCACTCAAGCGCTTCGCCGCCTGCGCGCAGAAACTGCTTCCACAGGGTGGCGTGCTGGCCCGCTACGGCGGCGAGGAATTCGTGGTCTATCTGCCACAGGGCGATATCGCCTGGGTACATGCCTGGGCAGAACACCTGAGGCGAGAGGTGCAGGCCTGCGGCGTACAACACGAAGACGGCAGTCCCATGACGGTATGTATCGGCCTGATCACCCAGACCGACGGCCCCGTTGTGCCAAGGGACTTGCTGCATCGAGCGGATATGGCGCTGTATCGTGCCAAGCGGCTGGGCCGCAATCGGGTGGAGATCGCCGAGGCGAAGCCCGCTGCCGAGCCCAGCGAGGCCACAGAGCCCAGCGGTCTGTTGCACTCCTGACTCAGGTCAATCCCACTGGCGCGAGGCGGCGCACTTCTTCCTGAGCCTCGATCAACGCCTGGGTAAGCTGGTCGTAGCGCGGCCAGTCAGGCCGCGAGCCGCCAGGGTTGGAACGCCTGAATGTGGTACACCTCGACCCCCGTTGTTCGTCACTACCGGCTATTGAGCCAAGGGCTGACCCTGCTCGCCCTGGTGCTGGCAGTCGCCTCCCTCACTGTGCTCGATACTCGGGTAGCGTCTCTGCCGGCGAATCAGACGACCCTGGCGCTGGCCCTTATCGTCGCCATCGGTCAATGGCGATGGACACGCAAGGGGGTCTTCACCAGTGCCCTGGTGCTATGGCCACTGTGTCTGTGCCTGGTCACTCTGCTATTCGGCACCTGTGCACCGGAAGACTGGCTGTCACTGGAGCGCCTGTCCGAACCCTTCCGTTGGCTGACGACACCTTCGACTCTGCTGGACTGGCGCCCGCCGCTGGTCGAACTGGTCGTGCTGACGCTGCTGACCCTGGGGATACTGGCGCGCACGCGCTCGAGCCTGGGCGTCCCCTTGCTCCACATGTCCTGCTTGCTGCTGTTGCTGCTGGACCAGACACCACTGCATCACTGGCTGCCTTCAGCGGCACTGCTGCACGCCCACTCGCTCACCGTCACCGCCGTCCTCGGCCTGTTGCTGGCCGGCCAGTGGGTGGGCGTGGTAAGCGGCTGGCGTCCCACCCGCGACAGCCTCAGGCGTGGGCTTTGGCCTTCGACACTTCTGGTCGTGATGACCCTGGCGCTTTGGCAGTACCTGGAGATTCAGGCCGATGGCGAACTGCAATATCTAGGACAGCGCGAAGGCCGTGCCATGGAGGAACGCCTGGCTAGCGAATTCAATGACTTTCGACACTCCCTGCAACATTTGCAGGTTTTCCTCGAACAATCGCCGCTCCCGCCCTCTACCGAACGCTGGCAGCACCTGACGCGACCTCTTCGCGACCACTTTCCCTACCTTGCGACGCTGCGCTACGTCGAAGTGACCGGCGGCAATGTGCGAAGCCCCGCGACCACAGTCGTCCCCAGGCCCACTGATATGCCTCAACCTGCCGCGGTGCCCCCCCCGGAGGCCCAGATCACTACCCTCGCCATCGACGCTCCTGCACCGACGATGAAGATCACGCTCTCGCTACCGATTCGCCGTCCCGGTGGAAAGCTGCTCGGGCACTTGGCAGCGACCTTGTCACTGTCAGCCATGGCCGAGAATATGTATACGCATCCCCCCTCGGGGGCGGGGAGCCTGCAGGTCCGACTTACCTACCACAACCGTCTGATCAAGGAATGGCCCATGGAGGGGCATCCGGCCTCGTGGACAGTATCCGTTCCCCTCGACGCCATTCCCCTGCATCGACCCGACAATAAGGCGGCGACAGTCGACACAGCCTATCTACCGCTCGAGCTGACCTTGCGCCCCGATACCCGATTGCTGACGCGCCTGCGCAGCCGTCTTCCGGCTGTCACCCTGATGCTGGGTCTGCTGTTCAGCCAGTTCCTCTATCTGACATTGTTCAGCCAGCACCAGATGGCCTCCCAGCATCGTGCGCTTGCACGCTCCAACGGAGACCTTCGCCGCGAGGTCCGCACTCGCCATCGCCTGCAGCAGCAACTCAGCTGGCTCGCCGACCACGACGAACTCACCGGTCTGCCGAACCGACGTCACCTTCAGGCCACCGCCCAGACCTGGCGGGCGCGCTTGCCCCTGAGCGTTATTCTTGTCGACATCGACCACTTCAAGCGCATCAACGACTGCCTCGGCCATGCCGAAGGCGACAGAGTGCTCAAGGCGGTAGGTCGACTTGCACAGGAGACCCTGGGGGATGACGGCCTGCTGGGGCGCTACGGCGGGGAAGAGTTTCTGGTGATCATTCCCGAAGGACGGCTAGCCGAAGCCAGCGCTGTGGCCGAGCGTCTGCGGCGTGCCGTCCGACAGGCACCGCTGGCTCATCACGACGGCACGCCACTGACCATCAGCCTGGGGGTGGCATGCCAGGACCAGGCACCGCTAGATCTGGCACGCCTGATACAGCAGGCGGACCAGGCGCTCTATACAGCGAAGCACCAGGGACGCGACCGGGTCGAGCTTTTCGTGGATACCGTCGACGGCGCATCGGACCTGGACACACCGCCCTTCACCGCCTGAACGAGGCTCGAGGCCTGCAACGGGAGTCTTGAGTACCCTGTCTGCACCGCCGACGTTGCCTCAGTGCTTTGCGCTTCGGCAAAGGCTCATCGGCGCTCGGCAAAAAACGTCTTGAGCAGGCGAGAGGCTCGGCTCGCCAGCACCCCACCTTCGACCTCCACCTGGTGGAAGTGCCAGGGCTGGGCGAACAGGTTGGCTCGGGACTCGACCATGCCGGAACGAGGCTCCGCGGCACCGTAGACCAGACGCCGGATCCTGGCGTGGATGATGGCACCAGAGCACATCATGCAGGGTTCCAGCGTCACGTACAGCGTGCAGCCCTCGAGCCGATAGTTCGACAGGCTCACCCCGGCGTCCCTGAGCGCCTGAACCTCGGCATGGGCGCTGGGATCATGGCTCGCCACGGGGCCATTGGCGCCGCGTCCGATGATCTCTCCGGCCGCGTCCACCACCACCGCACCGACCGGCACCTCTCCTGCCTGGGCCGCCCGCTCGGCCAGTTCCAGCGCTCGATGCATGTAAAATTCGTCACTGCGCAAGGTGTTGCACTCCCGTACACTGAGCCCAGGCAAATGCTGAACCATTGTCGCGGGCACGGCAATCGCCACCGTGTCACCGCCATCGACTAGCCGGGCTACCCCGGCGCAAGGAGGATACGCGAATGTCGGACGCCTTGAAGGGTCTGGTAGACCTGCTGGGCCTGGAAATGCTGGAAGAGAACCTGTTTCGTGGACGCAGCCAGGACCTGGGGCTTCCCCAGTTGTTCGGCGGCCAGGTACTGGGCCAGGCGCTGTCGGCGGCCACCCAGACCGTCGCGGCGGAGCGTCAGGTGCACTCGCTGCACGGCTACTTCCTGCGTCCCGGCGACGCCGCCATGCCGGTGGTCTATCAGGTCGACCGCGTTCGTGACGGTGGCAGCTTCACCACCCGCCGCATCACCGCGATCCAGAAGGGCCGTCCGATCTTCTTCTGCAGCGCTTCCTTCCATGGCCAGGAACACAGCCTGAGCCACCAGGCCAGCATGCCCGCCCTCGAAGCAACAGAGCCCGGCGACAGCGACGAGATCCTGCGCTTCCCCGGCCACCCGATCGAATTTCGCCATGTGGAAGACACCGCCGAGGACGGCGCGCCCGCACGCAAGCGGTTGTGGTTCCGGCTCAATGGCGAGCTGCCCGATGACCCCGCTCTGCATCGCTACCTGCTCGCCTACAGCTCGGATTTCAACCTGCTGACCACCGCCCTGGTGCCCCATGGCATCCGTTTCGGCGACCCCAAGCTGCAGATCGCCAGCCTCGACCACTCGCTCTGGTTTCACCAGGACGTGGCCGTCAACGACTGGCTGCTGTACGACATGGACAGCCCCTGGGCCGGCGGCGCCAGAGGCCTGGCTCGTGGCAGTATCTACAATCGAAAAGGCGAACTGGTGGCCTCCAGCGCCCAGGAAGGCCTGACACGCCTGAGGGAGCCCCGGGGCTAGCGCACAGGGGGGCCATCAGGGACGCCTGGAAACCCCGCTAGCCGGGCTGGCGGTAGGCCCGGGGTGATCGAGAAGGTGGTGTCAAGCCGGTGTAGCTCAGCAGGTAGAGCAACGCATTCGTAATGCGTGGGTCGGAGGTTCGAGGCCGTGATGCCCGGTGGTCCGCCCGAATGTCACCCGGTCAGCATGGCCAGGTAGTCCTTGAGCACCACGGCGTTGTTGTGGGTCTCATCCTTCGAGGAAAACACCAAGGTGACCTTGTCCTGCTGGCTGCGCTCGGCCAGGGGTCTGAGCGTTTCCCGCTGCGCCTTCAGCTCAGCCAGATAGCGCTGACGAAACTCGCCCCAGCCCAGTGCTTCGCTGTGAAAGGCCTTGCGCAGGTCATCACTGGGGGCGGCCTCCTTGATCCATTCATCGATACGCGCCTCGTCCTTGGCGATCCCCCGCGGCCAGAGCCTGTCCACCAGCACCCGATAGCCGTCGTTGTTGGCGGGCGCATCGTAGGCCCGCTTGAGCTGAATCGTCATCGTGCCTCCACGTCCGAGAATGTGCTCCATCCTTAACAGACGCATGGCCCGGCCGTCACCCCATGTGGCTTTGGCACTCGCAGCCGATACAGAAGCCGATGCCGATCGTCAGACCAGGCGCCAGCACCCGACTATTCGAGGCGTTCGAGAATGGTGCAGGAGCAATCCCGCTCCCCGACCTCGTCGATCAGTACCCGATAGCGCGGCAGACGTATGTCGTCACCGTCACCTTCGACCAGGGCCGAGGTATCGATGATCTCGGCGGTGTTACCCGAGGACAACTGGTCCTCGGCTACCATGACCAGATCACGGGCAATCAGCAGGGTGTCGCCAATGTGCATGGGGGCTTCCTCTTGATGGCTCTTTTCTCTTGATGGGGAGCGGCCACGCCCAAGGGCGAAGCCATCTACCGACATTGGCTGGCACCGGATCATCCCAGTGCCGGCGTGCGCTCGCGCGCCGCTAAGTGCTCGGGCCGTGGGGACTTGGCGCCGAAGGGGGTGACCAGGCGGTTGTCGACGCTGTTATAGACGAAGAACAGGTTGGAGCGCGGCCACGGTGACAGGTTGCTGTTGGACGCATGCAGCGCGTTGCAGTCGAACAGCAGAATCGACCCGGCCGGCCCCTTGGGCGCCTCGATGCCCTGCTGTTCGATGATCGGTCCCAGCTGCTCTCGGGTGGGTACGCCGATGTGCTGCGCCTTGAGCGAGGTCTCCCAGTTCTGGTCCGGGGTGCGTCCCACGGTGGGGACAAACTGGCGATGGGAGCCCGGTACCAGCATCAGCGGTCCATTGAACTCGCCGTTGTCGGTGAGCATCAGCGAGACACTCAGCGCGCGCATGCCGGGCATGCCGTCTTCTGCGTGCCAGGTCTCGAAGTCCGAGTGCCAATCGAAGCCACTGCCCTGGAAGCCGGCCTTGTCGTTGATCCGCGACTGGTGCACGTAGACACCGCCCCCGAGCAGTTGCTCGACGATCTTCAGAAGCCGCGGCGAGCGAGTCAGGCGATCGAAGCGCTCGGACAATTCGTGCATGCCGAACACCGAACGAATGGCGCCTGAGACAGGATCGGTGATGACCTTGTCGCTGCCAGTCAGCTCGGGATCGCGCTCCATGGCGCTTAGTTCATCGAAGAAGGGCTCGATGTCGTCGGCCTCGAAGAAGCTGTCGAACCAGAGAAAGCCACGTTCTTCGAATGCGGCCAGCTCCTGCTCGTCGAGCGGCCCGGCCTGGCGCTGCTCGGGCGTCGCATGGACGACCGGGCAATGGCGAGCGATATTGCCCATTGGCGCGTCGAGCCGTGTGGGATAGCCATCATCCGAACGGATCGACAGTTGGTTGGGTGCGTAAGTCATGACTCCGCCTCCGTAACGATTCCAGAATGGATCGCCGTGACCGGAGACGCTGTGCCTTGACCGACCTCGGCGATGGACCCCCATCCTGGGCGTGTATCTACCGCGCCGACATAACCTGAGTTAACGTAAACCCCTAATACGCATTCTCCATCGAGCCTGTCGTGCAAGGAGCCTTGCCGTGTCGAACCGGGACAGCTGCATCGTCAAGCATTTTCGCCACTATCACCCGCTCAGCGATGGCGATCGCCAGCTGCTGGGCGCGCTCGAGAAGTCACCGCTGGAGGTCAAGGCCGGCGATAGCCTTTGGGAAGAACGCGATCCTGCCCAGGACTTCTTCACCCTGAGCCAGGGCTGGGCCTTCTCCTACCGGCAGCTGGAAGATGGCGCGCGCCAGATCCTGGAGGTCTACCTCCCCGGCGACGTGATCGGGCTACGCGAATACGCCTTTCATCAGCGGCTTACCGGCGTCCAGATGATCGAGGACGGCACCATCTGCCGCTTCCCCCACGCCCGTCTGACCGACATCTTTCAACAGTCGACCACCCTGACCTCGATCCTCTTCGCCATGGCCAGCCGCCAGCAGGTGCTGCTGACCGAGCGCCTGGTCAATCTGTCGCGACGCAGCGCCAGACAGAAGCTGGCTCACTTCATCATGGAAATGTACGAGCGCCTGGCCAAGACCGCCGGCCGGCAGGAAGACCACAGCATCCGTCTGCCACTGTCCCAGGAAATGCTGGCCGACGTGCTGGGGCTGAGTCCTGTGCACGTCAGTCGCACCTTCAGCGCACTCGACGAGGAGGGCCTGCTGCACCGAAACCGTCATCGTCTGCTGCTGCCTGATCCGGCCGCCCTGGCCGATGCCGGCCAGTTCGACGAACGCTACCTGGCCGACAGCGTCTTCGCAGCCAACGACGCGGTGGGCTAGGGCTTGTCTGAAAAGTGCCTGCGCTCGGTAATACGGCGTTAAAAATCGGCTGGTGCGCCAGCCCGGTCAAAATGCTCATTTACACCCCGTAAACTGCGCTTTCTCACCGATTTTTGCCTTGTCTAACCTTCGCTCGTCGACTTTTCGGACAGCGCCTAGGACTGGTCCACCACCGGGGAATCACCAGACGCTGCATGCAATTTCGACCAAAAGTCTAACTTCGCCCAGCCATAAAGCCCTCTACTCTTACGATTGTATGCAATGTAAGAGATTTCCTCGTGACTCCGACCACCCCGCTCGAAGCCAGCGGTGCCCGCACGGCCACCGCCCAGGTCCATGAAGCCATCAAGCAACGCATCCTCGACGGCGTCTATCGACCGCTCGAATTCGTGCGTGAGGCGGCGGTTGCCCGGGAGCTCGAGGTCAGCCGTACCCCGGTCCGCGAGGCACTGCGGGAGCTGGTCTCCGAGGGCTGGCTCGAGGCCATCCCCCATCAGGGCGCCAGGGTGACCGAGTGGACCGAAAAGGACGCTCGTGAAGTGTTCGAACTGCGCCTGGTACTCGAACCCATGGCGGTCGGGCTCGCCTGCCGACACATCGACGCTGGCACCCTCGCCCATCTGGACGACCTGGCCTCGCGCATGGAGGCCCTGACCGAGAGCCCCCTCGATGGTGCGGGCCACAGCGAACTGGCCTCGCTCAACCACGAGTTTCACCGCCTGTTGATCCATGCCAGCGACAACCAGCGTCTTGCCCAGATCCTCGAGAGCGTGGTGCGTACCTCGATCATCCGACGCAATTTCGCCAGCTACGACCGTTCGGCGCTCAAACGCAGCATGCAGCACCACCGCGAGATGCTGATCGCCATCGGCGCCGGCAACGCCGCCTGGGCGGAGAACGTGATGCGCGCCCATCTGCTGGCCGCGCGGGTATTGCACGTGACCGTCGACACCTCGACCGCGACCTCATCGCCCCCGTGATCCTCCCGGCGCGGCCCTTTTTTGCGTTTCACCCTTCATCTTCCACCCTCGACCTCTGACCACGGACCTCCAACATGAACGAGCTTATCGCCTCACTCCCGCTGGACGACCTCAAGGTGCTCGAACTCGGCCAGCTTATCGCCGGGCCCACCTGCGGCCAGGTACTGGCCGACTTCGGCGCCCAGGTGGTCAAGATCGAGCCACCGGGCAAGGGCGACGCCATGCGCCAATGGGGCCAGACCGACGAGAGCGGCGAACCGCTGTGGTGGAACGTGATCGCCCGCAACAAGCAGTCGCTGACCCTCGATCTGCGCAAGCCCGAGGGCCAGGACCTGCTGCGGCGCCTGGCGGCCAAGGCCGATGTGCTGATCGAAAACTTCCGCCCCGGCACCATGGAGCGCTGGGGCCTGGACTACCAGAGCCTGTCGGCCGACAACCCGGGGCTGATCATGGTGCGGGTCACCGGCTTCGGCCAGGACGGTCCCTACGCGTCGCGTGCCGGCTTCGCGGCGGTGTGCGAAGCCATGGGCGGGCTGCGCTACATCAGCGGCTACCCGGACCGCCCCCCGGTCAGGGTGGGGATTTCGCTGGGCGACACCCTGGCCGGGGTCCAGGGCGCCATGGGCGCGTTGCTGGCGCTGCACCAGCGCGAGAAGACCGGGCGTGGCCAGGTGGTGGACAGTGCCATCTTCGAGGCGGTGATGGCGATGATGGAGAGCCTGATCCCCGACTACGCCCGGGCCGGCAAGATCCGTGAGCGCGCAGGCAGCTTCCTGCCCAAGATCGCGCCGTCCAACGCCTATCCCGCCAGGGACGGCCGGGACGTCATCATCGGCGCCAATCAGGACACCGTCTTCCGCCGGCTGTGCGAGGCCATGGGTCAGCCCACCCTGGCCGATCATCCGGACTATGCCGACCATCGCGCGCGAGGCGAGAACCAGCAGGCCATCGACGAGCTGATCGCCGCCTGGACCGCCCACCACGATGCCCAGCATATCGTCGACCTGCTGGCCGACGCCGGTGTCCCGGCGGGCCTGGTGTACACCGCCAAGGACATGCTCGAAGACGAACACATCAAGGAGCGCGGCTCCATCGTCGAGGTGCCGGACCGCCACGGCAAGCCGCTGCCGATGCAGAACGTCTTTCCGCGGCTGTCGCAGACGCCTGGCAAGGTACGCCAGGTCGGTCCGGCCCTGGGCGAACACACCGAGGCGGTGCTCGGCGACTGGCTGGAACTCGACCACAACAGCATCGACGCCTTGCGCAAGGACAGCGTGATCTAGCACCGCCAACCAGCGACCACTCTGCCGACAACAACAACCTAGAGGCTCTTGCATGGAACCCCTACTCGTCCTGGCGCTGCTGATCGTATTGATCGCCGTCGGCCTGCCGATATTTCTGTCCCTGGGGCTGGCCGGGCTCGCCGGCCTGTACATGGCCCGGGGCTCCATGGCGTTCTTCTTCGCGCCGTCATCGCTGTTTGGCCAGCTCAATGCCTTCGAATTGATCGCCCTGCCGCTGTTCATATTGATGGGCAACCTGCTCGGCGCGACGCCGGTGGGCAACAACCTGTTCCAGGCGGCGGTGAGGTGGCTGCACTGGCTCAGGGGTAGCCTGGCGATCTCCTCGGTGGGCGCCTCGGCGGTGTTCGGCGCGGTGTCCGGGGTGAGCCTGGCCGGCGTCGCCGCGGTCGGTTCGATCGCCGTACCGCAGATGCTCGAGCGCGGCTACAGCCGCTCGCTGGCCGCCGGTGCGGTGGTCAGCGCCGGCGCCCTGGCGATGCTGATCCCGCCCAGTGTGCCCTTCATCATCTATGGCGCCGTGGCCAGCGTATCGGTGGCCGACCTGTTCATCGGCGGTATCGTCCCCGGGGTGGTACTGGCCCTGGCGCTGTCGCTCTACATCTTTATCCGGGTGAGTCTGAAGCCCGAGGAAGCGCCCAGCGTCGAGCAACGCTTCAGCTGGCGCGAGCGCTTCGCCAGCCTTGCCCACATCTGGCACGCCGCCCTGCTGGTGCTGGTGGTGCTTGGCTCTATCTATTCTGGACTGGCCACCCCCAGCGAGGCCGCCGGCATCGGCGCCTTCGGCGCCTTCGTGATCGCCGCGCTGATCTTCCGCTGCCTGACGCTTGCCTCCTTCGGCCGCATCCTGGCCAGCACCGCGCGAGTCAGCGGCGCCATCCTGCTGATCATCGGCTGCGCCAAGATCTTCGGCGACTACCTCAACATGGTGCGGGTGCCGCAGCTACTGACCGAATCGCTGACCGCCTCGGGCCTGCCGGACTGGGCGATCCTGCTGGCGGTCATGCTGCTGCTGATCCTGCTCGGCATGATCGTCGATGCGGTCTCGCTGATCGTGGTCACCACGCCGGTGCTGCTGCCGCTGATCCAGGCCATGGGCTATGACCCCCTGTGGTTCGGCATCGTCATGGTGCTGAACCTGGAGATCGCGGTGATCACCCCGCCGGTAGGGCTCAACCTCTACGCGCTCAGGGGGGTCTGCCCGGAGCTGTCGGTGGAGGAGATCATCAAGAGCGCGCTGCCCTTCGTGGCGGTGCAGTTCCTGGTGCTGATGCTGTTCGTGTTCTTCCCCAGCATCAGCCTGTGGCTACCGAGCCTGATGCACTGAAGGGGCCCCGATTCACTCGCCCCGCTGGCCAGGGGCAACAACGACAATGACAAGACGGAGACATTCCCATGAACCTGACCCGCCGCCAACTGCTCAAGACCACCGCCTTCGCCACCGCAGGGGCCTCGCTGCTGGGCCCCCAGGCGCTGATGCCACGCCATGCCCGCGCCGCCACCACCTTCACCGGCGTGACCTACCTGCCACCGTCCTACAAGGCGCTGACCTACGGCTCCGCCGGCTTCGTCAACTACCTGCGCGACAACGGCGGCGACGTGCTCGAGGTCGATTTCTACGACTCGGGCCAACTGCTCAAGGCCGACGAACAGCTTCCCGCGCTGCGCTCGCGCAATATCGACTTCATGTTCCACACCACCTCCTACATCACCCGCTCGCTGCCGATCCTCGGCATCACCGGGCTGCCCGGTGTCGTCGGCGAGCTGTACCGCCACCCCGAGCGGCTGCGTCAGGGCAGCCCGCTGTTCGACCTGATCAATGAGGAGCTGGCCAAGGAAAACCTCTACATGCTGACCTCCGGCGGCGGCATCCTCGAGCCCGAGTACATCTGGAGCACCCAGGACAACGCGGTGCGCAGCCTCGAGGACATTCGCGGCAAGAAGGTCAGGGTGGTCAGCTTCGAGGCCACCTCGGCGCTGGAGCCCTACGACATCGGTGCGGTGCGCATTCCTTCGTCAGAGACCTACATGGCGCTGCAGCGCGGTACCGTGGACGCCGGCGTGTTCAATATCTCCACCATCATCGGGCGCAGCCTGCAGGAGCAGGTGGACGTGTGCTACCAGCTGCCGATCACCGGCTTCTCGGTGGCGCCCTTCATGCTGCGTGACCGCTGGGACAGCCTCGACGACGACAGCCGTGCGATCCTCGAAGATGCCGCCCGCTGGTACGACGAGAACTTCATCAGCCACTGCAACGACGATATCTATCCCAACGAGTACTGGCCCCAGGTGCGCGAGGAGAACGTCGAGATCATCGCCCCCAGCGACGAGGATCTGGCCGCCTTCAACGAGGCCACCCACAAGGTATGGGACCACTGGAAAGGCGAGGTCGGTGAGGAACTCGGCGAACGTGCCATCAAGCTCGCGCTGGGACAGGCCTGAGGTCGCCATGAAAGCGCACGCACAGAGGATCCCCCTCAAGGGCTGGGATGGCGTACTCGCCATCCTGCGCCTGGCCTCGATGGCGGTGCTGGTGTTCATGACGGTGTCGATCTGCTACGACACTGTCATGCGCTACGCCTTCTCCGCCCCCACCCACTGGAGCCTGGAGATCAACTCCTTCCTGCTGGTGTATCTGGCGGTGATGGGCGCCGCCGAGGCCCAACGCTTCGACGCCCATATCCGTATCACCTTCTTCAAGGACAAGCTTCCCGCCAAGGCGCGTCGGGTGCTGGAAGTGTTCACTGGTCTTGCCGGGATGACGTTCTGCGCGATCCTCGCCTGGCGCGGTTATCTGATGGCGGCCCAGGCCTTCGAGTACGGCGAACGGGTGTCCAGCGCCCTCGGCACCCCCATGGGCATCCCCTACGCGCTGCTGCCGATCGGCTTTACCGCACTCGGCCTTCAGTTTCTGATCGACACCCTGGCGAGCCTTTCCCGCGGAGCCCCACTGCCGCCGCCGGACGGCTCCGATCACATCGATGCCACCCACCCTTGAACCCGACGGAGACTCCCGCATGACCACCTCGTCACCCGCCCCGATCGAACTGGTCGAGGTCGCCCCGCGCGACGGCTTCCAGTCGATCGCCGATCCGCTGCCGACAGAGCGCAAGATCGAGGTCATCCAGGCGCTGCTCGACGCCGGCATCCGACGCATGGAGATCGGCTCCTTCGTCAGCCCCCGGGCGATTCCGCAGATGGCGGACACCGGCGAGCTGATCCGCGCCTTCGCCCATCGCCGCGATGTGAGATTCTCCGCGCTTGTTCCCAACCTCAAGGGAGCCGAGCTTGCGCTTGAACACGATGTCAGCGAGCTGGTCTACGTGGTCTCGGTGTCCGAGGCGCACAACCGCAATAATGTGCGCCAGTCGGTGGATGAATCGTTGGCGGCCTTCGCCCGTGTGGTCGAGGCGGTGCGCGCCAAGGGCAACACCGCCCTGCGCCTGGACCTTGGCACCAGCTTCGACTGCCCCTTCGACGGCAGAGTCGACTGGCGCCGGGTCGATGAGGTGCTCACTAAGGCGCTCGCCATCACCGGCGAGTTGCCGGTGGAAGTCGCCCTGTGCGACACCACCGGTCGCGCCACACCCTTCCAGGTGGCGGACCACTTCACCGAGCTGACCGAGCGCCACCGATCTCCCGCCCTGTCCTGGGCGTTCCACGGCCACGACACCTTCGGCATGGGCGTGGCCAACGCCCTGTTCGCGGCCCGCCACGGTGCCACCGCACTCGACGCTGCCTGCGCCGGCCTCGGCGGTTGTCCCTTCGCTCCGGGGGCCACCGGCAACACCGCCAGCGAAGACCTGGTCTACGCCCTGCAGGGGGGCGGGATGGCAGGTGACATCGATCTTGGCGCGCTGTTGCACGCGGCCGACTTGATCGCGGCACTGCCCGGCGGCACGACCGAAAGCCACCTGCGCCGGGTACCGCGTGAGGGCCTGGCCGGGGCAGACGCGGGGGCATGAACCAGCAGACGGCGCCCTCTCCAGCTCCCTCTTCACCACCCTCACCGCCTCCTCAGGTCGGTATCGCCCTGCTGGCAACGACCCTGGTGCTGGCCTTCTCGTCGCTGGTGGCGCTGTTTCCCTCGGCGATCGCGCCGACCCTGGCGGACTCGCTGGGGGTTTCCACCGCCACCGTAGGTATCCAGGTCAGCCTGATCTTCGGTGGCGCCATGCTGACCTCGCTGGTCGGCGGGCCGCTGACCCGACGCTATGGCCCCTGTCGAGTCAGCCAGCTGGCGCTGGGGCTGCTTGGCGGCGGCGCGGCGCTGCTGACCCTGCCGTCGCTGGCCACCTTCGCCCTGGCCTCGCTGATCGCCGGGCTCGGCTATGGCCTGACCAACCCCTCCGCGTCGCTTTTGCTGTTTCGGGTTACTCCGCGTCACCGCCAGGGCCTGGTGTTCTCGCTCAAGCAGACCGGGGTGCCCTTCGGTGGCGTGCTGGCGGGCCTTGTCGCCCCCGCCCTGGCGCTGGCCATCGGCTGGCAGGCGGCTCTGGGCTGCCTGTTCCTGGTCGCCGTCATCGGTATTCTGCTATTGCAGTTGCAGCGCCATCACTGGGACCGCGAGCGCGACCCTCGCACTCCTTGGCTGACCACGCCCCTGGCCGGTCTCCAGGTGGTCTGGCAGCGCCCGGCGCTGCGCTATCTGGCCCTCTTGAGTCTCTGCTTTTCAGCCATCCAGCTATCGGTCTCGGCCTTCACCGTGGCGCTGCTGGTCGAGGATCTGGGCGTCGGCCTGGTCGTCGCCGGCGCCACCATGTCCGCGGTCCAGGTCTTCGGCATCTTCGGCCGAGTGCTGTGGGGCCTTGTCGGCGATATCCTCGACGATCGCCTGATCACCCTGATGGGGCTGGCCTGCCTGAGCGCCGGTAGCGGCCTGGCCATCGCCACCATGGACGCCGACTGGCCGCGCTGGGCAATGGTCGCGGTGCTGTGCCTCATGAGCCTGTCGGCGCTTGGCTGGAACGGCGTGTTCATGGCCGAGATCACCCGTCTGGCCCCCGCCGAACGGGTGGCCGACGCCGCCGGCGGTTGCCTGGTGCTGACCTACAGCGGGGTGCTTGTCGGGCTACCCCTGCTGGGTGCGCTACATGGGCTGTTCGGCAGCTATACCGCCCTGTTCGGGCTGTTGGCAGGACTTTCCCTGGTGGGCCTTGGCTTTCTGCTGAAGGCGCGACGGGCCATCGCCGCTCCCGGCTAACCGTCGACGCGGTGTGACCAGCGTTCGGCGGCCAAAGGTCGCTGAAGCGGCTGGTTCAAGCGGCAGGCTCAAGCGGCTGGCTCAAGAGGCTGGCTCAAGTGGCTGACGGGGCCTAGATAAAACGCCAGCGCTTGAGCACCACCAGCTCCACCGCCACCAGCACCACCATGAAGGTGCAGAACAGGGCGAAGGACATGGGATTGTCGACGCCAGGCATGCCGCCGATATTCACGCCCAGCAGGCCGGTCAGAAAGCTGATCGGCAGGAAGATGCCGGAGATGATCGACAGCAGGTAGGTGTTGCGGTTGACCTTTTCGGTGTGCTGGTGGGTCTGGTACTGCTGAACCATGCCTACGTGCTCAAGATAGAAGTCCACCGACTCGTTGATTCGCTGGATGGTGTCGCGGGCATTGGCCAGATCGAATCGATCATCGGCAAGCAGCGGTGGCAGGCTGTCGATCATCGCTTCAATGGCGTAGCGCTGGGGCTTGAGGAAGCGACGCAGCTTGATCAACCGCTTGTTCAGCGACATCAGGACGGCGTTGTCGGCCTCAGGCTCTTCTTCCTGGGCGGCGATGGTGGCGTCGAAGGGCTCGACGAAATCCTCGATGCGCTCGTGGAGCTTTTCGATGATATCCACCACCACTGCTCCCAGATCGTCAGGCCCCTTGCCCTGCTCGAGCTCACGGCGTATGTCGGCGATGGCCCGGGAAGGCAGCTTGCGGGTGGAAATCAGCACCCCATCGTAATAGAGGATGCGGATACTGAGCATGTCGTCGGGCTGCTCGCCCTGGTTGAGGTTGACCCCACGCAGAATCAACAGGAAGTTGCCTTTGCCCAGAGATTCGAAGCGCGGCCGGGTGTCCTCGGCCAGCACGCCGTCGATGGCGGATTCGGGGATTCCTGCCAGCTCGAGGCGCTCGCAGGTGGCTTCGGCATCCCGCTGAAAGTGGTACCAGGCGCCTGCCTGAAGCGGGCCAGGCGCTGGCTCGGGCAACTGGCGGACTTCCTGGCCAAACGACCAGGCGTCGATGAAAAAAGGCGCGGTCATGCAGGCTCCATCAGGTGTTCGTCTGGCGGGCCGCGCCCGCCGCTTACAAGGTCGAGAAATCAAGCTCGGACAGCGGCGCCGGCTGTCCGTACAGAAAGCCCTGGTAACGGTGGCAACCGTGTCGATGAAGCCAGTCCCGCTGCTCCGCTGACTCCACTCCCTCGGCAATCACATCAAGCCCCAGGCTGCGCGCCAGAGCAATGGTGCTTGCCACGATGGCGGAGCTGGTGGCGTTGTCGAGCACGTCGCGAACGAAGGACTGGTCGATCTTCAGCTCGTCCAGCGGCAGACGCTTCAGATAGGCCAGCGACGAGTAGCCGGTGCCGAAGTCGTCCAGCGCGAAGGTCACGCCCAGTGCCTTGAGCCGCGTCATGGTGCGTTCGACCCCGTCGCGATCCGCCACGAACAGCGACTCGGTTACCTCAAGCTTGAGACGCCGGGCCGGCGCCCCGGTGCGCGCGAGGATATCACTGACCCGGGCAACGAAGCCGGGATCCTGAAACTGCCTGGGACTGACGTTGACCGACACGGTCCTGGTGGTGTCATCACCCTGCTGCACCCAATCCACCAGCGTCAGGCAGGCCTGCTCGATGACCCAGAGACCGAGTTCGTGGATCAGAGGGCGCTCCTCGGCCAGCGGAATGAACTCGGACGGCGGAACGAGGCCCCTGTCGGGGTGTCGCCAGCGGATCAGCGCCTCGACCCCGGTGACACAATCAAGCTGATCGACCTGCTTCTGGTAGACCAGATACAGCTCAGAGCGCGCCAGCGCGCCAAGCAGGTCTTCGTATAGCTGAGCACGCTGCTGCATCCGTCGCTGCATCCCCGGGTCGAAGAAGCAGACGTCGCTGGCGGTCTGACTCTTGGCCTGGAACAAGGCCATGTCGGCCTGCTGCAACAACCGTTCGCGAGAGACCTCGTCGCGAAACGGACTGATACCGACGCGCGCATTCGGCGACACCGGACGTCCTTCGATCCAGACCGGCATATCCAGCGTGTTCAGCAGCTTGCGAGCAACGGTATCGGCCACGCGCACCGCGGTCTCGAGTTCCACGCCCACGCCTTCGAGGACCACCACGAACTCATCGGCGCTGAGGCGTGCCAGAGTATCCTCCTCGCGCAATACCGACTCGAAGCGACGGGCGGCTTCTCTGAGCAGCTCGTCACCGCCGTGGTGGCCGAGGGTATCGTTGACCTGCTTGAAGTTATCGAAATCAATGAGCAACAGCGCTCCGTAACAGCCATGCCGCTGACAACGTTCCAGTTTTTCGCCGAGTCGATCGAGCAGCAGGCGTCGATTGGCCAGGCCCGTCAGCGGGTCGAAGAAGGCAAGCTGATGAATTTCTTCCTCCGCTGCCTTGCGCTCGGTGATGTCGCTGAGCGTCGCCACGTAGTTGCGCAGCTGCCCCCGCTCGTCACGCACCGCGCTGATGGTCAGCCATTGAGGATAGATGTCTCCGCTCTTGCGACGATTCCAGATCTCGCCCTGCCAGGCACCGGTATCGCCGATCCGCTGCCATAGCTGTCGATAGAAGTGTTCGTCATGTCGCCCCGAGCGCAGGATGTCTGGGCGACTCCCCTGGACCTCGTCTTCGCGATAGCCGGTGATGTCGGTAAAGGTCCGATTGACCTTGAGAATGCGGCCATCGACATCGGTGATCATCATGCCCAGGTGGGTCTCGAAGGCTACCGCGGCGATGCTCATATTGGCCTGATGCAACCGCTCCAGGGTGACATCACGCACTACCAGCAGGACACCGTCATGCTCCCCGTCACCGCTGAGCAGCGGACTGATCAATGCACTGAAGTCACGTGGGCCGCCACCTACGCTCAGAGAATAGTCCAGCCGACGTACTTCACCGCTGGCCGCCACCTCGGCCAGCGCCCCGTCCAGACGTCTGGCGATGTCAGGCGGCAGAAAGGCGCGGTAGTGGCTGCCGACCAGGACCTCCGGTGGTGCCAGCAGCAAGGCTTCGTCTCCGGCATGGACGAAGGAGAAGTGGCCACCGCGATCCAGCACCAGCACGAGGTCCTGCATGGAACCGATCAACGCCTTCAAGCGAGCTTCACGGCGGTGGGCGGCCTGTTCGGCGCGTTGCCGTTCGACCACCTCCCCCTGCAACACCAGCTGGGCACGCCCCTGCGCCAGCACGTGACGCAGCAACCATAATCCGAGCAGGGCCAGCAACGCCCCCAGCACTACCAGTGGCCACAGGCGCTGGCTCCAGCCGGACAGCAACGCCTCGTGACTGTAGCCCAGCACCAGCCACAGAGGCAGTTCGGCCACTCGCCTCGCCACGAACAACCGCTCCTGACCGTCCATTGGAGATACCTGGCGGAAGTGAAGCGTATCCGGCGAGTCCGCTGTCAGCGATCGACTTCCCGCCTGCGACACCAATTCTCCCGGCGCCAGCCCAGCCGCAGGCACGCGGACCACCAGTCGTGCCTCGCTGTCGACCAGGGCGATGCTTTCTCCCTGCATCAGGCCGAACCCCTTGATCGCTTCCGCCAAGGGCCCGGGGTCGATCGATGCCATGGCAACATGCATCTGAGTGGTCTCTGCCGTGCTCCGTTGCACCAGGGTCATGCGATATTCGCCGGCAGACGGCGAATAGTGCAGAGACGAGACCAGGGTCTCTCCCCTCCTCAATCCGGCCAACTGTCGAAGAAACGCATCCTGGGGCAACCAACCCTCGAAAAAGCGAGCTTCTGCGCTTGTCGGGTCCGAGAGGATCGCCAGGTCTTCTACCAGGGGAAGGGACCTGGTTCGCTCCCTGAGCAAGGGTGCCATCGGCGGCCCATTGCCGGCAGGATTGATCATTTCATCGAGAGCCAGTAGCCCGGCAAGCGCGTGAGTCGCGACATCAAAAGGCTCGGCCACCAGCGCCTCGACCACCTCCGCTCGCGCGTCGAGACGTTGCTCCACACGCTCCACCTCGGCCAGATACTGGCCCCTGAGGGTCCACACGATGCCGGCGACCAGCAGCATCAAGGCGGTCACATAGAGCGCAATGGCACGACGACGCCCCGAGTCGGACGCATTCGTCACAAAGGGGGATGGATCAACTGACACGGACACGTCGTCGTTTCGCCTCTAGAGCATTCATGTGGAAGGTGCGCATCCAGATTCCGTCGACTGTCTTGGGCATGGACGAGTGATCATAGCCAACCCTGCACTACTTGCGCAGTACTTGCGCACCACTCGCGCATTAAACCGCCTAGTTTCTTGATCACACCAAGCTGACCATGGTCCGTCATTCCCCCAGAAAACCTCCGACCTGGCGGCGCCACAGGGAAGCATAGAGGCCATCCCGGGCCAGCAAAGATTCGTGCTCACCCATCTCGACGATGCGCCCCTTGTCGATGATTACCAGTCGATCGAGCATGGCGATGGTCGACAGACGATGGGCAATGGCGATGACGGTCTTGCCCTCCATCAGGGTATAGAGATGCTGCTGAATTGCCGCTTCCACCTCGGAGTCCAGCGCCGAGGTGGCCTCGTCGAGCACCAGGATCGGCGCATCCTTGAGCAACACCCGAGCGATGGCGATCCGCTGGCGCTGCCCCCCGGACAGGGTCACACCGCGCTCTCCCACCTGGGCATCCAGGCCCCGACGCCCATGAGGATCGACCAGATCCTCGATAAACTCGTGAACATGCGCCTGACGCACCGCCTGCCACAACCTTTCTTCGCTGCAGTCTCGACAACCGTAGGTCAGATTCTCGCGCAGCGATCGATGCAGCAGGGAAGTATCCTGGGTCACCATACCGATCTGTCGACGCAGCGATGCCTGGGTGACCTCGGCGATATTCTGACCATCGATCGTTATCTGCCCGGCCTGCAGATCATGAAAGCGCATCAGCAGCGACGCCAGGGTCGACTTGCCGGCGCCGGAGCGGCCGATGATGCCCACCTTTTCGCCCGGGGAAATGTGCAGATCGAAACCGTCGAACACCCTGGGGCCCGCCTGGCTTCCCCGGGCGTAGCCAAAGACCACGTCCTCGAAACGAATCTCGCCGTGCTGGACCCGCAGCGCAGGGGCCGCTGGTCGATCCTGCACTTCGGGGATACGCGACAGGGTGTTGATACCGTCCTGAACGGTGCCGACATTCTCGAACAGGCCAGCGACTTCCCACAGGATCCAGTCGGACATGGAGCGCACCCGCATGACCAGACCGATCGCCACCGCCGTTTCACCAAGGGACACCCAGCGGTGATACCAGGCCAGTACGACCAGTCCCGCCATACCCACCAGCAGCAGGGTATTGAGGGTCGCCAACGACACCGATAGCCAGGTGGCCAGGCGCATCTGCCGATGTACCGTTCCCATGAAGCCATCCATGGCTTCCCGGGCGTAAGCCTGCTCTGCCCCGGCATCGGCAAACAGCTTGATCGTCTGGATATTGCTGTAGCTGTCCACGACCCGCCCGGTCATCACCGCCCGCGCGTCCGCCTGGGCCATGGACACCCGGCGTAGCCGGGGGATAAAAACCCTCATCAATGCCAGGTAGCCCGCAAGCCATAGCACCAGAGGAGCCATCAACCAGGGCTCGGCGGCCCCCAGCACCACCAGCGCGCCGGTGAAATACACCAGCACATAGACCAGCATGTCGAGCACCTTGGTGACGGTCTCGCGCATGGCCAGCGCGGTCTGCATCACCTTCTGCGAGACGCGCCCCGCAAACTCGTCATGAAAGAACGACAGGCTCTGCTCGAGCATCAGCCGATGGGAGAGCCAGCGCCCGAGCATGGGGTAGTTGCCGAAGATTCCCTGGTGGGTGATCAACGACAGCAAAAACACCAGAAGTGGCAGTCCTGCCAGCACCGCCGCTCCCAGGCCGATCAAACTGGTCAGGTGGGTGTCGACAAAGCCCTCACGGTCGGCTTCGGCCAGCCAGTCCACCAGTTCGCCCATGGCGGTGAAGAACACCACCTCGGCGATGGAGACCAGCGCCGTGACCACCGCCATGGCCGCCAACAGCCCGGTGAAGGGACGCGAGTAGTGCAGCACGAAGGGCCACAACCGGTCCGCGGGTACCGACTCGGGCTGGTCGGGATAGGGATCCACCAGCCTCTCGAAAAAACGCAGCATGTTCCGCTCTCGTATCGCATGACGCCAGCCGCTCATCATACCCTTGTGCCGTTCATGCGGCGTGTGCTGTCAAGGTCGGTGCACCAGTGCCATGTCGTGGTCGGTCAGGCGCATCGCGCCTCGATCGGTGACCCTCACCGTATTGCTTAGACCGATGCCGAAACCTCCCGGCAAGCGCAGACACAGCGGCAGGTGGAAGACCATGTTGCGGGCAAGCGGCTTGGTCTGCCCGGCGGCGAGAAAACCCGTGCCTTCCACCCAGCTCGGCGGAAACTGGGCACCGACCGCGTAGCCGTAAACCCCCGAATGGAAGAAGCGTTCGCGGTGTGGCGCCAGGATAGCATCGGCGAGCCGGGCGACGTCTTCGAAAGGTGTGCCCGGCGTCATGGCCTCGCACATGCGGGCCTCCATCTCGACACACAGGTCGGCGGCGAGGCGCATCTCGTCGCTGATCGGCCCGACCACCACCGTGCGCATGGTCGGCGCGGTGTAGCGCTGCCAGACGGCACCAAACTCGAGGAACACCGCATCGCCCGAAGCGATGCCCCGGCGCTTGTGGTTGACGTGGATGATGCCACTGCGCGACCCGCTGGTGACGATCGGGGCCAGGCTGAAAAATTCGCTGCCGGCCTCGAGCATCACCTGGGCACCGACGGCGGCCACCTGGTTGTCGGTGACACCGGGCTCGACCACCTCGATGGCACGCGCAAGCCCAAGCGATGTCATCTTGGCGCTGCGCGTCAGGCAATCGAGTTCGGCGTCGCTCTTGACCAGTCTCAGGCTCGCCATCAGGCCACCGGCACTATCATGGAAGCGATCGCCACCGAGTCGCCCCTGCAGATGACGCATCAGGCCAAACCGTAGACCGCTACTGCTGCCATCGATGCCGATGTCGTGACTGTCCGCCAAGGCGTCAGCCAACGGATCGATCACCTCATCGAGGGCTTCCCAGCGATAGCCGACCACTTCATCGACCCTCGCCGTCACCACGGCGGGCCCGGTCTCGATGGACGCCACCTGCAGCAGCGTGCGCGAAGGGGTGACCACCAGGGCCGCGTGCACGGAGACTTCGAAGGTGTGATAGCCACATAGATAGAAGATGTCCGCCGCCTGGCACAGCAGCAGGGCGTCCAGCCCCTGTCGCTGCATGGCACTGCGAGCGCGCGCCAGCCGGCGATCGAACTCCTCGGCGGCAAACGGCAGTTCGCTTCCGGCGTGCTCTACCGCCAGGGCCTGGCGGTACTGATGGTGATCCATGGGCCGTCTCCTTGATCGATTCACCACAGTGTAGACAGTCAAGCCGGTTCGTCTTCCAGGCGATCCCGGGCAAGCCGAGGGGAAATAAGACTTCTCGCCGAGGGGCGGACTCTCGTAGAATTCCAGACTCGTGTAGACACGCCACAGGAATACGCAATGGGCAGGGCCTTCCAGAACCGCAAGGAATCCATGGCCAAGACGGCCGCCGCCAAGACCAAGGTCTACAGCAAGTACGGACGCGAGATCTACGTCTGCGCCAAGTCCGGAGGCGTCGATCCGAACGCCAATCTGTCGCTGCGCAGCCTTCTCGACCGCGCCAAGAAGGACCAGGTACCGGGTCATGTCATCGATCGGGCGCTGGAGAAGGCGTCGGGCGTCGGCGGAGAGGACTACTCGCTGGCACGCTATGAGGGCTTCGGTCCCGGCAACGCCATGGTGATCGTCGAATGTCTGACCGACAATCCCAACCGGACCTTCGGCGACGTTCGTGCCTGCTTCACCAAGACCAAGAGCAAGATCGGCACACCGGGCAGCGTCAGCCACATGTTCGACCATCTGGCGATCCTCGCCTACACCGGCGAGGATGAAGAAGCCGCGCTGGAAGCCTTGATGGAAGCCGACGTGGATGTCACCGACATCGAGAACGAGAACGGCCTGATCACCGTGTTTGCTCCGCCGACCGACTACGCCAAGGCGCGTCAGGCGCTGCGCGAATCCCTCGGCGCCGAGGAGTTCGAGATCGACGAGATCCAGTTCCTGCCCCAGGCCACCACGCCGGTGGAGGGGGATGACTTGGCCATGTTCGAAAAGCTGCTCGACATGCTCAACGACCTCGATGACGTCCAGAACGTTTACCACAGCGCTGAATTACCCTAGCGCATCGACGCCTTTCGACTGACGAAACTGCTACAGTTAAGTAGCATCGCAGTGCCCGGCAGGGGCTCGTACCCAGGCATGAGCCCTGCCCTGACACTGCTTCCGGGCATGGGATTCGATAGAACTGCGAGGACTCTACCGTTCGTTGGAACGCTTCGACGACTACTTCCACCGAGAGCGAGTTTCCGTGCATGGCCCCATTTTCAACCCTGACCCAGGCTGCCGCACAACGCCCGGACAACATTCGACACCGCAATCTTCGCAAGCACCTGCTCACCCGCTGGGCCAGTCTGATGGGTGCGGCGGTGCACTTCCTCTTCATTCCACTGTTCTGGGTGCTCGATCACTCGCTGCTGGCGCTGGTCAACGTGATCAGCGTGGCCATGTGGCTTGGCGCCTATCTCGCCAATCAACATGGCGAGCAGGACCGCGCGGTCTACCTGATCACCACCGAGGCTTACTGCCACGCCATCATCGCCACCGTGATCCTGGGTACCTCCGCCGGCTTTCACTTCTACCTGCTGACACTGTCCTGCTGGGCGGCCGTCACCCACTCGGTCAAGTGGGTCGCGCTGGTGCTCGGTCTGATGGGGATGCTGATCTTCCTGTTCCTGGAGTTCCCGCTGTCCCAGATGTTTCCGCTGGAAAGCGGCCCCGGCTTCCCGCTGATGCTGGCGACCCTGAACCTCTCCTGTGCGCTGTTCACCATGGTCGGCTTCGCCATGCTGGCCCGCCACGTCTACGAGACCCAGGAAGAAACGCTGACCAGCATGGCGACCCGTGATGCCCTCACCGGCCTGCACAACCGTCGTTTTGCCGGCGAATACCTGCGCCAGTTGTCAGGCGACAGACAGGATGGCACCAACACGCCCTACAGCCTCGCGCTGATCGATATCGATCATTTCAAGCTGATCAACGACAAGCATGGGCACAAGGTCGGCGACCAGTGCCTGATCCAGATTTCCGATTTGCTGGTGCGCCACTTTCGCCGCTCGGATGTACTCTGCCGCTGGGGCGGCGAGGAATTCCTGCTGATCTTCCCCGGCGCCGACTTGAACGAGATCCTTCCGGTGCTCGAAGGTTTCCAGGAGCGCCTTCGCAGCCTGCCCATCATGCACAACGGCGACGTCATTTCCTTGACCGTCAGCGTCGGCGTGACCAGCCATACGCCCGGCATGCACTACGATCTGCTGATCAATCGCGCCGATCACCTGCTTTACCGAGCCAAGGCCGAAGGTCGGGACCGGATCATCAGCGATGAGTCAGAGGAGCAGGTCCCTCCGCCGCTCTAACCGACAAGCGCCAAACGCCAAGCGACCACCCGAACAGCGCCAGGTCGTCGCTCCCACGCCAATCCAATGCCGCCCGTCAAAGCCTGCCTTGAGGCAGGACTCAGGTCAGGTGCACCACCTCGAATCGCGCCAGCACCTTGTCGTTTTCATCGAGCAGTTCAAGCTCATCGGCCAGCAGACGAAACGCTCTGGTGGCCCCCAGTGCCTCGACCAGCGCGCGCTCCTGGGCCATGACAGGCCCCTGGCAGGCCTTCCTGGTAGTGGCCAGCGGGGCCAGCGACAGCGCATCCCCCTCCCGCTGGTAACTTCCCATCAAGCGGTTGCACCCTCCGGATCCGGCCAGACGACCCTCCTGGGTGTGCAGCACGATATGCGCAGAACCGTCGACAGCGACTTCTCCGTCGACTTGCACCAGCTTCCAGTAGCGCTCTTCCAGTGGTTCGCGCAGCGGTTCGGGCAGACGCGCCAGGCGGGCAGCCTCGCCATCCGGCGTACGCGACGCCTGCGACACAAGATCGCCACCCTGCACGACTTGCCACCGCTGCGCCGCTTCCGGGGCGGGCTCGCCCAGCGACAGTTCGCCATCCGTCAACTGCCACTGACCACGGTGGCGGCGGCGAGGTTGCTCGCCGGTTCCCAGGTGGGTCTCCTTGAGCAGATATCGCCCCCCGTCATCGAGCGCCAGATCGAGACGTACCGCCTTGCAGTCATCACAGGACAGTTCACCACGAAAGCTCGCAGGAAGTGGCGCCAGGCTGGACGCCTCTGCCTGGAACGACTCGCTCGACCCGGTGCCACTCGAGGACGCCCCGGTACAACCGGCCATCAGCAGCAACAGCCAGGCCGTGCCCCACAGACGCGACTGGCGTAGAGTTCCTGGAGTCGGTTTCATGGTGCCCCCTTGGTGTTGAAGAAACGATGCTGGCACACGGCTGTGGCAACATATAACGCATCTTGGACCGCCATCCTGCCAAGGGTTCCCCGCCTGCGCATGTCGAAGATCAGGGAACCGGCCAGACGCCAGACTTCAGAAGGTACCTTCATGAGGTTGTCGAGGCGACGCCACCGGAGGCATTCAGCACCACCCGATCGCGGCCGGCATACTTGCCTCGATACAGCGCCTGGTCGGCCCGCCGCAACAGTGCTGAGGCGCTCTCGCCCTCCAGTCGTTTGGCCACCCCCAGAGTACAGGTCAACAACACCTGCTCTCCGGTGAGCAACGTCAAGGGCGTCGTCGCCAGACCCTTGCGAATGCGTTCGGCGATATCCAGCGCCTGATGCTCGTCGCGCTCCTTGAGCAGAATCACGAACTCTTCTCCCCCGTAACGACACACCGGATCGATGTCGCGCACGACCTCCTCGATCACCTTGCCCAGATGCTGCAGCGCGCGATCACCTTCGGCATGCCCCCAGCCATCGTTGAATCGCTTGAAGTTATCGATATCCAGCATGATCAACGACAGTGGTCGCCCGCTTACCTCGGCCTGGGCCACCGCAGCGGGCAAGGCTTCATCGAGATAGCGGCGATTGTGCACACCAGTAAGACCATCGAGATAGCTCATGCCGTGCAACCGCGCCTTCTCCTCCAGCAGCGTCTCTCGCTCGCGCTGCAACAGACTGATGCGATCGGCCAGGGCCAGCGACAAGAGGATGGCCTCCAGCGCGGAACCGATCTGGAAACCGTGCAGCGTCCAGAAGTTGTGGGGGGACAACCCATAGGTCACCAGCAGCAACAGGACCACCCCGACCACCAGCACCGACCATGCCATCAACAGCCACTGAGCGGGGCGAAAGCCACGCCACAAGCCACGCACCGACGACAGCAGAAAAGCCGTTAGCGTCAGCACCCCCAGCAGCGAATAGAACACCACGGTCAAGAAGCTCGGCAGCAGCCAGGCGATGGCGGCGGCCAGCGCCAGGAGCCAGCACAGCCACCGCATCAACGAGTCCACTCTCGGGTCCTGGCGCGCCGTCATCAGAAAACGCCGGCAGAACTGCAACCCACAGATGCTGATCACCGACAGGGCCGTCAGCAGCAAGGCCTCGTTCAGGCGTGCCCCCATCTGCGGAAAATAAAGCAGCAGCAAGCCGTTCTGACACAAGAAGTAAGCGCCCGCTCCACTCAAGAACCCCAGATACCAGAGGTAGTTGGTATCGCGAAGACTGAACAGCAGAAGGCTGTTGTAGATCACCAGGCCCGCAATCAAGCCGAAATAGAGCCCCTGCCCCAGCAACAAGTCACGCCAGTAACGGTGTAGATCGACGTCATCCAGTACCTGCACATTGAAGCGTATCGCCTGATCGGTCTCGACGCGCAACAGCAGTTCATTCGTTGCCACAGGCAAGCGGAACTGAGGCAAGGCAGCAGCGAGCCCCGGATCATCGGCAAAATGCGTCTCCCTCGCGACGGGGCGACACCCCGAGTCGTCACAGACCAGCAGCTCGACTCCCTGAACCAGCGGATTGGACAGCACCAGGCGCTGCCCGGGCAGAGCACCCACCACCCTCAGTCGCAGCCATACCGGATGCGCCTTGAGTCCCAGGCTGACCTGCTCATCGAGAGACTCTGCGGTAACCGTAGAAAGCGCTCCTTTCTCCGGTGGTTGCTGCCCCTGGTGGTCGAGTACCCACAGCGACACATTGGGCTGTGGGCGAGAGGCCTCCCCCGCCAGCTCCCACGCCAGCAGCACCACCATCGCGGTCAACAAAAGCCAAATCCGCCCCATGCCTCTGCCCGACTCACCTCCCCCGCCCCACTGCATCGCAGCACTCCTTGTCGCCCAGACTCAGTGTAGCCGCTTCCTTCCGGCATACCTTTCCTGCAGCACTGTGCCGCCAGCGAAGTTTCAACCCAGAGGAAGGATAGTGCCTAAATCCCCCAGCAAGGACTCACTTACACGAGACGACCCAACAGGGTTGAGGTAGCGCCCCCGAGGGAGGGAGTGGCAAGGACGTCATATGCGAGTATGCTGGGACCTGAACGTGATGAAAGAACAGGAGATCGCTCACTTCACCAGCAAGGAGGTTCACATGAAGGTCTACAAACCTCAGTGGCAATGTACCCTCAACGTGACCGAGGGCGCAGAGCAGACCGCAAGCTGGAAGAATCGCCTGGCCTGGCAGCTCAGGCAGATGGCAGACCGTCTCGAAGGAGGCCGCCGCACCCTGATTCTGGATGTGGATGTCCAGCCCTCCATCGCCAAGGACGATGTGGATCGTTGCCTGGGCAAGGGCTTTGCCCTTTCCCAGACCCTGATGACCGAGCTGGCCCAGCAGGCCGCCTGCGAGGACATCATGCGTGACGCCAAGGCTGAACTGTACGAGAGCGATTGAACGACAGAGTCCCCGACCGGCGCGGCTTGATGGCCCGCCAGGCCCGGGCCAATAGTCTGCACCTGAACGCACAACACCCGCCAGATGGCGGGTGTTGTGGTTTGTGGAAGCTGGATAGCCAACTCCTGCGGTAGCTCATCCTTGCGAAGATTCTAGGCCTTCAGGCGCGACACGCCTCGTCAGGCACATTGCCAAAGTCCCATAATGGGACTAGCATGCAGTGCATGAGAATCATCGCTCTGTCGACGCTGAAGGACTTCTGGGAAGACAACCCGGAACATCAGGATGCCAAGGAGCCAACGTTGGCCTGGTACCGCCACGCGCTGCATGCCGATTGGAGTTCACCCGCCGCAGTAAAGCAGGATTTCAGAAACGCCAGCATTCTCAAAGATGGTCGGGCGGTGTTCAATATCGCTGGAAACAAGTATCGACTCGTCGTCTGGATCAACTACGCCTACAGGGTTGTCTACATCCGTTTCATCGGTACCCATGCGCAGTATGACAAGATCAATGTACAGACGGTCTGAACTTCGGAGGGACATCATGGATATCAAGCCGATCAGAACAGAGGCCGACTACCATGCGGCGCTGACAGAAATTGAAAGCCTGATGATGGCCGAACCGCACACGCCAGAAGGCGAACGACTGGACGTCATGACTACCCTTATCGAGGCCTACGAATCCAGACATTTCCCGATGGATCTTCCTGACCCCGTAGAGGCAATCAAATTTGAAATGGAGCGCAGGAGCCTGAGCATCAAGGATCTTGAGCCCATGATTGGTAAACGTAACCGCGTCTACGAGATCCTCAATCACAAGCGCTCCTTGACGCTGAAGATGATATGGAAGCTTCACCAGGGGCTGGGTATTCCAGCCGAAGCACTCATCAAACCACCCAAGGAACACGCATAGAAACGTCGCCGCCGATCATCCTCACCCACATGACGTATCCGTGCTGGGCACAGAGCCTGTGAAAGTCGTAACGATACACAGACCGTATATGCGACGGGCCCTGTTACGGGCCATGTTATGGGCTATGTGACGGGCTATGTGACAGGCTATAAGAAGGACTAGGCGGTCAGAAGCTCCATATCCCCACCGGTATGCACGGGGTGGCGCTGGGTCTCCTTGGCAATATTCACCGTCAAAGCCACCTTCGCCACTTCCAGGACACCGGCATCTATCGTGTAGCCTCCCCTGCCCTTGAGCCACTGAAGCACCTCGGCGAGATGCCAGATCGAGGCGCTACCTTCGTGAACCGGAACGGGAAACGTCGCTCGGTGGGAAAGCATCAACTTGCGCATTGCCTGTCGGGAAACACCCACAACATCCGACACATCGGTCAAACCCACCAGGTCCGGCGAAGCCTCGACAAGACGTGCCGACGACACGGCGCTCTTGACGTCGGACAAGGCAGAGCGCATCGCCTCTTCGGCACTGTCTGCTTCCCGGGAAAATTCCAGCGCCAGGCGCCCCGGTTGACCGACACCCACCAAAGCATCATCACAACCCGCAGCGCCAAGGCGCTCCACCAGGGCATCCGGGTCGCAGTCGTGGTCAGCCAGTGGTATTTCAGTGTAAAAATATACTCCAAGGCTCAATCCTCCGATTCCGACTCACCCCGGCGCCCCCACTTCAACTCGCCAGCCCTCCCCTTCCGCGTGCCTGATCGCGGCTTCAATCTCCTTTTTCGGGTGCGATGGACGAGTCATTCCTTGCCTCCAGTATGGGAACGGCCACTCATAGTTGTCAACTGACAACCCTCACCCGCCCCTTGTGCCAGAAAAACTCCTTCGCGATGGCTTCACCCCAGTCACCAAGGGTGTACGACGGCTTCAATCAAGCCGGCGCCAATACGGACATGGTGAGGGGGGATGGGGACCAGCAGTAGCGTTGCTTCCCACAGGGGATCAATAACCATCAAACTCACCTGTTTCAGCGTATTCATCGACACCCACGCCATGACAGATCGAGAGCCGGTACCGGGCACCACCGCGTTGGAGCAAGTCAGATGGCCCGCCTGGCCCGGGCCAATCATCTGCACCTGAACGCACAACACCCGCCTAGTGGCGGGTGTTGTGGTTTTCGAACATTGCACCGACGCCGTCAGGTCGTCGGATCAGGGATCATTCCCACTCGATCGTCGCCGGCGGCTTGGACGAGACGTCGTAGGTGACGCGGGAGACTCCGGACAGTTCGTTGATGATGCGGTTGGAGACCTTCTCCAGCAGTTCGTAGGGCAGGTGGGCCCAGCGGGCGGTCATGAAGTCGATGGTCTCGACGGCACGCAGGGCGATGACCCATTCGTAGCGGCGGCCATCACCGACCACGCCGACGGACTTGACCGGCAGGAACACCGCGAAGGCCTGGCTGGTCTTGTGGTACCAGCCGGAGTTGTGCAGCTCTTCGATGAAGATGGCGTCGGCCTCGCGCAGGATGTCGGCGTACTCCTTCTTGACCTCGCCGAGGATACGCACGCCCAGGCCCGGCCCCGGGAAGGGGTGACGATAGACCATGTCGTAGGGCAGGCCGAGTTCCAGGCCGAGCTTGCGCACCTCGTCCTTGAACAGCTCACGCAGCGGCTCGACCAGCTTGAGCTTCATCGTCTCCGGCAGGCCACCGACGTTGTGGTGGGACTTGATCACGTGGGCCTTGCCGGTCTTGGCGGCGGCCGACTCGATCACGTCCGGGTAGATGGTGCCCTGGGCCAGGAAGTCCACTCCCTCGATCTTGGCCGCTTCGCTGTCGAAGACGTCGATGAAGGTGTTGCCGATGATCTTGCGCTTGGCTTCGGGGTCGGCCTCGCCTTCGAGCTTGCCGAGGAACAGCTCTTCGGCGTCGACGCGGATCACCCGCACGCCCATGTGCTGGGCGAAGGTCTCCATCACCTGATCGCCTTCGTTCTTGCGCAGCAGGCCGTTGTCGACGAACACGCAAGTCAGCTGATCGCCGATGGCCTTGTGCAACAGGGCCGCGACCACCGAGGAGTCGACCCCGCCTGACAGTCCCAGCAGCACGTGGCGGTCACCGACCTGGTCACGCACCCGGGCGATCTGGTCCTCGATGATCTTGGCCGGCGTCCAGTTGCGCTCGGCGCCACAGATCTCCAGCACGAAGTGCTCGAGGATGCGCTGACCCTGCAGGGTGTGGGTGACCTCGGGGTGGAACTGTACGCCGTAGAAGCGCTTTTCCTCCCAGGCCATGGCGGCGATCGGGCAGCTCGGGGTGGAGGCGGTGACGGTGAAGGTCTCCGGCACCTGGGCGACCTTGTCACCGTGGCTCATCCACACGTCCAAAAGGCCGCGCCCGCTGTCCGGATCGACGTGATCCTTGATGTCCTTGAACAGCGCCGTCTCGGCGTCCAGGCGAATCTGGGCGTAGCCGAACTCGCGCTTGTTGGAGCCCTCGACCTTGCCACCCAGCTGCTCGGCCATGGTCTGCATGCCGTAGCAGATACCGAACACCGGCAGCCCCATCTCGAACACGCAGGCCGGCGCCCGCGGCGAGTCCAGCTCGGTCACCGACTCCGGGCCACCGGCCAGGATGATGCCGTTGGGGCGATACTCGCGGATCTCCTCCTCGGTGATGTCGAAAGCGCGAATCTCGGAGTAGACGCCGATCTCGCGAACCCGGCGAGCGATCAGCTGGGTGTACTGGGAGCCGAAGTCGAGGATCAGGATCTTGTGGGCGTGGATATCGGTCATGGGGACTTACCTTGCAGGCAGTGGGGCCGGTGGGCCGAGCAATCGAAAAGCGAAAAGCTGGAAGCGGCGGACCGCTTCCAGCTCAGGGTGACGAGGGGCGAGTCGCCCCGCGCGCCCTCTGGTGCAACGCGTCTGGTGCGATACGCCTGGCGCGTCACGTCAGCGCCTACCCTGCTCGATAGTTGGGCGCTTCCTTGGTGATCTGGACGTCGTGAACG
The DNA here is from genome assembly GCF_003056325.1 of Halomonas sp. BN3-1. Taxonomy (NCBI): domain Bacteria; kingdom Pseudomonadati; phylum Pseudomonadota; class Gammaproteobacteria; order Oceanospirillales; family Halomonadaceae; genus Halomonas; species Halomonas sp. BN3-1. The sequence goes on along the minus strand of NZ_PYVV01000017.1, from coordinate 56,556 downwards.
TGGGATTCGTTGAAGCCGGCGCCGGTGATCTTGACGAACTCGGGCTTGGTGCGCATCTCGTCGATGCTGGCACAGCCGGTGTAGCCCATGGAGGCACGCAGGCCACCCATCAGCTGGTGCACGATGGCACCCATCACGCCCTTATAGGGCACCCGGCCTTCGATGCCTTCCGGCACCAGCTTCTCGACGCCGTCGTCCTTGTCCTGGAAGTAGCGGTCGCTGGAACCCTGGGTCTGGGACATGGCGCCCATGGAACCCATGCCACGGTAGGCCTTGTAGGTACGCCCCTGGAACAGCTCGACCTCGCCCGGCGCCTCCTCGGTGCCGGCCAGCAGGCCACCGACCATGATGCAGCTGGCACCGGCGGCTACCGCCTTGGCGATGTCGCCGGAGAAGCGCACGCCACCGTCGGCGATCAGCGGGATGTCGAACTCCTTGAGCGCCTCGGCCACGTTGGACACCGCGGTGATCTGCGGCACGCCGACACCGGCGACGATGCGGGTGGTGCAGATGGAGCCGGGACCGATGCCCACCTTGACCGCGTCGGCACCGGCCTCGGCCAGCGCCCGGGCGGCGTCGGCGGTGGCGATGTTGCCGCCGATGACCTGGATCTGCGGGAAGTGCTCCTTGACCCAGCGCACCCGCTCGATCACGCCACGGGAATGACCGTGGGCGGTATCGACGACGAGGGCGTCGACACCGGCTTCGGCCAGCGCCTTGACCCGATCAGGGGTTTCCGGACCGGTACCCACGGCGGCGCCGACCAGCAGGCGGCCGTCGGCATCCTTGGCGGCGCTGGGGAAGGTACGCGCCTTCTCGATGTCCTGGAAGGTCACCAGGCCACGCAGGCGGAAGTCGCCGTCCACCACCAGCATCTTCTCGACCCGGTGCTCCTGCATCTTGCCCTTGATGACGTCCAGCGGGGTGCCTTCCGGCACGGTCACCAGGCGATCGCTCGGGGTCATGATGTCGGCGACGCTGTCGCCATGGTTGGGCTGGAAGCGCATGTCACGCTCGGTCACCAGGCCGACCAGGGTCTCGCCCTCGACCACCGGGAAGCCGGAGAAGCCGTGTTCCTTGGCCATCGCCAGCAGGTCCTGCAGCTTGGCCTTGGGTCCGACGGTGACGGGATCCTTGACGATGACGCTCTCGTGCTTCTTGACCTTGCGCACTTCCAGCGCCTGCTGAGCGATGCCCATGCTCTTGTGGATGATGCCGATGCCACCTTCCTGGGCCATGGCGATGGCCAGGCGGGCTTCGGTGACGGTATCCATGGCGGCGGAGGCGAGGGGAATATTGAGGAAGAGGTCGCGAGTCAGGCGGGTCCGGAGACTGACGTCCTTGGGGAGAACGTCGGAATAGCCGGGAACGAGCAATACGTCGTCAAACGTAAGTGCTTCTTGGGCCATACGTAGCATAATCGGCAACACCCACTGAGGCTTTAGAGGGAGGGAAGAAGTTAATCGCCCATTATAACGTTCCGCCCCGGCCTCCGGCAATGTGCCAGCTTGACACATCGATGCTCCTCGGTTGCCATCCGCCGTCTACTCCGGCGCCAGCGCCCCGCTACCCCGTTCGACCGCATCGTTGGCCGCCGGCTCGCCCTGAAAACGCGCTCGCCAGTGGTCGGCGAAGGCCTCCCGGCGGGCAGGATCGACGAAGGCCAGCAAGGTGGCGTTGGGTAGTATCGGGTAGAGCCGCTCCCCCACCTGGGTGCGCAGCCTGGCGGCGGTGTAGGGGCCGGTCACCCCCGGCAGCACGCTGAACAGTGGCGTCTGTCCCGCCAGCACCCGCTGGCCACGCTGACTCAGCAAAAACCTGACGAAGGTCTCGGCGGCCTCGACGTGGGGGGCATCGCGATGCACGAAGGCCATGCGCATCAGCACCAGCGAATAGTCCCTGGGCACCTGCACGATCACCTCGGGATGTTCCTGGGCGTAGACCATGGCGTAGGACCCCAGCAGGTTGTAGCCGAGCCAGTAGCGTCCCTGGCTGAGCCCTTCGAGCATGGCCCGGGTGGTCGTCTCCAGGCGGGTATCGACACGCCCCATGGCGCCGACCAGCTCCCAGAAGCGCGAGGAGTAGCGTGCATCCTGCTGGGCCAGGGTGTAGCCCACCCCGCTGGAAAGCGGCGAGTAGGTGGTCACCTTGCCCGTCAGCCAGCGGGCCTGGGTCGCCAGCAGTGCGTGCAGGTCGCCATGGGTCTGAGGCGGCAGCATATGCCGCGACAGATCCAGCCGATAGGCCATCACCACCGGCTCGAAGGTGAAGGCGAAGACCTCGTCGCGCCAGCGCGCCCACTCGGGCCAGCGCTCGATCTCCGGCCCGTTCAGGCGCCGCGCCAGTCCTTCATTGACCCGGGCCATCTGCCACGGCATCGCCGAGCTGATCACCACGTCCGGCGCTCTGCTCGCCCCTTCGCCCGTCGCCTGGCCTCCCTGAAGATGTCCCACCACGCTGTCGTCCACCTCCCGGGTGGTGCGATCCTCAAAGCGCAGGGGAATCTGGGGATAGGCCTGGCGAAAGGCGTCCAGCAGCGGCGCCACCACGTCAAGATCCAGCGCCGCCGAGATCACCAGCGGATCTTCATCTGTGGGGGTGCGGCTGTCGCCGCTGTGACAGCCACCCAGCAGCAGAAGCATGAGCAGTAAAAGCGGCAGGCACGGCGACACCACCAGGGGCTGCCGCCGTGTGACCTGCGTCGCACAGCGGGCCGGGAGACGTCCACAGGATCGAAGGCGTTGTCCGGGCTGCAGGGACATCAAGTACTCTCTCCTTGATTCACGTCGGCCGCAAAGGCACCGGTGACATCCTGTTCGTCCTTCGCCAGCGGCAGCCACAGCACCACCTCGAGTCCCTGCGGCGAGCGGTTGGCGAATTGCACGCGGGCGCCCATGCGCCGGGCGGTGGTATCGACGATGGCAAGACCAAGCCCGGAGCCCTCGGTGTCCTGGCGCCCACCCCGCTGAAACGGCTGCCCCAGCGTCGCCAGCGCCGCGTCGGCGACACCAGGGCCGTCGTCGACGATCGACAACCGCGCCCAGTCGCCCTCGCGCGACAGATGCAGGGTGATCTCGCAACCTGTCGGCGTGTAGCGCAGGGCGTTGTCGATCAGGTTGCCCAGGGCTTCGCGCAGTGCCCAGTCCTCGACACAGACCTTCAGCGGCTCGGCTGGCAGGCTGCCAAGCCCGAGGTCATGCTCCGCCGCCCGCTCCCGCGCCGCCCAGTCCAGGGCGACGTCGCGTACCAGCTCACCCAGGTCGAGCGCAGGCAGCGCCGTCTCCCGGTCGAGGTGGCGCAGTCGCGCCAGCGACAGCAATTGGCCGGCCAGTCGGCTGGTGTCCTCGGCCCGGGCGTGAACGCGCGTGAGCGCCTGGCGCCATTCATCCGGATCACTGCTGCGAAGGCCCAGCTCGCTGACGGTCTTGAGTCCCGCCAGCGGCGTCTTGAGCTGGTGGCTGGCGTCGGCGGTGAAGCGCAGAAGATCCTCGCGGCCCTGGCGCTGACGGGCGAACAGGTGGTTCAAGGCCTGGGCGAGCTCATGAAGCTCCCTGGGCACCCTGGCCGCCAGCGGACTGAAGTCATCGGCGCCGCGTCCACGAATCTGGCGGCGCAGGCGGCGCAGGGGAGACAGCGCCGCGCGCATGGTCAAGCCCATCAGCACCCCGGTCAGCAGCACCATGGCAATAAAGCGCGACAGCGAACGCTCGAACAGTGAGCGGGCCAGGGCTCGGCGCCCCTCGAGGGTATGCCCGACCCACACCTGCACCGGCAGCTGGGTGACCCAACCCGCCGAGGCCACCCGCTGGGCATGCAGACGCAGCTCTCCCAGCGTCGTGGTCAAGTCCCGCGACATACCGCCTTCATCCAGCGCCTGCTGCCAGGCGACGGGGATGTCCACCGGCCAGTTACGCGACAGCGTCCTGCCTTCATCGTCCAGCACCGCGTAGAACACCCGCGCCTGGCTGTCGGTGGCGAGGATCTGCAGCGCCGCCGCCGGCACCACCACCTGGGGGATGCCGTCCTGCCAGCGCACCGCCTCGGCGATGGTCAGCGCCGCCGCCTGCAACTGGGCGTCGAAGGCCCGCGCCGCCGCCCGCTGACTGCTGACCCAGGCCTCCACCATCAGCGCCAGCCCCAGCACTCCGACGGTGACCACCAGCCAGCCACCGAGCCGACGCTTGAGTGATCCCTCGACCTCGATCACCCGTCGTCCTCTTCCAGACGGTAGCCGAGACCGCGAAAGGTGCGGATGCGCAGACCTGCGCCCTTGAGCCGCTTGCGCAGCCGGCTGACGTAGACCTCCAGGGCATTGGAGCCCACCTCGCCGAAGCCGAAAAGTCGCCCTTCCAGGGTCTCGCGAGGCGCGATGGCTCCAGCGTGCAGCAACAGGCTTTCGACCAGCAGCAATTCGCGATGGGGCAGCGCCATGGGCTCGCCGAACAGACTGGCGGCGCCGCTGGCCGGATCGAAGGACAAGGGACCCAGGCCAAGACGGTTGTCGGCACGCTGCTGGCTGCGCCTGAGCAGCGCGCGTACCCGCGCCTCAAGTTCGGCCAGCTCAAAGGGCTTGGCCAGGTAGTCATCGGCGCCCAGGTCGAGTCCCCTGACCCGGTCATCCAGGGCGTCCCGGGCGGTCAGGATGATCACTGGGGTGCGATCGCCCGCGTCACGCAACTCGGCCAGCAGTGACAGGCCGTCGCCGTCGGGCAGGCCGATGTCCAGAAGCATCAGGTCGACCCCACCCTGGCGCAGCGCCGCCCTGGCATCACTGCAGCAGGCGAACACCTCCACGGTATTGCCAAGGGGGGTCAGGGCCTCGACCAGCGAGCGGCTGATGAGGGCATCATCTTCGACGACGAGAAGGCGCATGCGACTAATGTCTTATCCAGGCAGGGAGGGCATGACAGGTTGATGAAAGCTAGTCGGCCTAGCATCTCTCACGCTAAAGCACCCCGGTTTCATCAACCCATAATAATAGTTGTCAGGAGTCCGCATGAAGAATATCACAGCTCTGCCCGCCGCCCTGCTGCTCGGCGCCAGCCTCAGCGTTGGCACCGCCCAGGCCGCCGACGAGGCCGAATGCATCGCCCCGGCCAAGCCCGGCGGTGGCTACGACCTGACCTGCCGGCTGGCCGCCAATGGCCTGCTCGAGACCGGACTGATCGAGGACCCGATGCTGGTCACCTACATGCCCGGCGGCATCGGTGCGGTGGCCTACAACCACGTCAACGGCGTGCGCACCGACGACCCCAACCTGATCGTCGCCGCCAGCACCGGCGCTGCGGTCAACCTGGCGCTGGGCAAGTTCGGCCAGTACGACGCCAGCGAAGTGCGCTGGGTCGGCGCCCTGGGGGTCGACTACGGCGCCATCGTGGTCAAGGCCGACGCGCCCTGGCAGACCCTGGATGAGCTGATGACGGCGCTGCAGGAAGACCCCACCCAGGTCGCCTTCGGCGCCGGTGGCAGCGTGGGCAGCCAGGACTGGATGAAGGCCGCGCTGACCGCCAAGGCCGCCGACGTCGACCCGCGCAGCCTGCGCTACGTGGCCTTCGAGGGTGGCGGTGAGGCCCTGGCCGCACTGCTCGGCAACCATATCCAGGTGTTCTCCGGTGACCTGTCGGAGCTCAAGTCCCAGCTCGAGAGCGGCGACATCCGCGTGCTGGCGGCGCTGTCCGAGGAGCGCATGGGCGGCCCCTACGCCGAGATTCCCACCGCCGCCGAACAGGGTTACGACGTCCAGTGGCCGATCTGGCGCGGCTACTACATGGGCCCCGAGGTCAGCGACGAGGCCTACCAGGCCTGGGTCGAGCGCCTCGAGAACCTGGCCGGCAACGAGACCTTCGCCGAACTGCGCGAAGCTCGCGGCCTGTTCCCCATGGCCCGCTTCGGTGACGACTTCGACGGCTACGTCAAGGATCAGGTCGCCGGCTTCAAGGAGCTGGCCACGGAAGTGGGTCTGACCCAATGAGTATCGCCGCCGACCGCTGTCTGGGTATCGCCCTGATGGGGTTGGCGGCGTTTACCGCCGTCAACGCCCTGTCCCTCGAGGTGCCCTTCAGCTACGACCCCGTCGGCCCCAAGGCCTTTCCGCTGGGGCTCTCCATCCTGCTGGGGCTGCTGTCGCTGGTGCTGGTGATACGTCCGGGAGAAAACGGCCACTGGCCCGACAAGCGCCTGGGATTGCGCCTGATCGGCGTGCTGGTGCTGCTGCTGGTCTACGCCGTGCTGTTCCCGCGCCTGGGCTTTTTGTTGAGCTCGATGCTGGTGATCGCCGCCCTGGCCTGGCTGTTCGAGGCCAGTCCGCTCAAGGCCGTGGCCACCGGTGTGCTGATGGCGCTGGGCGGCCAGTGGCTGTTCACCCATGGCCTTGGCATCGGCCTGCCTGGCCTGCCGTGGTAGCGCGAACCGCCGCCCTGATGCCAGCTCCTGTAACAGCTTAGCTGCCAGCGCTGCCCCAGCCCTGACCGCCACCGATCCCTGATCAAGGTGTTCCCATGTTCGACTTTCTTATTGAAGGCTTCGGCGTCGCCCTGACGCCGCTCAATCTTGGCCTGGCCTTCCTCGGCGCGCTGCTGGGCACCCTGTTCGGCGCCCTGCCGGGCATCGGGCCAATCAACGGCATCGCCATCCTGATGCCGCTGGCCTACACCCTGGGCCTGCCCGCCGAATCCGCGCTGATCCTGCTGGCCGGCATCTACACCGGTGCCGAGTACGGCGGGCGCATGTCCAGCATCCTGCTCAATGTGCCCGGCGACGCCGGCGCGGTGATGACCACCCTCGACGGCCATCCGCTGGCCAAGCGTGGCCTGGCCGGTCCGGCGCTGGGCCTGTCGGCGGTGGCGTCCTTTGTCGGCGCCACCATCGCCATCATCGGCCTGACCCTGTTCGCCCCGCTGCTGGCCCGGGTGGCGGTGATGTTCGGTCCCGCCGAATTCTTCGCGCTGATGGTATTCGCCTTCTCGTCGATGTCGGTGATGATGGGCAAGGACCCGATCAAGACCGCCATCGGCGCCGTGCTCGGCGTGCTGATCGGCACCGTCGGCGTCGACTCCGGCACCGGCGTGATGCGCTACACCTTCGGCATGCCGGAGCTCTATGACGGTATCGACTTCGTGGTGATGATCATCGGCCTGTTCGCCATCAGCGAGATCCTGCTGATGCTCGAGCACGCCCATCGCGACGACGTCGATGACACCCTGCCGCCGCTGGGCCGGGTGTTCGTCAGCCTCAAGGAAGTGATGGCCTGCAAGGGCACCATGCTGCGCTCCGGCGTGCTCGGCTTCATCATCGGCGTACTGCCCGGAACCGGCGCCTCGGTGGCCGGGGCGGTGTCCTACACCACCGAAAAGCGGCTGGTGGACAAGGACAACACCTTCGGCACCGGCGACATGCGTGGCCTGGCGGCGCCCGAAGCGGCCAACAACGCCTCCGCCGCAGGCTCCTTCGTACCGATGCTGACCCTGGGCATCCCCGGCTCCGGCACCACCGCGGTGCTGCTCGGCGCGCTGATGCTCTACAACATCACCCCGGGACCGATGATGTTCACCGACAACCCGGAGGTCGCCGGTGGCCTGATCGCCTCGCTGTACATCGGCAACCTGGTGTTGCTGGCGCTCAACCTGCCGCTGGCCGGGGTCTTCGCCAAGGTGCTGACCATCCCGCGCTGGGTGCTGGTGCCGGCCATCGCCGTGCTATCCTTCGTCGGGGTCTATCAGCTGCATTCCGACCTGACCGCCATCTATCTGATGCTCGTCATCGGTGTCTTCGGCTACCTGCTGCGCAAGCTCGGCTTCTCACTGGCGCCGGTCATCCTCGGCTACGTGCTGGGCGGCCTGATGGAAGAGAACCTGCGTCGGGCGCTGGCGATCAGCGGTGGCGACACCGCCATCCTGTGGCAGTCCGGCATCTCGCTGTCGCTGTGGATCGCCGCCTCGGCACTGCTGGTACTGCCCTGGCTGGTACCCAAGCTGCTCAAGCAACGGCCCTCGAGTCAGGCTTGATGCAACGGGCTTCAGGGCCATGCTCGAGTCGCCCCGGCAAAGGCCCTGGCATAGCTCTCGGCATCGCTCTCGGCATCGCTCTTGTGTGGCCCGCACGAAGCCCCAGCGTAGCCCTTATGTAGCCCTTGTGTAGCCCTTATGTAGTCCCTGCGTGGCGCCATCTGGCGCCGCGCGCCGTCGTCAGGCTCGATCACCACCACCTGTGCACAGAGTACAGGCAACGCACACAGGAGACGCCATGCCCGCCGCCCCCACACTCCTTCCCCCCGGCGCCTGGCGCTTCCTGCCCACCCTCGCCCTGGGCGGCCTGGGCGGGGTCATCGCCTACCTGATCGACCTGCCGCTTCCGTGGCTACTCGGCGCCCTGATCACCACCACCCTGGCGAGCCTCGCCGGGGTGCGCCTGGGCTCGCCGGGACGGTTGCGCAAGGGGGTTCTGGTGGTCATCGGGGTGATGCTGGGCTCGGCCTTCACCCCGGAGCTGTCCGGCGATATCACCGCCTGGGCCGCCAGCGCCGCGATCATGCTCGCCGCCACCGCGGTAATGATGGTGGTGGCGGTGGCCTTCAGCTACCGCGTGGCCGGTCACTCGCTGGACACCGCGCTCTACGCCGGCGCCCCGGGCGGACTGTCGGCGCTGTTGATGATGGCCCACGAGTCTGGCGCTGACCTGCGCGCCGTCGGTATCACCCACGCGGTGCGTATCCTGGTGCTGCTGCTGGCGATTCCACCGATCCTCGGCCTGTTCGGCCACGTGGATCTGGCCGGCGCCAGCAACGGGCCGGCCCAGTGGAGCCAGCTACCGTCGCTCGCCGGCACCGCCTGGCTGGTGGTAGCGGCGGCGCTCGGCGCCGTGGTCGGCCGGGTGCTGCGCCTGCCCAACGCCCTGCTGTTCGGCCCGGCGCTGGTGTCGTCGCTGCTGCACTTTTCCGGGCTGACCCACGCGGTGCTGCCACCGGCGCTGATCGCCCTGGCTCAGGTGGTCATCGGCACCTCGGTGGGCGTGCGCTTCGTCGGCGTGGCGCTGTCCGACATGGCGCGCCAGCTGGGTCTGGCGGTGGTCCAGGCGCTGATCCTGGTGGTGCTGGCGGTGGCGGCGGCCTGGGTCGGCCAGGCGCTGACCGGCATCTCGGTGGCCGCGGCATTGCTGGCCTACATGCCGGGCGGGGCGCCGGAGCTGAGCCTGGTGGCGCTGTCACTGAACATCGAACCGGCCTTCGTCACCTCCCACCATCTGCTGCGCATCACCGTTCTGCTGGTGGCGCTGCCGCCGCTGGTGGGCTGGGCCCATCGCCGCCTCAGGGCCTGACGGCACCTGGATTCAGGCGTGGCGCCTGGGCTCAAGTGTGGGCGTTCAGAAACGTCATCAACCGGGGAAAGACCTCACGGTCGACCCGGGCACCCATGAACACGTCCTGGTGGCCATAGCCGTCGATGATCGCGAGCTCATGGCGGCCTGGGGCGGCCTCCTCCAGGGCCCGGTGGCAGTGCACGTTGCTGTCGGTGAAGACGCGATTGTCGCGTCCCGTCAGCAACAGGCAGGGGGTATCGACGCGGCGCGCCTCGAGCAGGTAGTCGTCGGGTAGCGCGGCGTATTCGGGCGCCTCGCGCATCTTCACTGTGCGATGGCCCCGGCGCAGCATCTTCAAGACATGACGGTGATAGTTGAGCCCTACCGGGCCGTAGAGGTCACCACCCCGTCGGTGGGTGCGCTCGTCCAGGTTCTCGTGGTTGTACAGTGCCGGCCAGCCGGTGCCCCACATCAGTGACAGCATATGGCAGGCCGGCACGTCGCATTCGCGGTGGAACAGCGATACGCCTTTCGACAACAGCTTGCCCAGCGTGAATCTTGGATCCTCGCTCCAGCGCGGGCTGACGTAGGGCTGCTGGAAGATGCGCTCGATCACGAAGGGAAAGATGTGGCCCTTGATCCTCGACCAGCGCGGTACATGGGGCGTCAGCGCAACGCTGTTGAGGATGCAGGAGCGAATGCCGCTGACGGTGCCGCCGAACAGTGCCATGGCAAAGCCCATCGAGCCGAGGCAATGAGCGATCACGTGCAGCTCGACGTCGTCACCGGCGACCTGACGGATCTTTGCCACCGCCGCGGGAAAGTCAAACAGCGCACAGTCATCCATGGAGTAGCGGTTGGGCTGCAGGTTGTAGGGGTGGCGGTTGCTCATGCGGAAGTCCAGCGTCCACACCTCGTCGACCCCTTCGTCCAGCAGGAAGCTGACCAGATTGCGATGCTCGGGCTGGATGAACATGTCGCTGGAGGTGGTCAGGCCGTGAACGATCATCACCGCCATGCGCCCCTGGCCACGCCGAAAGCGCAGCAGCGACAGCCCCAGGCCATCCTCGGTACAGAAGCCGTGCTGGGTGACCCCGGCGTCGACAACGCCGTCGAGGGTATAGAGGGGGATCTCGCGGGCCATGATGTTACCTCCCGGTGGGTCGCCGCTTCCGTCTGCTAGGCCAGCATCCGCGCCATGGCGCGCTCGGCCAGGGCGGCGATGGTGCGCGAGGGATTGAGCCCCAGCGCGCGCGGCACGATGGCACCGTCGAGCACGTACAGTCGCGGATAGCCGAACACCTCCCCGGCATGGTCGACCACCCCGTCCCAGCGATTCTCTCCCATGGGACAACCGCCCAGTGGGTGCGGGGTGATCAAATAGTCCAGCAGGCGCCAGCTCGGTGGCTCGATGGCGACGCCTCCGGTGGCCGCGCTCAGGCGCTTGTGGCGTTCGCACAGCGCCTGCACCGTGGCTCGCGACGCGGCCACCCGATAGTCCAGGCTCAACGACGGCTCTCGCTCCAGCCAACGCCGCGTCAGCCTGAGCACCCCGTCGGCGGTGTCCATGCCCTGGCCGAACCAGGGCATCAGGCAGCGATCGGGGTCATTCTCCTTGAGCGCCTCGGCCAGCACCGCGCGCCAGCCACCCCGCAACATGCTCGCGGTGGCGGAGCGCGACAGCAATTGCGTCAAGGCGTGGGCGATCAAGTCAGGGTAGCCGCCGTCCTCGACGAAGTAGCGCTCACCGCCGTCGCTGCCGTCGAGATAGTCGATGGCGGCGCTGATGGTCGGCCCGCGACAGGCATCGATGCGTCTGTTCGGGTAGATCGCGGGGGTCAGGAAATCGCCATTGGCGCACCAGTGATGGCCGAGCAGCGGCGACAGTTCCGGCAGGGTGCGGTACTGGTCCCTGGCCCGCAGCAACAGCTCGGTGGACCCCAGCGAGCCAGCGGCAAGGATCACTCGCTCGGCGCGCTCGTGACGGATCGTCGGCGCGCCTTCCAGATGCTGAAAGGTCACCCGGTAGCCCCCGGATTCCGGCACCAGCGATCGCACCATGCTCAATGGACGTATCTGCGCCCCCAACTGCTCCGCCCGGGCCAGGTAATTCAGGTCAAGGGTATTGCGGGCCCCCACCGGGCAGCCGATATCGCAATAGCCGCAGTGGATGCAAGTCCCCTGTTCCTTGCCGTGGACATTGAGGGCCTGCCGACTGTGTCGACGGTGGTGAGGCTCACTGAGCCGATAGTTCCAGTCGGGGTCGAAGCGCACCGCCAGCGGCAAGGGGCGAAAGCGATCGCCGTCTCCGCTGCGCACGGCGGCCTCCTGGACCAGTCGATAGCGCTCGCTGACCTGGCCCGCGGGGACCTCGGCCACCTCCAGCATCTGGCCTACCCGGTCCTGGTAGGGGACGAGCTCATTGAAGTCGATCGCCTCCGGCCAGCCACTGTCGAAGGCGAACCGCTCAGCTGGCACCGAGACATTGGCGTAGACCAGCGAACCACCACCCACGCCAGCGCCCTGTGCCACCGCCATGCGCGAAAAGAAGCGCAGGTCGAGCCAGCCATGACGCTCCCGAGGGGCGTCCACATCGAAACACCAGTCATCATCCGGCCCCCGGGGAAAGTCCTCGCGCTCCCAGCGTCTTCCGCGCTCAAGCACCAGCACCTTGAGCCCGGCCTCGGCGAGCCGGCAGGCCGCCACGGCCCCACCAAACCCTGACCCCACCACGATGGCGTCGTAGTTCATGCCTCGGGCTCCCGGCGAATGACCCAGGGCGCATAGAGGTGCCACAGTTCACCAAAGAAGAAGCGACCGAAATCCGCCACCGTGCGCAGGTCCCCTTGGCCCGTCGGCGTCATGGTCTTGAGCATGGCCATCAACTCGGCCACGCCCAGGTGCAGGATGCCCGCCCCGAGAATGTCGGCCGTGGCGCTCTCGCCCTCATGCAGAGTGGTATAGAGGGTGGTGGTATCGCGCCAGAGATCAGGCCCCGGATCGTCGTTGACCCGCTTCACCCCGTGCAGGAACAATCGCCGCTCATCCAGTTCCAGTACCGCGTCGTAGACCATCTGACGCCCCGCCCCGGGGCCCTGGGAAAACAACTGAAAGTCGCCCTCGAGAATCACCAACCCAAGGCCCAGCGGGGCAAAATCGACGACACCACCCAGCCTGCCGTGGTGGCGGTCGTCGGCCAGGAAGGCGCCCATGTCATCGATCTGGACCTTGGCGTGCAGGGCCAGTTCGGTGCCTTCTGCATGCCCCAGCCGTTCACCACGCTCGGGCGCCTGGCTTCCGAGCGAAAAATGGCCTCGCATGGTTTCCTCGAACAGCAATCCCGCCAGCATGGGGTTAGTCGTATTCACCGCCATTTCTCCAGGAAAGGACCTGCTCCTGCGCCTGTCGTCCGGGCCGCCCGCCCTTTGGCGACCGGCCCGTCAGCACTCTTTCGACGAGCACTCTTCCGACGAGCGCTCTCCAGCCCAGCGCCCTTCAGCCCCGCTTTCGACATTGCCGCTACCGGCCATATCGCTCGCTACCAGGGCACCAGCGCCAGATCGTTATAGGGCACCACGGAGCCATCGGGGTCCGTCACCCTGACTTCATCGCCGTAGCGATCGATCACCTTGACCCGCAGACGGTGGTGAGCGCGGTCCAGCTCCAGGCGACAGAAGTTTTCCTGCTGATAGAAGCCAAAGGCCCGGTAGTGCAGCGTCACGTCACCATCAAACAGCGGAAAGCCATCCACCTGACCGGGCAGACGGGAGTCGTGAACAAAGCCGTTGGGGTCCCCGTCGGCCCAGAAGAACGGCCAGTAAAGCGCCGAGGAGGTGACGTCATACAGCCGTCGCGGCTCGCCACCGCCCCCTTCCACCACCATCTCGGCGATATTGGCGCAGTGCACGTCGCCGCTGAGGAAGATCACGTTGTCGATGCCGGCCTCGACGATATGTTCGACCAGCGCCTTGCGGGTGGCCGGAAACCCCGACCAGCTATCGCTTTCGGCACGCCGGGAGAGGTTGGTCCGCACCAGATCCGTCGGCGCCTGGGCGTCATGGCCATCCAGGGCCGGATCGAGCCTTTCATCCAGCGGACTGGGCGCGAACACCGTCGAGGTAACGACAAACTTGGGCATAGCGCCGCAGCGGGCCTGCTGGTCGCTCAGCCACGTGAGCAGCACGTCCAGCTGGGAAGGATGCTGGGGGTCGATGCTGGGCCGTCCCAGCAGATGGTTGTCCATCACCCGGTTCTCGCGACCGTAGGTACGATGGGTACGGGTGTCACAGACGAAGAAGGGATAGCCGCCGCAGTCGAAGTGATAGTGCAGATGACGCCCGAAGCTGCGCGGGCAGTGTGACCACTGGTAGCTCATGTAGGCGCCAATGGCGACATTGAACAGCTCGCGCTTGGCGGCGAGGCGGTCACGATGCCAGTTGTCCTCGATCTCGTGGTCATCGAGGATCATGTACACCGGTGCCTGACGCAGAAAGTGGCGCATCTGCGGGGAACCAAAGGCCTGGCGATAGCGGTCCTGAAACTCGGCGAAGGTCTCGGCGCGACCGATCGGCACGAAGCGACTGTACTGATCGGCGTAGATCTGATCGCCCACCAGCAGGCTGAAGCGCGCCGCCGGCCGACTGCCTCGACGCCTTAAGTGACTGGCCATGGGGCCGAAGATGCGATCGGCTTCCTTGGTCTTCCACAGGGTACCGGGATAGCGACAGGACCCCAGCAGAAAGGCCAGTCGTGGCTCCACTGCGGCGGCGAAGGTGGTGAATTCGGCCTCGCAGTGCTCGCCATCGAGGTCGGCGAGCAGCGACGCCATGCCGTTGACGTCGGGCAGCCTGGCGGCGATCTGGGCGTCACTCAGGCTTTCCACATCGGGCGTCGTGTCATCCAGGGTGAGGGTCGCGACACGCACCTTGTAGCGGGTATCGGGCGTCAACGGCACAACGCCATCGGGCTGCCCCAGCGGCGCCACGCCATCGATCGCTCCCAGACCTTCCTCGGCCCCCAGCTCGAAGGTTCCGGTACGATCAAACTCCCGGTGCAGACGAAAATAGAAGGCGTGGGGACGTGACGGATCACCGTCGATCAGGCGGGGCAAGCCATTGTCCTCGACCACCGCCAGCAGGCCCACGGTACGCAAGGACGCGGTCAGGTCGACGCCATCATCATTGGGAGCGATACCGCGAACCCACAACCGACAGCTGTGAGCCGTGGTGTGCCCCACGATAGGCCCGATATCGGGCGCGCGAAGTCCCGACATGTGCCCTCCTCCGTCGCAGCGGCGCGTGCGAGGCAGACCGGTTGCCCGCCTGTCCCGTTAAGCGTAGTTCGACTTTGCTGAAGCGGCGACCTGGGCTCTGGTAACCTGTCACTTGCCAGCGTGGTCCTGCCAGTCGCTGATGCTCGCCGATTCTCTTCAATGCCAGCCCAGGAAGCCTCCATGACAGCGACGTCGGATAGCGCCCAGGACGTACTCTCGGTCAGCGACCTCAATCGACGCGCGCGCTCTGCGCTGGAGGCCGACCTGGGCGAACAGTGGATCGAAGGCGAGCTGTCGGGGGTCTCGCGCCCGGCCTCGGGGCACGTCTACTTCACCCTCAAGGATGAACGCGCCCAGGTGAAGGCGGTGCTGTTTCGCACGCGTGGACGCTTTGTGTCGACGCCCATGCGCGACGGTGATCTGGTGCGGGTGCGCGCCCGAGTCTCGCTGTTCGAGCCCAGGGGCGACTACCAGTTGATCGTCGAGGCGGTGCAGGCCGCCGGAGCCGGCGCCCTGCTCGCCGCCCTGGCGGCGCTCAAGCAACGCCTGGGCGACCAGGGGGTCTTCACCAACGCTCGCTCGCTGGCCTTTCCCCCGCGACATCTGCTGGTACTTACCTCCGCCAGCGGCGCCGCCCTGCGCGACGTGCTGGCGGTACTCCGGGCACGCTGGCCGCTGGTCACGGTGACCCTGATACCGGTACCGGTCCAGGGGGCCGAGGCGGCGCCCGCGATCATCGCCGCCCTGGGCCTGCTCAATCGCCAGGCGACGCTGGACCCGGCCCGGGACGTGGTGCTGATCACCCGTGGCGGCGGCAGTCTCGAGGATCTGTGGGCCTTCAACGATGAACACCTGGCCCGAGCGATCCACCACTCGCGCCTGCCGGTGATGTCTGCGGTGGGCCACGAGACCGACCAGAGCCTGTCGGATCTGGCCGCCGACGCCAGCGCACCGACGCCCTCCGCCGCCGCCGAACGTCTAGTGCCCTCGCGCCAGGAGCTGACGGCCCGGCTAACCCAGGTAGACAATCGTCTGAAGGGTGCACAAGCACGCCTGTTGCAGCGGGAAGGCCAGCGGCTGGATCACCTGCGCTCGCGCCTGCGTCACCCCGGCGAGGCGATCGCACGTCAGCGCGATAGTCTTGGCCAGCTGAAGGAACGCCTCGGACGCGCCATCAGCGGTCGAGTGGTCGCCGAGCGGCGCCGCCAGACAGACCTGGCTCACCGTCTATCGCTGCGCTCGCCCGGACTCACCCTGGACGAGAATCGGCGCCAACTGAGCCGCTTGAGACGCCGTCTCGACGGCGCCCAGCGGCTATCGCTGGTCCATCGGCGCGAGCGCCTGGCGGCCGCTGCTCGGGAGTTGCAGGCGGTCAGTCCGCTGGCCGTACTGGGCCGTGGCTACGCCATCCTCACCGCCAGCGACGGCCAGGCGGTGCGCCGCGCCGATCAGACCGCGCCCGGCCAGCGACTGCACGCTCGTCTCGCCGATGGCGAGCTGGACGTCGAGGTGATCGAGACATGGCCGGCAGCCGAGCAGATCGCGGACAACCGATCCGACGACGACGGGGCCTAGGTTGTCGGCATCTTGCGGGCGGCACCTTGCCGACGAACCGCCGCCGGCTTAAGCAGCCGGACGGGGCCGGAGCGGGGATCTTCGGGGGCTCGGCCCATCGGACCAAGCCTGCCCATCGGGCTAGCGAGAGGGGCTGGCCACCCCCGGCTTGAACGAGGCAGGTTCCAGCTCGTGGCGGGACAAGAGCTTGTAGAAGTCGGTGCGGTTACGTCCGGCGATGCGCGCCGCCTGGGTCACGTTGCCCTCGGTGATCTTCAGCACCTTGACCAGGTAGCTACGCTCGAATCCTGCGCGAGCGTCGTTGAAGGTCGGCATGGCGTTGTCTTCCGCCGCCAGCGCCTGGGCCACCAGGGCTTCCGGGATCATCGGCGCACTGGACAGTGCCACGCACTGCTCGACCACGTTGACCAGTTGACGCACATTGCCGGGCCAGGCACAGGTTGCCAGCAGATTGAGCGCCTCCGGCGAGAACCCCTTGACGAAGGGCTTGTGGCGCGACGCCGCCTGGGCCACCAGATGCTTGACCAGCAGCGGCACATCCTCGGCGCGATCCTTGAGCGCCGGCAGCTTCAGGTTGACCACGTTGAGGCGATAGTAGAGATCCTCACGGAACTCGCCTTCATGCATGGCCTGATCCAGATCGCGATGGGTCGCCGACAGCACCCGCACGTCCACCGGCACCGACGTGGTGGAGCCCACCGGGCGCACCTGACGCTCCTGCAACACCCGCAGCAGCTTGACCTGGATCGCCAGTGGCATGTCGCCGATCTCGTCCAGGAACAGGGTGCCACCGTCGGCCGCCTGGAACAGCCCGCCGTGTTCGCTGATGGCCCCGGTGAAGGCGCCCTTGGCGTGGCCAAACAGCTCGCTTTCCAGCAACTGCTCCGGCAGCGCGCCGCAGTTGATCGCGATAAAGGGCTTGTCGGCGCGGGCGCTGGCCTTGTGGATGGCATTGGCCAGCAGCTCCTTGCCGGAGCCCGATGGTCCAGTGACCAGCACGCTGACATCGGACCCCGCCACCATCCGCGCCTGCTCGAGAATACGCTCCATTTCAGGGCTGCGGGTGATGATCTCGTCGCGCCAGCTGTCGTCGCCTTCGCCGCTGCTGGCGGTATTGGACAGAGCATCGTCGATGGCCCCGAACAGCTCTTCGCGGTCCACCGGTTTTGTCAGAAAGCTGAACACGCCCTGGCGGGTGGCGCTGACCGCATCCGGAATCGAGCCATGGGCGGTCAGGATGATCACCGGCAGGCCGGGCATGCGCCGCTGAATATCCTGGAACAGCGCCATGCCGTCCATTTCATCCATGCGCAGGTCGGACAGCACCAGATCCGGCCGCCCTTCTTCCAGCCGTTTGAGCGCCTCGCGACCGCTCTCGGCGGTGGTCACCCGATAGCCGCGGCTTTCCAGGCGCATGCCCAGAAGCTTCAGCAGGCTGACATCATCGTCCACCAGCAGTACATGGGCCGATGTCCTGGCGTTCGCGGTCGCTGCGACTTGCTTCATATCACCGTCTCCACAATTTCACTCCATCCGCTGTCGCTGGTTGGTGCTCTGCTCTCATTCCGCCTGCTGTCGCAGATTGATGTTCTGCTCGATGGCAGGCATGGCATTCTCTGCTTTAGCCCGCCAGCGTCCTGACAGCGCTTACTCCGCCTGCTGTCGCAGATTGATGTTCTGCTCGATGGCGGTCATGGCATCGAGCTTGTCTGCCAGTTCCTTGTTTTCCTGGCGTAGCCGAGCCACCTCGCCATGATGGCGACCGGCGCGGTCATCCAGGGCGCGCCGCCCTTCGAGTTCGTTGAGCCAGTAGCGCAGCAGGGGCTGGAGTTCAACGGGCGCCAGGCTCAGGTCCGCCTTGTAAAGCTCCGACGCCTGGTCCCACTGGGCTTCGCTGCCCCAGCTCAAGGCCACGGCGCGCCCCAGGCGTTGCTCGGGCGCATGACCTTCCAGCCGCGCCAGCATGGCGTCACGCCACTGGCGATCGCCACGCTGGGAGGCCAGACCGAAGGCGATCCAGTCGGTCAACATGCAAGAAGACTCGGCGAAGGTCGGCACCTCTGCATGGCAGGTGGTCAGATCGAGCGCTTCGACCGCCGGTGTTTCGTCACCGACTGACTCGATAGGCAGCATTTCACAACCGCTGATCACCAGCATCAGACTGACAACGGCGGCAGGACCGACGACTCGGGTAAGCGAGCGTCGAGGTGTCAGGGTCACACCCCTAGAGTTCATAGCGTCAGATTCCTTGCGTCCTGGCCCGTCAATGCGGGCCTTGTATCGTTATGTAGGCCGTAATGTCGGCCATCTTCCGGTGGTGCTGCCGGCAGCGTCAGTCGAAAGCACACCGGCCACTCGGGATCATCGATCAGCTCGAGCCGGCCGTGCTGCAGACGAGCGCAGTCGGCCGCCACGGAGAGTCCGATGCCGGAGCCCTTGAGCGCACCCTTGCGTCGTGCTCGTCCCTGGTAGAAGGCCTCGAAAAGGTGGTCGCGATCCTGCTCGGCGATCGGCTCGCCGGTGTTGGCTACCTCGAGCTCGAGCCTGTCGTGGCGTGCACGGGCGCGAATCAGCAGCTTGCCACCATCCTCACCGTAGGCCACGGCGTTGGACACCAGATTATCGAGCAATCGGGCGGTGGCCTGATGATCGGCACGCCACTGCAGCGGGCCCGAGAACACTTCGACCGACATCTCCTTGGACTGCAGGCTCAATCGATGCTTGGCCAGCACCTCGCGTGCCACCGTGGCCATGTCGAGGCGCTCGATGGCCGCACTGCGGTGGTGCTGCAACAGATTATAGTCGAGCAGTTGCTCGATCAGGCGCTGCAGTTCGGCGCCGCTGGCGTCGATCAGGTCCAGCACTTCACGCTGACGCGGGCTCAACTCACCGGCCACGCCATCGGACAAAAGCGCCGATCCCTCACGAACGCTGGCCAGCGGTGTCTTCAGTTCATGGGACATATGGCGCAGGAACTGCTGTTTCTGGGCTTCGAGTTCTTCCAGGCGATGGGTCAACCAGTCGAGCCTCTCGCCCAGCGCTACCAGCTCCGCAGGGCCCTGAACGTGGCGCTGCTGGCTGTCCTGATAGCCACTGCCGATGCCGAGGATGCGCCGCTCGAGCTGACGCACCGGGCGTATGATCAAGCGGGTGAACAACAGCATCAGCATCAGACTCGCCGAGACCAGCGCCCCGGTCTGCCACCACAGGCGTTGCTGAACTTTTCGAGCCCGCTCACGGATGGCGTCCAGACGCAGATCGATGCGCCTGTTGGTGGCCTGGCGCATACCCTCGACGTGTCGGGAAAAAGCTACAAAGTCGTCGAGCGAAGCCGCGTAGGCCTCCGGCGGCTGTTGCGGCAGGGTCGCGAGTTCGTCGAGCAGGCGTTCCAGCGCCTGGATGTCAGGGTCATCAGGCAGCAGCAGGCGCTGACGCGCCAGCAACTCGCGGAACTCGGCCAGACGATCGGCGTAGATGTCGAGCAGGCTTTCTTCCTGGATCACCGCGTACTGGCGCGCACCACGCTCCATTTCCACCGCCAGCGACCCCAGGGTGCGTGCCCGACGTGTCTCGGACACCGCCTGACGAGCGCTGACCTCGGCCAGCCGCGACAGCTCCGACAGCGCCTGGCCAGCCTGGTACATCAGCACACCAAGCGGCAGCATGACCACCACGAAGGCCAGCAGCACTAGTTGCAACAGCGAGCGAGGGCGCCAACGGCGCGTGGCAGCAGAGGTCATGACCAGGGTTCTGTGAAGGAAGGTGAATGAAACGTCCATCAATCCATCCAGAAGAATACCAGAGTTGGCCCATTACCCCCGCGTCAAACACTCAGCCGACTTCGCAAAAAACCGTATGAAAAAAAAGGGGCCGGCTAGGCCGGCCCGAATACGCAGGGAACTGAAGGGTCGAAAACAGATCAATCGATGGCCTGGTCCGCCCATTGAACGGTTTTCGGGTGGCCCGAAGGGCCCGAAGCCAAGGTGCGATCGTCGTTACCAGGAACCTGACCTCACCTCTAGGATGGTCTCCCATCCTGCCTCGTTCTAGCTCCGTCGCCTGGGCGGCGGAGCGAAAGACTCCCCCGAAGGGGTCGGCTTCCTTGCCAGAGCATCCTTGCTCTTCACGACACCTCTCCATGCCTGATCGGCCGGTGCCGTCTCATCGCAACCTTGTGTCGCACATCACGCGGAGCAGGCGCTGGGTTCGTCGGAGTCGCACAGGGCAGTGATTTCTCCGCCGATCCCGGAAGGACAACGACACTTGATCGCCACCTTCCCTGCTCGCCAAGACTATTGCGATCATTGTGCCAAAAACAAAGCAACTTATTTATTATCAATAACTTAAAATTATCAAAAATCGCCAACCACAGACATCTTGAGCGTCGTGGCCGACTTTCGAGGCCTGCCCCCTGAACAAACGTCGCCAAATCCAGACGCAAAACGAGTAAAAATCAAAATACCCTTATTTAACAAACAATTACGGCGTCTCCATCTGGAGACGCCGTAATGGTTGGCCGAAACGTCGACGAGCACCTTCCCTGGTACGATCTACAAGGCCTTGCTCATTACCTTCGACTTCCGCGCATGATTGTAGGCGTCGCGTCGCAGCGGTGGCAGTTCATCGAGCGCCGAGGGGACAAAGCCGTGCTCAAGAAACCAGTGGGCGGTGTGGGTGGTCAGGGCAAACAGACGATCGATGCCCTGGCGCCGGGCCTGACGCTCGATCTCTGCCAGCAGGCGTTCACCACGGGCGCCGCTACGATAGTCCGGGTGCACCGCCACACAGGCCAGCTCACCGACGTTGGCGTCGTCGAAACGGTGCAGGGCGGCGCAACCGATGACCATGCCATCACGCTCGATCACCAGGTAGTCGTCGATCTCGTGCTCGAGCCGTTCGCGGGATCTCGGGACCAGCATGCCACGCTTCTCCAGCGGATCCAGCAGCTCCAGCAGCCCGCCGATATCCTCCACACCCGCCGCTCGAAGCTGTTCGTAGCGATGCTGGGTGATCATGGTGCCGACACCGTCACGGGTGAAGAGTTCGCCCAGCAGAGCGTCGGCGTCGCGCCAGGACAACAGGTGGGTGCGTGCGACGCCATGGGACGCCGCCTCGCAGGCGGCTCCCAGGTGGCGTGCGCGCTCCTCACCGATAGAGGCGTCGTCCAGCAGCGGCCGCGCCTCCGCCGGAGACAGCTGTCGCAACAACCGCCCGCCGTCATCGCGCAGACCGTCGGATTCCCCCAGCAGGATCAACTTGTCGGCCTTCAGCGCCACTGCCACTTGCTGGGCGACCTCTGCGGCGTCCAGATCGAAGACCTCGCCCGTGCTGGAAAACCCGAGCGGCGGCAGCAGTACCAGCGAGTGCTGCTCGAGCAGGGCTCTGACCGCCCCCGAGCGGACCCGGCGTACCTCGCCGGAACGCTGGAAGTCGACGCCGTCACGCACCCCCAGGGGCTTGGCCATGACCAGATTGCCGGACACCGTGGTCAGCTCGATACCGTGCAGCGGCGTGTTGGGCAGCCCCAGTGACAGCCGCGCCTCGAGCCACAGGCGCTGCTCGGCGGCGACCCGCTCGACCCTGGCCATGATGGTTTCGTCGGCGACCCAGCGCCCCTGATGGCGCACCGGCGAGATACCCTCGGCCTCGAGCACGCTGTGTACCTGATGGCGAATGCCGAAGGCCACCACCAGCTTGACCCCCAGGGTGTGCAAGAGCGCCAGGTCCTGGATCAGCGACTCCCCTCGCCCCGCCGCCATCGCCTCTCCTTCGACCAGCACGACGAAGGTGCGGCCACGGTGGGCATTGATATAGGGCGAGGAATGGCGAAACCAGTCGACGAAGGAAAAGGACGTGTTCAAGGACCGGACCTGCTGCGGCGGACAAGGAGAAAGGAGTCCTCACTATATCAGAGCCTGCTATCGACCCACACCCGCCCCGCCCGTTACGCCCGGTTGCCACCTGCGTAGCTGTGGACGCCAGACACGACGACGGCGCCCGAAGGCGCCGTCATGGGTGGGGGGGGGGGGGGAGGGAGAAAAGGAGCAACATGATCGCCAGGCGATCTTCTCATTCCCGCATAAGGGGAAGCCCCCCTGCCTAGTTGAAGATCTCCCTGCCTAGTTGAAGATCCCCTTGAACATGCAAGAAAGAGCAACATGATCGCAAGGCGATCTCGCCTGTCAGCCCTATCGCCCCTTTCCAACCCGTTAGTTGAAGATCCCCTTGAACATAAAGAAGAACATGATCGCAAGGCCCGCCCCCGCCGGCAGGGTGATCAGCCAGGACATCACGATGGTACCGATGACCCGCAAGTTGAGGGCGGCAAGACCACGGGCCAGACCCACGCCCAGCACCGCACCCACCAGGGTGTGGGTGGTCGAGATCGGCAGGCCGGTACCCGAGGCCAGCACCACGGTAGTGGCGGCGGCCAGGGTGGCGGCGAAGCCACGGCTCGGGGTCAGTTCGGTGATGCCGGTGCCGACGGTGGCGATGACCTTGTGACCATAGGTCACCAGGCCGACCACGATGCCACCACCGCCCAGCACCAGCACCCACCAGGGCACCGCCGAGGCGCCTTCGATGCTGCCGTGCTCATGCACCACGCTGATGACCGCGGCCAGGGGGCCGACGGCATTGGCCACGTCGTTGGAGCCATGGGCGAAGGCCATGGCACAGGCGGTAAAGATCATCAGCACGCCGAACACTCGCTCGACACCTTCGAAACCGAAGGAGTCGGTCTTGCGCTGGCTACGGCCGATGCTGCGCTCGCGCCAGATACCCAGGCCCATCAGCGCCAGGCCAAAGAGCACCGCGATCAACAGACTCTCGAACGGAGCAAGGTGCAGGCCCACGTGCTTGAGGCCCTTGGTCAGGGTCACCATGGCGACGATGAAACCCACCAGGAACACGTACATCGGCACATAGCGCTTGGCAGCGGCGAACGGGTCGTCGGCTTCGAACACCAGACGCTGCACCGACTTGAACAGCATGAAACCGATGGAGCCCGCAAGCAGCGGCGAGACGATCCAGCTGGCGGCGATCTGGCCCACCTTTCCCCAGCCCACCGCCTCGATGCCGAGCCCGGCCAGGGCAAAACCGACGATGGCACCGACGATGGAATGGGTGGTGGACACCGGCCAGCCCTTCATCGAAGCGATCAGCAGCCAGGTGCCGGCGGCCAGCAGCGAGGCCAGCATGCCGTAGACCAGGAACTGGGGGTCGTTTTCCAGAAGGGCCGGATTGATGATGCCCTTGCGGATGGTTTCGGTGACCTGGCCACCGGCCAGCCAGGCACCGAGAAATTCAAAGATGACGGCGATGATGATCGCCTGCTTGATGGTGACCGCCCGTGAACCTACGGAGGTACCCATGGCATTGGCCACGTCATTGGCACCGACGCCCCAGGCCATGAAGAAACCGAACGCGCAGGCCAGTAGGATGAAGATGTCACCGTGCTGGGCAATGATCGACATGGGAGAAGATCCCTTGATTGCTGACTGAGGAAAGTCTGAATGACGTCAGACCGCCCGCGGGCGGTCGGATGGAAAGACGGTCTTCAGTTCGCCGTCATGATCTGGAGTCGGCTGCCGACCCGCTCGGCGCGGTCCGACACTTCTCCGATCCATTCGATGATCTGATAGAGGAACATCACGTCTACCGGCGGCAGGTCCTTCTCGAGGGCGAACAGCTGGCGACGAATGGCGATCTGCTGCTCGTCGGCACGCTGCTCCAGATCATGCAGCCCACGGATCAATTTCTGCATCAGCTCGGTGACATTGCGTCCGAAGCCGGATTCGAGCAGGTCCTTGAGTTCCTCGAGGGCCTGACGCGCCTGGGCGACACAGTCGACGGCGGTGGCGATGTACTCGCGCATCGGGGTCGCCAGGGCGTCGGGTACCTGCATCTGGCGGCCGAGCATGATGCCGGTGATATCGCGGGTCTTGTTGGCGATCTTGTCCTGAACGCTGACCAGGTCCAGCAGGTCCGAACGGGAAACCGGCAGGAACAGGGTGTTGGGCAGGTTCAGCCTCAGCTCGGTCTTCAGCGAGTCCGCCTCGTGTTCGAGCCGGGTAATCACTTCACGATGCGAGGCCGCCGCATCCCAGTCGCCCCTAAGGGTCGCCTCGAAGAAGGGCAGCAGCTCGGCAGAGCAGTCGTGCGCCTTTTCGATATGGGCCAGCAGCGGTTGAAAGGGGGAGCGGCCAAACATCGCCGAAAACGGATTTGATGTCACCATAGGGAGTCACGGACACTGGAGAAATGGCGGCGACAGTATAGTGACCCCAAACTGTCACGTCATGGAAAAAATACCGCCACACTAACGTCACATTGATGTGATTCACCCTCCATTATCCCTGTCAGGACGCTCCGCATGAGCCATGAAGTCGAACTCAAACTCGCCCTGGGGCCGGATGGCCCGGATGCGCTACGACGCCACCCCCGCCTCGCCGGAGAGGATTCCCGCCGTCAGACGCTGGTCAATACCTACTACGACACCCCTGAGGGAGATCTCAAAGAGGCCCGCGTCGCCCTGCGTCTGCGGCGTATCGGCGACGAGTGGCGCCAGACCCTGAAGACCAGCGGCCAGGGCGGTGGAGGCCTGTCCACCCGGGGAGAATGGGAGTGGCCGGTGGCCGGCGACACCCTCGACCTGGAAGGTCTCAAGGGGCTCGAGCCGATCCAGGCATTGGACGAGACCCTGCTGACCCGCCTGGTTCCCTGCTTTACCACCGACTTTCAGCGGGAGGTGTGGCTTGTGCAAAGCGATGGTGGCGAGGTCGAAATCGCCCTCGACGAGGGCGAGATTCGCGTGGGGGAGCTAAGCGTTACCATTCGCGAGGTCGAGCTCGAGCTCAAGCGGGGAGACGCCGAGCGCTTGCTGGAACTGGCCGACGGCTTCGCCGAGAGCGTCCCGCTGCGCCCATCGGACACCAGCAAGGCGGCTCGCGGAACGGCACTGGCGGAGGGCTGGCGGCTGCCGTCCGGCGACAGCCCCTCGACCCTGCTGCATCGCCTGGTGGTCGCCCTCGACGCCTACGCCGACACCCAGGACAGCGGCTGGATGGTCACCGCCCGGGAGACGCTAGAGCGGCTTGCACAGTGCTCGTCGGCGCCCGGTGTCGGTGAGGAAGTCAAGCACCTGCAAGGCTCCCTCGAGGACGCCGAGCACCGTCCCGACTGGCTCAGTGCCGAGGTCGGCGCCGGCCTGTTGAGACTCGGTCGCCGGCTACCCGACAACGTCGAGATGGAGTAACGTCAATAGCGAGCAACGCCGACGATGGCCCCATTTCCTGTAGGCGATAGCCCAATCCCTGCAGGAGAATGCCCCGAGACCACAAGGACACGCCCGTGATCAACGGCTACAAGCCGGCCGCCGAAGGCCTCAAGACGCGCATCTTTCAGATCATCTTCGAGTCGGATACCCGGCTGGCCAAGGGCTTCGACATCGCCTTGATCACCGCCATCCTGGCCAGCGTGCTGGTGGTGGTGCTGGAGAGCGTCGATAGCCTGCGCATGCAGTATGGCGAGCTGTTCCGGGCCATCGAGTGGACCTTCACCATCCTCTTTACCATCGAGCTAGTCCTCAGGCTCTACTGCCTCGAGCGGCCACTCAATTATCTGAAGAGCTTCTACGGCACCGTCGACCTGATCGCCATCCTGCCGAGCTGGCTGGCGCTGCTGATCCCCGGGGCCCAGTCGCTGATCGTCATCCGCCTGCTGCGCAGCCTACGCATCTTCCGGATACTGAGACTGATGGAATTCGTCGGCGAGGGACGCCTGTTGATCGACGCGCTGAAGCGCAGCGGCCACCAGATCTTCCTGTTCCTGTTCACGGTGTTCATGCTGGTGACCATCTTCGCCTCGATGATGTATCTGATCGAGCCGAGGGAGGCCGGTTTCACCAGCATTCCGGTAGCCATCTACTGGGCGGTGGTGACCCTGACCACGGTGGGCTACGGCGATATCTCGCCGGTGACGCCGCTTGGCCAGGCCATCAGCGTGGTGGTCATGTTGATCGGCTACTCGATCATCGCGGTCCCCACCGGGGTCTTCTCCGCCGAGGTAATCCGCTCGATTCGTGCCGATCGCTACTCCGACGAAGCCTGCCCAGGCTGCGGCCACGACCGCCACGAGCAGCGTGCCAAGTACTGCCTGATCTGTGGCACCTGGCTCGACGAGGACACCCCCGACCCCAACGCACCGAAGGAAGAACCTGAAGAGGAACCGGAGGACGACGGCGGTGAGGAAAAAAAGGCCAAGCGCGAAGATGACGACGATGATGGCGACGATGGCGTCAGCAATCCCGACCGCAGCGGCCCCTCTGTCTAAGGCCCTGGCCGCAACGGGCCCTCTGTCCAAGGCCCTGGCCGCAGCGGGCCCCTGTCCAGGGCGGGGGTTCAGGAGAGCGAGCCAGGGACGGGACCAGTCGAAACATCGTGGCTGCATGCGCCTGTCGCCTTTCTGACAATGCGCCGCATGCTTTCGCTGGTTTGCGTCGAGCGCTACTCCTGGAAGGGTGAGATATCGCCGCGCCCTTCGCGCACGATGACCGGCGGCATGTCGCGCAGATCGATCACGCTGGTCGGCTCCAGCTGACAGGCGCCACCGTCGATCACCAGGTCCAGGTGCGCACCGAAGCGATCGCGAATCTCTTCGGGGTCGGTCATCGGCAACGCCTCCCCTACCGGAATCAGGGTCACGCTCATCAGCGGCTCGCCCAGGCGTTCAAGCAGGGCACGCGAGATCTCGTGGTCCGGCACCCGAACGCCGATGGAGCGGCGCTTGGGATGCAGCAGCAGCCGGGGCACCTCGGTGGTGGCGTGCAGGATAAAGGTGTAGGCGCCCGGGGTGTGGGCCTTGAGCAGGCGGAAGACGGCGTTGTCCACCTTGGCGTAGGTGCCGATCTCCGACAGGTCCGAGCACACCAGGGTGAAGTTGTGCTTGTCGTCCAGCGACCTGAGCCACTTGATCTTCTCGATGGCCTTCTTGTCCCCCAGGTGGCAGCCAAGGGCGTAGCCCGAGTCGGTCGGATAGGCCACCACTCCGCCCTTGTGGATGATCTCGACCGCGCGGTCGATCAGGCGCTTCTGGGGGTTGTCGGGGTGAATCTGAAAGTACTGGGTCATGTTGCCTCCCTGGCGAACAAACGGGCAAAAGAAGTTGGCGAAGAAAGCACGAGGCGCAGCGCGGGCCTTCCCTCTGAGACTAGACCGAATGGGCGGCGTTCTTGTCTTCCGGGCTCTGGTCTTCCGGGCTCTGGTATTCCGGGCTCTGGTCTTCCGGGCTCTCGCCTTCCGGGCCGGCGCGCGGGGTGTCATCGTCCACGCTCCCATTTGTCGCGCCAGGGCCCGCCACGTCCGTACTCGCCGCGCTGGCGAACCAGTCGGCAAGGCGCGGATGGGCCCACACCGGCGCCACCGCGGTGCGCGGAATCGGACTCATGCTGCCCGGTGCCAGGTGTCCTCCCGGAAAGTGAAAGTCGCTGCCCAGCGATCCGTACAGGTCGCGCTCCATCAACTGTCGCGCCAGGTCCCGGGTGACATCCGGGTTCTGGAAGCCGCTGACCAGCTCCGCCGCCTGGCCCCCCGCCCGACAGAACTCATCGAGCAGCAGGCCGCGCTTGCGCCGGGTCAGCTTGTAGCGAAGGGGATGAGCCAGCACCGCCACGCCGCCGCTGTCGAGGATCCACTCCACCACCTCGGACAGGTAGGGCCAATGCGACTTCACGTCGCCGATCTTGCCGTTGCCAAGATACTTGCTGAAGGCCCCGGACAGATCCGCCACCAGCCCTTCTGCCACCATCACGTGGGCGAAGTCGGGGCGATTGAGCGGCCGGTCGCTGCCGGCCCAGGCACGCGCCTTGGCCAGCCCGTCGCTCAGGCCGATGCGCTCGAGTCGCCGGGCAATGGTCTCGGCACGCTTCTCGCGGGCGATGGCCTGCTCGGCAAGGCCGGCTTCCAGCATGTCCCCCGGCCCCGACGGCAACAGCCCGACCACATGGATATTGAGTCCCCGCCACTGACAGGACAGTTCGCTGGCGGGCAGCACCGACAGCCCAAGCTCGCGGGCGCGACGGTCGGCCTCGGCGACCCCCTCGAGGCTGTCATGGTCGGTCAGGGCGATATGCGAAAGCCCCTTGGCGTGGCACAGCGTCACCAGTTCCGACGGCGCAAGAGCGCCGTCGGAAGCGGTCGAGTGCATATGCAAATCGATGGCGAGGGCCGTGCCCTCGAAGGACTCAGGAAGGGCTGGCATGGGACAGGAAACTGGCTCCTCGACATGACGCCGGGCGGCGACTTTGACAGAATATGGCCTCCATGGTGCGCGTGGCGCCTGCCGCGGTCAATGCTGGTCGCGTCGCGCATGCGCCTCCCCGAGCCGGGTGATCGTCATCCAGGATGCCGTAGAGCGGCATCCGACCGCCCGGCGAGTCTGCCCGGGCCAACGTCAACCGGGCCCTATCGAGGAACTATCGATGCTCTACGCGATCATCAGCGAAGATGTGGACAACAGCCTGGAACGTCGACTGGCCGCCCGGCCCGACCACCTGGCTCGACTCGAGGCCCTGCGCGATGAGGGACGCCTGGTGCTGGCCGGACCGCACCCGGCGGTGGACAGCGAAAATCCCGGAGACGCCGGCTTCAGCGGAAGCCTGGTGGTCGCCGAGTTCGACGACCTGGCCAGCGCCCAGGCCTGGGCCGATGCCGACCCCTACATGATCGCCGGCGTCTATGCGTCGGTCACCGTCAAGCCGTTCAAGAAGGTCCTGCCCTGAGGCGAGCCGAGTGCCTGCCCCGAGCACCTGGCGGGATCGCGGGCACCCTGCTTCTGGCACCTGTTCGTGGACAGGCGATGTCCTGGCTGCCGTTCACGAACAGCCTGTTTGCACCGGTTTGTTTACAGCCAACTTGTTCACAGCCCGCTTGTTCACAGCCCGCTTGTTCACAGAGTCTGTGGAAAAGTCTGTTGAAACGCCGCGGACGCATTGCTGTAACCCTGTTGCCACGCCCTCGACAACAGAGTGATCAATTCTTGACCAGCCCCGCCAGCCGGAAATCTTCGACGTGACATCATCTCCAGATGGCCTCCCCGCCCTGACCGCCGCCACTACCGCCGAACTGGACTGGCGCGAGGACGACAGCGGAATCAGCCCTCACTCCCGTGCCTTCGACGATGTGTACTTCTCGCGCCACGACGGTCGCGCCGAGACCGAGCACGTGTTTATCGCCGCCAACCGGCTGCCCCAGCGCTTTGCCGCCTGGCACGAGCAGCGCCCCTTCGTGATCGGTGAAACGGGCTTCGGCACCGGGCTCAACGTGCTGTGCGCCTGGCACAGCTTCGAGGCGCTGGCGCCCCCCGGGGCGCGGCTGCACATCGTCTCCACCGAGCGCTATCCCATGAGCGCCGAGGATCTGACTCGGGCCCTGGCAGGCCAGCCGGATCTGGCCGACAAGGCGGCGGCGTTGATTCGTCAATGGCCGGCGGCGGTCACCGGGGTGCATCGACTGGTGCTGTCGCCCCGGGTCATTCTCGATCTGCACCTGGGTGACAGCAGCGAACGCCTTGCGCTGCTCGACGGCCTGGTGGACGCCTGGTTCCTCGACGGCTTCGCCCCCTCGAAGAATCCCGAGATGTGGCAGCCTGCACTGTTCGCCGCGATGGCGGCGCACTCCCGTCCTGGCGCCACCTTCGCCACCTTCACCTGCGCCGGTATCGTCAAGCGCGGGCTAAAGGCCGCCGGCTTCGCCTGGCGCAAGGTACCGGGCCATGGACGCAAGCGCGAGATGCTCGCCGGCGAGATCGACTCACCTCCCGACGACACCGGCAGACGTCACACCCCCTGGTTTCGTCCCCCTGAGGCGCGGCCCTGTCGGCGAGTGGCCATCGTCGGCGCGGGTATCGCCGGCTGCAGCGCCGCCGAGGCGCTGGCCCGACGCGGAGTCGAGGTCACCCTGATCGACGCCGCACGCCCCGGCAGCGGAGGCTCCGGCAATGTCCAGGGCGCGCTCTACGTGAAACTCGCCGCCGACACCAACCACCAGAGCCGG
The DNA here is from genome assembly GCF_003056325.1 of Halomonas sp. BN3-1. NCBI lineage: Bacteria > Pseudomonadati > Pseudomonadota > Gammaproteobacteria > Oceanospirillales > Halomonadaceae > Halomonas > Halomonas sp. BN3-1. The sequence goes on along the minus strand of NZ_PYVV01000017.1, from coordinate 26,364 downwards.
GTCTATCTGGGCGGGCTGCTCTACAGCCAGCGCTGGCTCGCCCGGCTCGACCCCGAGCAGCGCCTGTGGTCGCCCTGTGGCGTGCTGCAACTCGGTGCCAACGAGCGCGAGGCCCGTCGTCAGCGACGCTTTCTCGATCACCACGGCCTTCCCCACACGGTGGTGCGTGGCATCGACGCCGACGAGGCCTCCAGCCTCGCCGGGCTCTCGCTGCCCCACGGCGGCCTTTACTATCCGCTGGCAGGCTGGGCCAGGCCGCGCGAGCTGTGCGAGCAGCTCGCCCGCACGCCAGGGGTGACCTGCGTCCAGGCCAGCATCGACAGCATCGAGCCTCTGGAGGACGGCGGCTGGCGTCTTGTCGGCAGCCACGACCCGAAGGGCGACCACTCCAGCGTCGCCATCGAGGTGGATCAGGTCATCGTCGCCGCCGCCTATCGCTCGGCTGACTTCAGCCAGGTCACTGGCCTGCCGCTGCAGGCGGTACGCGGCCAGGTCAGCCGCGCGCCCCTGGCGCTCGAGGCCCCGGCGCCGAAGCGAGTGGTCTGCGCCGGTGGCTACGTGGCACCGCCGCTGGATGGCGTGCTGACCTTCGGCGCGACCTTTGCCCCGGGGCGTAGCGACAACGACACCCTCGACGAAGACCACCAGGCCAACCTGGAGGAACTCGACAGAACCCTGCCGGGCTACCTCGACCAGCTGCGCCAGGCCGGCCATCCTCTGGCGATAGAGAACCTCGATGGCCGTGGCGGTGTGCGCTGCGCAAGCCCCGACAAGACGCCCTACGCTGGCCCGCTGCCCGATCAGCCGGCATGGCTTCGCGACTACGCGGTGCTGGCCAAGGACGCCACCCGGGTGCCGGACGTCGCTGGCAGCCACCATCCCGGCCTGTGGATCAGCGCCGCCCACGGCTCACGGGGGCTGGCCAGCGCGCCGCTGTGCGCCGAACTGCTGGCCTCGCGGATCTGCGATGAACCGCTGCCGCTGGAAGCCCCCCTGGCCGACCACCTGCACCCGGGGCGGCGGCTGATCCGCGATATCGTCCAGGGCAAGCGCCAGGGCTAGCAAAAGGGCGGGCTCCAGGGCCTGGCTATAGAGCTAGCTCCGGGGCTTGCACCAGGGCTAGCACCAGAGCTTGCTCCAGGGCTGGACGCGAGCAGCAACGCCCAGACGCCGACGGCCCGCCTTGAAGGCGGGCCGTCGTCTTTTTCACCCGCCGCAGCAAGCGTCAGGCGGCCGGGGGCATCGGCAGATCAGATGTCTCCTTCTTCCTCGTCATCTGCGATGTCTCTGCCAAAGGATCGCCACTGGGCCAGGGTCAGCACCTCGGTGCTCTCGGTCTCCAGATCGTGGGCGATGATCAGCTCCGAGCGCTCGAGCTGGCCCTTGAGCTCCTTGACCCAACCATTCATGCCCTCTCCGGTGTCGGTGGTGTCGTAGCCCTGACGGGTGACGAAGCTTTCCAGCAGGGCGTCCAGTGTCTCCCCGGGCAACATGCGATAGGGTACTTCGACGAAACGGCTCATGCTTGCTCCTCCGAACTCTCGGATTCCCACTCGTTCAGGCGCGCGAGGAAGGTCGCCTCGTCGATCACCTCGACCCCCGCCTGCTCGGCCTTGGCCAGTTTGCTGCCGGCACCGGGGCCGGCCACCAGGCAATGGGTCTTCTTCGACACGCTGCCGGCCACCTTGGCGCCCAGCGCCTGCAGGCGGGCCTTGCCCTCGTCCCTCGTCATGGTCTCCAGAGTACCGGTGAGCACCCAGGTCTGGCCTTCCAATGGCGTGGGGCGCTCGCCGACGTCGACCTCGTCCCAGTGCGCCCCGGCGGCGATCAACGCCTCCAGCGTTTCGAGGTTGTGCGCCTGGTGGAAGAAGGTGGCGATATGGGCGGCCACCACCGGACCCACGTCGTCCACCGCCTCCAGCGTCTCACGGTCGGCCTGCTTGAGGGCATCGAGGTTGCCGAAGTGGCTCGCCAGGTTGGCCGCGGTGGCCTCGCCGACCTCGCGGATACCCAGGGCGTAGATAAAGCGTGCCAGGGTGGTGGCCTTGGCCCTTTCCAGCGCCTCGACCAGATTGCTGGCCGACTTCTCGGCCATGCGCGGCAGTTCTGCCAGCCGTTCGGCGGACAGGCTGAACAGGTCCGCCGGGGTCTTGACCCAGTCACGCTCGACCAGGGCATCGATCAGCTTGACGCCGAGGCCGTCGATGTCCATCGCCCGGCGCGAGGCGAAGTGCTTGAGCGCCTCCTTGCGCTGGGCGGCGCATACCAGCCCGCCGGAGCAGCGTGCCACCACCTCGCCCTCGATCCGCTCTATCTCGGACTCGCACACCGGGCAGCGCTCGGGAAAGACGATATCCTCGCCTTCGCCTGCCGCCTCGACCACCCGGACCACCTGGGGGATCACGTCGCCGGCGCGGCGAATGGCGACCCGGTCGCCGATGCGCACGCCAAGCCTCGCGATCTCGTCGGCGTTGTGCAGGGTGGCGTTGGACACCGTCACCCCGGCCACGCTGACCGGATCGAGCCGTGCCACCGGGGTGATCGCCCCGGTGCGCCCCACCTGAAATTCCACGTCGGTGAGGGTCGTGGTCTGCTCCTGGGCCGGGAACTTGAAGGCGATGGCCCAGCGCGGCGCCCGCGAAACGAAGCCCAGCTCGCGCTGCAGGCGTAGCTCGTCGACCTTGATCACCACCCCGTCGATATCGACGTCCAGGCGCTCACGACGCTCCCCCAGGCGGCGGCAGTAGTCGATCACACCGTCCGCCCCCTTGACCACTTCGAGCTCGCGACTGACCGGCAGGCCGACCTCGGCCACCCGCTGCATCAGTTCGCTATGGGTGCTCGCGCCTCCATCGGGCTCAAGGCGCGCTACCTGGTAGCCACGGAATTCGAGTGGCCGCGTGGCGGTCACCCTGGGGTCGAGCTGGCGCAGGCTGCCGGCGGCGGCATTACGAGGATTGGCGAAGACCTTGCTGCCCTGCTCACGGGCACGCTCGTTCATCGCCTCGAACTCCTGGTGACGCATGATGACCTCGCCGCGCACCTCCATCAGCGTCGGCGGCGTCTCGCCCCGAAGGCGCAGCGGAATGGACTTCAGCGTCTTCAGATTGGACAGGATGCCCTCGCCGGTACGGCCGTCGCCACGTGTGGCACCGCTGACCAGCACACCGTCTTGGTAGACCAGCGAGACCGCGGCGCCGTCGAACTTGGGCTCACAGGAGAACGACAGTGCGTCGGCGTCCAGCTCCATACGCTCGGCCACCCGCTTGACGAAGGCTCGTATCTCATCGTCATCGAAGGCGTTGTCCAGCGACAGCATGGGCAGCGCGTGGGTCACCTCGGGGAAGCCGTCGGCGGGCTTGGCACCGACCCGCTGGGTCGGCGAGTCGGGGCTCGCAAGCTCGGGATGGGCCTGTTCGAGCTCCGTCAGCCGACGCAGCAGCCGGTCGTACTCGGCGTCAGGCAGGCGCGGGTCGTCGAGCACGTGATAGCGGTAGTTGGCGTCATCGAGTTCGGTGCGAAGCCGCGCGACCTCGTCACGGGTCGAAGCATCGGTGGTCATGTAAACCCTTGTCCTGGCGAAGTGCGAAGTGCTGATGATCGGCCATTCTACCCCATGCCCGCCGGGAGAAAACCGCCAGACATCACCGCCCCCGACAGGCAAGCCCGGTCCACCCCATCAAGACACAGAAGGAAAACGCAGACGGCCCCGTGTCTCCACGGGGCCGTCGCGTACCAGGCAGCGCCTGCGCGGTCAGTTCACCTGATAACGATGCAGGCGGTGGCGGCGCTCGAACTCCTGCACCCGCTGGCGGGCAAACTCCACGGTCTGGGCGGTCATCACGCTGTGATTCTCGTCCTTCAGCTCCCCCCCCATATGGCGCACGATCACCATCGCGGTCTCGACCATGGCCTCGAAGGCCGCCGAGCTGTCCTTGGCGCTGGGCAGCGGCATCAGCAGGGTGATGCCAGGTGTGGTGAAGTCGTCCATGGCTTCGATCGGGAAGGTCCCGGGCTTGAGCACGTTGACCATGGAGAACTGCAGGGCGCTGCCCTCATCCTCGGTCTCGAAGCGATGGAAGATGCCCATGTCTCGGCTGTAGCGCAAACCGCAGGCCATCATCAGCTCCAGCAGGGTCGTGCCAGGGAAGCCGTCCTCGTCACGGGACATCACGCTGATGACGATGATTTCCTCGGCATTGCTCAGGCTGTCACGGGCATGCTCGGCGTTGACGTCGTGGCGCAGGGCCTTCTCGAGCACCGGATGGGTGCGCACCCTGGAGTCTTCGACATCGATGTCCTTAGTTTCATCAAATGCGGCTTCGTCGTACGTGGCATCGTCGAACGAGGCTTCGTCTTCCATCGACGAGGCGCCACGCTGATCGGCAGCGGCCTGCCTGGCAAGCAAGGCTTCCTGACGGCGGCGCTCGGCCTCATGGGCGGCCTGCTCCTGACGCAGCCCTTCTTCCTGCTGCCGCTGACGCTGCTGTTCGGCCTGATGCTGTGCCTGTTCGGCCTGCCGGCGAGCTTCTTCCTCGGCCTTGAGCTTGGCTTGTTCGGCCTTCTGCTCGGCCTTGAGTCGTGCCTTCTCGGCTCTTTCCTTCTCACGCTTCTCGCGTTCGATACGCTTCTGTTCCCGGCGTTCTCCCAGCGACTTCTGCAGCGAAGCGCCAAAACGATGCACGGAGGACCCCATGCGACGAGAGCGATCCTTCAACGAATCTCCCATCCCCTCGAAGTCCACCAGACGATACTGATCCTCGTCGAATTCCTCGTGGTCCTGTGGGTCCGCCGCCAGAGACGGCATGGCAGCGTCGCCGGGCTCGCTGGCGACGTCATCGTCACGACGCGCGCTCAAGCTGGGCTCGCGGCGCCCATCACCCGCGTCGGCGACATCGTCACGCACCGCGTGTTCGTCCTGGGCAGTCTTGCCGGTGGAGGCGTCAGCGTCCACCGGAGCGTCCATCGTCGTCTCGCTGGTGGCCCTTGGCTCCTCGCGGCTGTCGGCCGCCATGGGCTCGTCTGACAGGGAGGACTGCTCGGCCACTTCTTCAGCGTTTTCAGCGTTCGGGGCCTGCGCGGGCGCTTGATCGACCCGCACCGACGGCTCTGCCTGTGCTGGAGTCGGTTCTGCCTCGGCGGGCGCTTGTTCTGCACCCTCTTCTACACCCTCTGCCTGGGTGGGCTGCTCGGCCCGGGCTGCAGGTGCCGGCTGACTGGCTCGCGGGGCAACGGTGTCCGCCGGCCGGTCATTGGTCGACGATCCATCGGCGCGCTGGCTGTCCCCAGCCTCCTGAGCGCGACTGGCCTGACTGGAGCGGAATTCGGACAACACCCGGGATGGCCCGGGGTGCTCCTGGCGCTGCAGCTTGGGCTTGGGCTGAACATTGGAGAAGTCCGCAGGCCTGACGACCCTGGCCCCTCCATTGGGCAGCTCCCAGTTGATTTCTTCCTGGCGCGCACGCTCCTCGGGGTCGTCCTCTACCGAGGCCACCTCCCGACGCTCTGGCGCGCTGGGTCCGGGGCTCGCCGCCATGGAGGGTTCCTGATCATGGCGACTGCCATGACCACTGCCATAGCCGCTTTCGTAGCTACCGTAGCCACTATCGAGGACGTCTCCCTGCACCTCATCAAGGCGGGGAGTGCGACGTTGGCGCTGGAGGCGACGCGCCCCATCGATAACGATGAGGGTCACCAGTGCCAGCCCCAGAATGATCAGCCACTCTCTTAGTTCCATGGGTCGTCATGCCTTTGCTAAGGCGCCATGCCTGATGGTTGTCCGTCAACAGCATAGCGTGATTGCGAAAAAAAGGGCCACTTTTTTTATTTGTCAAGCGCCGGATTTTCTCCGGTCTTCTCGACAGTGCCCTTCGCATTCGCCCTTCCAACTCCCTTTGCTTACCTTGCCATGCAGTATCATGGTCTTACTTGGTAACCCTATTATAACCACCTTTCAAGTGCATCATGCTTCTGCCAGCGCGGCCGCCTCGTCCACGCCCACCGAGACCAGTCGCGAGACGCCAGGTTCCTGCATCGTCACACCCATCAGTCGTTCACCGGCCTCCATGGCGATCTTGTTATGGGTGATATAGATGAACTGAACGCTCTCGGACATTTCCTTCACCAGCTTGGCATAGCGCCCGACATTGGCATCGTCCAGGGGCGCATCCACCTCGTCGAGCATACAGAACGGCGCCGGGTTCAACTGAAAGATGGCGAATACCATGGACAACGCCGTCAGTGCTTTTTCTCCCCCGGACAGCAAATGAATCGTGCTGTTCTTCTTGCCCGGAGGTCGCGCCATGATGGCCACCCCGGTTTCCAGCAAATCATCGCCTGTCAGGGTCAACCATGCGGTTCCACCACCGAAGACTCGCGGGAAAAGCGACTGCAGGCCGGCATTGACCCGCTCAAAGGTATCGCGGAATCGCATCCGCGTCTCCTGATCAATACGTCGGATCGCCTTGTCCAGGGTTTCGAGGGCCTCGTTCAGCTCGGCCTGCTGCGCTTCGAGATAGTCACGCCGCTCGGCCTGCTGCTCGTACTCCTCGATGGCGGCCAGGTTGATCGCCCCCAGCCGGCGAATCTTCTCGCCCAGCTCCTCCAGCCGGGTCTGCCAGGCGGACTCGGTGGCATTGGGGTCCAGCCCTTGTGTCAGAGCCTCGGCATCGTGGCCAAGTTCCCTGAGCTGCTCATCCTGGGTCTCGGCCTTCAACGCCAATGCCTGAACCTGCATACGCGCCTCCTGCAGACGCTCGCGCACGCCATCGAGATTTCGCTCGTGGCTCTGCCGCGCCTGCTCGTCGTCGCGCAGGCGCTCGACCAGCGCCGCCGCCCGTGCCCGCGACTCATTGAGCTGGCGCTCCTCCTGCTCGCGCCGGTGCAACAGCTCATCGAGACGCTCGCGGCGTTCCTCATCCGGCTCATGCAGCCCCTCACGCGCTTCCTCGAGTTCGGCCACCCGCTCCTCCAGGCGTGAGCGGGTATCCCCCGCGCGCCCCTGCTGCTCGGCCAGGCCAGCACGCTCGGTGGTCAACCGCTGGTGCTCCAGGGTGAGCTGCTGGGAGCGCTCGCTCAGCGGACGCTGGCGGGTACGCAGCGAGGCCAGCCGTTCGCGCGCCTGGGTGCGCTCGCGCTCGAGACGCTCGCGTACCTCAGCGCCCTCTTCCAGCCGAGCCATGGCGCTCTGCCACTGCTCGCGCATTTCCTCGATGGCCAGCCGCGCTTCCTCGTCGGCTTCGGCCAGGCCCTCGAGCTCCTCGTGGATCTCGGCGCCGCGACTGGACAGATGCTCAAGCCGGCTGGCCAGACCATTGTCCTGGACCGCCAGTTGCTGACGCGCCTGATCCAGCTCACGCTCCGACAGCCGCAGTTGCTCGAGCCCCTGCTCGGCCTGATCGACCAGCGCCTGGGCACCTTCGCGGGCCTGCTCGACGGACACCAGCCGCTGTTCCTGCTCTGCCAGGGCGGCACTTGCCTCGTCCAGCCGGGCACGGCTCACCAGCAACGCATCCGGCCCATCTCCCTCGCCCCGCTGGCGCGCCCAACCAGGGCCTAGCCACAGGCCGTCGGCGGTCACCAGGCTGGCCCCCGCCTCGAGCCGATCCTGTGCCTGCCAGGCCTCGTCACGGGAGGCCGCACAGCGAATGCCGGCGAGCCACTGCGCGGCCGCACCGGCGCCCTTGACCCTCGCCGCCAGGCTGTCGCCGGCAGCGTCGACGCTGGCCTCTGAATCGAGCAGTGCCAGTTCGGCGGCAAGCGGCGAGGCCATCACCTCACGACAGTGACTCGACGACGCCATGCGGGCCCTGAGCCAGGGACCCAGCACCCAGGACACCGTCTCCTCCCAGCCGGGCTCGACATTCAGGCATTCGCCCAGGCGTGGCGCCTCGGCAAGGCCATGCTCGGCCAGGTGCCGGTCCAGGCTTTCGTCGTGGTCGGCCAGGGCCGCCTCGATCAGCGCCTCCAGCGAGGCGATCTCGCCACCCAGGGCGCTGTGACGGGAGAGCGCCTGCTCGCGCGCGCGGTCATGTTCGACAACCTCGCGACGGTTGGCATCTCGCTGCTCGATCAGCCGTTCACGACGCTCCTCGAGCTCCTCGGCGCGGGCCTCGTGCTCGGCCAGCTGACTCTTCACTTCTTCGCGCTGGGCGCTGAGGCCGGCCAGGTCCGGCAATTCATCGAGCTGCTGACGGCGCTTGGCACGGTCGGCGGCGATGCGCTCGAGCCGAGCTTCCAGCTCACGCAGGCGGTCCTGGGTGCGTTCGGCCTCGTGGCTGTCGCTGCGCCAGCGTTCGTTGAAGGCCTCCCATTCGGCGTCGGCCTCCTCCACCGCGGGCTCGGCCTCCTCCAGCGCCGCTTCCAGCTCGGCCAGTTGCTCTGCCAGTTCTTCCTGCTCGGGGCCCAGGGTCTCCAGGCGATCCTCGAGGGCCAGCAGGCGCTGACTGTCGTCCTCGCCGAGACGATCGAGCTCCTCGAGCTCGCGGCGGGCACTCTCGAGATCCCGCGCCAGCTGCTGATCGCGGGAGCGGGTGTGTTCGAGCTCCTGCTCGAGGCGGGCGATGGCAGTGGTGGTCTCGTAAAAGCGTGCCTGGCGCTGGTCGAGCTCAGAGGCCAGGCCATCGTGCTCGGCGCGGGCCTCTTCCAGCCGGGTCTCGCACTGGCGCATGCCGAGCACCTCGCGCTCCACCGCGGTCTCTAGCTCGCGCACCCGGGTGTCCTGCTCGGTCTGGGCGGCACGCAAGGCGCGTCCGCGCAACAACGCAAGCTCCCCCTTGACCCGGTGCTCTTCTTCTTTCAACGACTGGTAGCGTCTGGCCGCCTCGGCCTGACGCTTGAGCCGCTCGAGCTGCTTGTCCAGCTCCTCACGGATATCGTCGAGCCGGTCCAGGTTCTCCTGGGTGCGACGCATGCGATTTTCGGTCTCGCGACGGCGCTCCTTGTACTTGGAGATACCGGCGGCCTCTTCCAGGGTGGCGCGCAGCTCTTCGGGACGCGCCTCGATCAGCCGCGAGATCATGCCCTGGCCGATGATGGCGTAGGAGCGCGGCCCCAGGCCGGTGCCCAGGAACAGGTCGGCGATGTCGCGTCGGCGACACTTCTGGCCGTTGAAGAAGTAGCTGGACTGGGCGTCCCGGGTGACCTGACGCTTGACCGAGATCTCGGCGTACTGGGCGTAGACCCCGCCCATGGTGCCGTCGCGGTTGTCGAAGGTCAGCTCGATGGAGGCCATGCCCACCGGCTTGCGCCCGGTGGAGCCGTTGAAGATGACGTCGGTCATCGACTCGCCACGCAGGGTCTTGGCCGAGGATTCGCCCATGACCCAGCGTACGGCGTCGATGATGTTCGACTTGCCGCAGCCGTTGGGACCGACGATGGCGGTCATGTTGCCGTCAAAGGGCACCGTGACCGGATCGACGAAGGACTTGAACCCGGCCAGCCGGATCGACGTCAGACGCATGGACTATTCAATCACTCGATCGATGATAAGCGCGACAGGATCCATGTCCGGGCCGCCTACTGCAACCCCTTGTCGTTCACCCATGAGATCGCCGGCCTGGGGCTGGGCCTGGCCGCTGGACGATACCCGCGCCAGCAGACGCACCTCATCGACCTGCGCGAGGCTTGCCATGGGCGACATGGCATCGCTGGCGTCAAGGGTCAGGCTGGCCGGCAGGTCGGCCAGGGTCAGGCGCTCGATGGCCAGCGGCGGCAGCTTGCCTTCGCTGTCCCGTGCCACCACGAACACCGTGGTCTCCGGCGCCAGACGCCCGACCAGTTCGTCGGCCAGCGACAGGCTGACCAGCACATTGCGCTCGCTCGCCGCAGGGGCCAGGCGTTGCTCGGCCTGGGCGACGCCCTGGCGCATGGCCTCGGACAACGGCGAGTCGTCTGCCGTCGACAGACCGCGCCGCCAGAAGCCCAGGGCGCCCTGGTAGTCGTCCTGCTGGAAGGCCTCGACCCCCAGAAACCACATGGCCGAGGGCAGATTCGGCGCCTCGCGACTGGCCTCTCGGGACAGCGCCAGAATGCGATCGTCGAGCCGCCCTTCGTTGATGAAGTACTGCATCTTGGCCAACTCGCCGATCCACCAGGGTGAACGCCCCTCCAGCGCAAGCACACGCTCGATGGCATCGCTGGCCTCGGCGTAGGCGCCGCTGTCGCGGTAAAGCGGATACAGCGTCTGCCACACGCGAGGGTTGTCGGGTTGGCTCTCGGCCTGCTGCTCGAGGCGCTGGATCATCAGCGCGAGGCTCGCCTCGGGGTCGTTGCGTACCTCTTCGATGGCCTGATACAGCACCAGGTCGCCCTCGGCGCCCTCCCAGCGGTACCACACCACGCTGACCACCACCACCGCCACCAGCACCAGCGGCACCGCCAGCTTGCCCGCAGCGGCAGACTTCAGCGGTGAGCGCTTGAGCCGCTCGGTGTCTTCGAGCAGGCTGCGCTGGAGTTCACTGAGATCCTCGTCGAAGCGTGCCGCGTCGATGTCTCCCCGAGACTTGGCCGCTTCCAGCGACGCCACCCGACGACGATAGACCGCCACGTTCTGGGCGGCGGCGTCATCGCTGTCCTCCAGCGCACGTTGCAGGCGTTCCACCTTCGCCGCACGGCGCAGGGGCAGGATCAGCAGCCAGGCCGCGAGCAGCAGCAGAACGGCAAAGGCCAGCCATAACAGGGTCATGCGGATCCCTCTCTATCGATCAGGTCGTCCAGGCGCGCCTGCTCCTCGGCGGATAGCCTGCGTACCTGGGTGCGTCGCCGTGAGCGGATGATCAGCCACAGCACCAGGGCGCCGATGACGACCAGCGCGCCGGGCAGCCCCCACAGCAGCAGGGTGCGCCCCTCGAGACGCGGATTGTAGAGGACATAGTCGCCGAAGCGCTGGACCATGAAGTCGATGATCTCCTTGTCCGAGCGGCCGTCCTGAAGCTGGGCGTAGACCCGCTCGCGCATGTCGGCGGCGATCGGCGAGTTGGAGTCGCCGATCGCCTGGTTCTCGCACTTGGGGCAGCGCAGGGTGGCGGTCAGCTCCTGATAGCGCTTTTCGGTCACCGGGTTGTCGAAGCCGCGTACCTCGATGGCTTCCGCCCGAGCGTCGAGCGCAGCGACAAGCATCAACAGCGCCAGCACCATGCCCGCCAGCCAGCCAAGGCCCGAGCCAGGCAGGTTACGTGCACGGGCGCTGCGGTCGTCGCCGCTAGCGCGGGTGCGGGCGCTAGAGCTGATAGCGCGGGTGCGGGCGCTGGAGCTGATAGCGCGGGTGCGGGCGCTGATAGCGCTCGAGCAGCACAGATCGATCAACGCCATTTTTCCACCTCCGGCAAGATGATCTTCTCCACATCGTCGGCGGTGATATAGCCGGTGTGGTGGTAGCGAATGATCCCCTCGGCGTCTACCAGGAAGGTCTCGGGAGCGCCGTAGACGCCGAGATCGAAGCCGAGGGTACCCTCGGGATCGAAGATATTGAACTCGAAGGGATTGCCGAACTGGGTCAGGAAGGCGCGTCCCCTGGCCCTGCGCTCACCGTCGCTGGCACCTTCTTCCTTGTAGTCGACCCCGACCAGGCGTACCCCGCGCTCGGCCAGATCCAGAAGCTGCGGCATCTCCTGACGACAGGTCGGACACCAGCTGCCCCAGACATTGACCAGGGAAAGCTCGCCGGACAGCGCGTCCTGGCTCACCTTGCGCTCGGGTTCCTCGAGGGTCGACAGCTCGAAGTCGGGGAACTCCCTGGCCATCAACGCGGATTCCCGTTCAAAGGGGTTGATCGACAGCCCCTGATAGAGAAAGATCCCGAGCGCCAGAAACAGCACCAGCGGCAACAGCAATAGAAGTCGACGTTTCATGCACGGGTCTCCCTGGCCGTGACGACAATGACAGGAGCGAAGGCCAGCGGCTGACGATCTTTCATGATGCACTGGCCTCCCTGGCCGTCACGACAGGTTCGGGCTCACGTACGCTCAAGCGGCGACGGTAGCGCCTGTCGGCGACGGCGATGATGCCACCGGCGGCCATCAGCAGTGCGCCCAGCCACAGCCAGCGCACGAAGGGCTTGATCTGCACCCTGAGCGCCCAGCTGCCGTCGTCGAGCTCCTCGCCCATGGCCACGTAGAGGTCGTGGAACAGGCCAGGCCGCAGCGCCACCTGGGTCATCGGCATGCCGCGCGCGATGTACAGGCGCTTCTCCGGGTGCATCTCGAAGCTTGCGCTGGCGCCCTCTCGGGTCACCTCGATGGTGGCCGCGTCGGAGACATAGTTCGGCCCACGACGCTCGTCCAGCGCCGTCATGTGAAAGCCGATTCCGTTGACCTCGACGCGGTCACCGACATTCATGCGCACGTTGCGCTCCACCGAATAGTTGGACACCAGGGCGACCCCGATGATGGTCACGGCAAGCCCCAGATGGCCGAGCACCATGCCCCAGTAGGCAGGCGTCAGGCGCTTGAGGGCGCCAAGGCGCGAGCCGGCTCGGGAGGTCTTGCCCCACAGGTCACGCACCAGCGACAGCACCAGCCACAGCGCCGCGACCAGGCCCAGCGACGCCTTCAGGTTCCACTGCCCGGTGTAGACCAGCGGCGCCGCCACGCCGATGACCAGAGCGCCGAGACCGGCGAACCACAGGCGGGTCAGCAGCTCGCGCCCGGCCATGCGCTTCCAGCGGGCGCTGGGGCCAAGCCCCATGAACACGCAAAGCAATACGGTCAGGGGCACGAACAGGGCGTTGAAGTAGGGAGGCCCCACGCTGATCTTGCCCAGGTTCAGCGCGTCGAGCAGCAGCGGATAGACGGTCCCGAGCAGCACCGTCACCGTCATCACCACCAGCAGGATGTTGTTGACCAGCAACAGGGCATCGCGGGATACCCAGTTGAAGCCTCCGGGCTGGCTGACCCGTGGCGCGCGCAGGGCGAAGATCAACAGTGACAGGCCCACGGTGATGCCCAGCAGCACCAGAATGAACAGGCCCCGCGAAGGATCATTGGCGAAGGCGTGCACCGAGGTCAGCACCCCTGAGCGCACCAGGAAGGTGCCCATCAGCGACAGCGAGAAGGTGGTGATCGCCAGCAGCACCGTCCAGCTCTTGAAGGTGCCGCGCTTTTCGGTCACCGCCAGGGAGTGGATCAGCGCGGTGCCGGCGAGCCAGGGCAGCAGCGAGGCGTTCTCCACCGGGTCCCAGAACCACCAGCCGCCCCAGCCCAGTTCGTAGTAGGCCCACCAGCTACCGAGCGCGATGCCGACGGTGAGAAAGGCCCAGGCGATATTGGTCCAGGGGCGCACCCAACGGGTCCAGGCGCTATCCAGGCGTCCGCCCAGCAGCGCAGCGATGGCAAAGGCGAAGACCACGCTGAAGCCCACGTAACCCATGTACAGCATCGGCGGATGGATGATCAGACCGACGTCCTGCAGCAGCGGATTGAGGTCGGCGCCGTCGGCGGGGATATTCGGCAGCGAACGCTCGAAGGGGTTGGAAGTGATCAGCACAAAGGCCAGAAAGCCCACGCTGACCAGCCCCATCACGCCGAGCACGCGCGCCACCATGTCCGGTGGCAGCCCCCGGGAGAAGCAGCCCACGGCGAAGGTCCAGACTCCGAGGATCAGGCTCCACAGCAGCACCGAGCCTTCGTGGTTGCCCCACACCGCGCTGAACTTGTAGTACCAGGGCAATAGCGAGTTGGCGTTGTTGGCGACGTTGACCACGCTGAAGTCGTCGAGCATGTAGCTCGCCGTCAGACAGCCGTAGGCGATCAACAGAAAGGCCAGCTGGCCCGCCGCCATCGGCCGCGCGTAGGCCATCCACAGCGGGCGCCGAGTGGCAGCCCCGGCCAGCGGCAGCACCGCCTGCACGCAGGCCATCAGCAGCGCCACGATCAGCGCGTAGTGTCCGATTTCCGGAATCATCTTGATCAGCATGGATTCACCTTGGCCCGCCTTCCGTCCGCGTCAGTCCACTGGCGCCTGGCTCTGCGACTGAATCGCGTGGGCCCATGGGCCCGGAACGCCTGCGTTATGGTCGATTGACCCTGTCCCCTTCTGGCTCGAAGAAACGCCTTCGGCCCTGCCCCCCTCGGGCAAACAAGGCCCCGCACCACGGAGCCCTGTTGTCGGGATACCTTTTTTGTCGATGCACGCAGCCTACTGCGACGTGCCTGGGCCCGCCTGCTTGTAGTCTGCCGGCGAATAGCCGGCGTCTTCCAATGCCTCGGCGACCTCGGGCGGCATATAGTTCTCGTCGTGCTTGGCCAGCACCTTGTCGGCCGCGATATAGCCGTCGCCGGTCAGTTCGCCGACCACCACCACGCCCTGCCCCTCGCGAAACAGGTCCGGCAGGATGCCGCTGTAGCGCACCTCGACATCGTCGACGTAGTCGGTGACCACGAAGCTGACGTCCAGGCTGTCACTGTCACGATGGACGCTGCCTTCCTTGACCATCCCGCCGGCACGTAGCTGCCGGTCCACGGGGGCTTCTCCGGCGGCAATCTGCACCGGGCTGAAGAACAGGTTGATGTTGGAGCGCAGGGCGTACAGCGTCAGTCCCACCGCCACCGCACACAGCGCCACCAGTCCAAGCACCAGCAGCATCTTATTTCGGCGTTTAGCCCTCATCTTAATCCTCCGAGGGGGAACTTGCGACCGCGGCGTCACGCCTCAGCCGGCGGCGCAAGGTGCGCCGAACACCGCGGCTTTCACCGCGAACCAGAATCACGCTCAACAGCAGAAAGCCCAGGGTCGCACCCCAGGCGGTCCACACATAGGGGCCGTGGCTGCCCATGCTGACCAGCTCGGCCAGCGATTCGAAAGCCATCATGGACGCTCCTCGAACAGCTCTTTCACCCAGCGCTTGTGGCCTTCACGGCGCAGGATCTCGGTACGGGTGCGGGTCAGGGTGAAGGCCGCGAAGAAGGCGTAGAATCCCAGCACCATGATCAACAGCGGCATCCACATCTCGACCGGCATCGCCGGGCGTTCGGTGATGGTGAAGCTGGCGGGCTGGTGCAAGGTGTTCCACCACTCCACCGAGTACTTGATGATGGGTATGTTGATCACCCCCACCATGGCCAGCACCGACGCCGCCTTGGCGCCGCTCTGGGGGCGGGCGAAGGCGCGCCGGATCAGCATCACGCCAAGATACAGAAACAGCAGGATCAGCATCGAGGTAAGGCGGGCGTCCCACTGCCACCAGGTGCCCCAGGTAGGCTTGCCCCAGACCGACCCCGACAGCAAGGCGATGGCGGTCATGGCGGCGCCCAGCGGCGCCATCATCGCTGCCGCCATGTCGGCGATCTTGATCTTCCAGACCATGAACACGAAGCCGGAGGCGGCCAGCGCCATGAAGATCGACTGGGCCAGGAAGGCCGCAGGCACGTGCACGTAGATGATGCGAAAGCTGTTGCCCTGCTGGTAGTCCGCCGGAGCGAAGGCCAGCCCCCAGACGCTGCCGACCAGGATCAGCGCCAGCGCCAGCGCCCAGCACCAGGGAGAGAGACGCGCGGCTATGCCGTAGAACCAGCGCGGCGATCCCAGCTTGTGAAAGAAGGCCCACATGAGCGTTGTACCTCGATCAACCTTGAATTCGTGATGGCCACGACGGCCCGATCAACCATGGATACTGATGCGCAGCGACGCGGCAATGGCCACAGGAGCCGCCATCAGCGCTACCGACAACAGCGCGCCGATCACCGCCAGGTGCCCAAGCCATTCCCCGCCGCCCAGCGCCGCGCCCATGGCGCCGGTGCCGAAGATCAGCACCGGCATGAAAAGTGGCAACACCAGAAGCGACAGCAGCATGCCACCACGCGCCAGCCCCACCGTCAGCCCTGCGCCGATGGCACCGATCAGGCTGATGCAGCCACTTCCCAGTGCCAGGGTCGCGCTCAGCGCCAGGTAGCTGCCCTGGGGCAATGCCAGCAGCACCCCCAGCAAGGGGGCCATCAACGCCAGCGGTAGCCCGGTGGTCAACCAGTGCACGGCGACCTTGGCCAGCACCAGCAACGACAGCGGGTGCGGTGCAAGCAACAGTTGCTCAAGGGTGCCGTCCTCGAAGTCGCCACGAAACAAGCCGTCCAGCGACAGCAGTGCCGACAGCAAGGCGGCCACCCACAACACGCCAGGGGCGATCAGCGCCAGGCGTTCGGGTTCCGGCGAGATCCCCAGTGGAAACAGGGTGATCACCATGGCGAAGAACACCAGCGGGGTCAGGGCGTCACCCGGTCGACGGGCGACCGCCGTCAAGTCACGGCGGAAGGTGGCAGCCATCGCGCGACCAAGGCCATCACCGGCCTCTCTGACCGGCTCGGCGGCTTCGATCGACCCAGACGTCGGCGTGTTCATGAAGCCACCTGTCGGTGTCCGTCCAGGGTCAGCCGGCGCACGCCAGGCACATTGGACAGCGGATGGTGGGTGGTGACCAGCACCGCGCCGCCGCTGGCGGCATGGTTGGCCAGGCGGCGCTCCAGGGCGGCCACGCCGGCCACATCGATCGCGGTAAAAGGTTCGTCCAGCACCCACAGGGCACGGCGACTCGACACCAGACGAGCCAGGGTCACCCGGCGCTTCTGGCCGGCCGATAGCTGGGCGGTGGGGACGTCCTCGAAGCCGGCCAGGCCGACTTCGGCCAGGGCCGCCTCGAGCTCGGCATCGGGGCGCCCCTCGCCCCCCAGCGCCTGATACCAACGCAGGTTTTCCAGGGCACTCAGGTTGGCCTTGATACCCGGGGCATGGCCCAGATACAGCAGGTTGGCCAGCAGGTCGGCGCGGGCGCGGGGCAGCGCCCGCCCCTGCCAGCGCACCTCTCCATCGACGTCGGCGATCTGGCCGCACAGGATCTTCAACAGCGTGGTCTTGCCACTGCCGTTGGGTCCCTCGACTCGGAGCACTTCCCCCGCCTTGAGGACAACATCCAATCCTCGAAACAACCAGCGGCCATCGCGCTCACAGGCCAGTTGTCGGGCTTCAAGACACAGACGCAAAGGGCACTCCACAACCAGGGACGGGGCAGCAAATCACGCACAGACTTTACACCGATTGCACTACCCGAACCAGACAGCCAGCGCAGCTGACAGCCGCAATCGCACAGGCAATGCACCTTTCGTTGATCCATGGCACTTGCACGAGCGGCGAGGCCTGCTATCTTTCACATACTGTATGAATCGACAGTATCAAGATCCCTCGACGTTGACACCAATCGCCACCCGCTACTCCATCCCGTGACAGCCCGACCCTCACAACAAGGGAGACCCCGCGCCATGGATATCGCGACCTGCCAGTTCCTCGAACGCCTGCCCAACCTGCCCATCGCCGACAGCTGGGCACCCGTCGACTCCACCTCGGATGCCCTGGTGGAGGTCCCCCTGCTGGGGCAGGTATCCGCCGGCATGCCGATCGAGGCCTGCCTGGACAACGCCACCCTGCAGGTGCCATCGCGCATGGTCAGGCGCAACACCTACGCCCTCAAGGTGTGCGGCAACTCGATGATCGATTGCAATATCTTCGACGGCGATGTGATCATCATCGAACGCCAGGAAAGCGCCGAGAACGGCGAAACGGCGGTGGTGATGATCAATGACCAGGAGGTCACCCTGAAAAAGCTCTATATCGAGAAGAATGGTGTTCGCCTGCAGCCGGCCAACGAGACCATGCCCCCGATCTACCTGAAGAACAGTGACATCCGTGTGCTGGGCCTTGTCATGGGTGTCGCCCGCCAGGAAGAAATGGCCGCCTGATGCGCTACCCGATACCCGAGCTTGCCCCCGGTGAGTGGCACGAAAGCGAGATCGAGGTGGAAAAGAGCCGCTTTATCGCCTGGGTGGCCCACGCCCCCAAGGTGGCGGACTTCGAAGCGCTGCTGGCCGAGGCTCGCAGGCAGCATCCCAATGCCAGCCATCATTGCAGCGCCTACATCGCAGGCCCGCCCGGGGAGCAGGTGCACATTGGCTTCTCCGATGACGGCGAGCCGGGCGGTACCGCCGGCCGACCGATGTTTCAGGCACTCGATGGCGATGGCATCGGCCAGGTGGGCGCGGTGGTGACCCGCTACTTCGGCGGCACCAAACTCGGTACCGGCGGACTCGCCCGCGCCTATACCCAGGCGCTGGTCACGGCGCTGGAAAGCCTGCCCAGGGGCGAATGCATCGAGCGCCGCCCACTCAAGATACGGGTCGACTTTGCCGGCGAGGCCGACGCACGGCAGTGGTGCCAGGGGCAGGATATCCCGGTGCAGGCGGTCGACTACGGGGCCGAAGGCGTCACCTTGACCCTGGGCTGGCCCAGTGAACGGTCCACCGACCTGAGCGAGCTCAGCACTCGCCTGAAGGGCCGCATCGAGTCCCTGGACCATCAGGCAGGCTAGGCCCGCTCGATGCTAACGTCGAGGGAGCCTCCAGCCCCGTCTGTTCCGCCTCCGGGACCGGTCCGACGCGACCCCTGCTAAAGCGGCCTCTCCAGGACGGCGTGTTCGTCCTTGGTGAGAGCGTCCTCTCCAGACGAGACAGCGTCTTCACCGATATAGCGTCTGCGCTTGTCGGCCTTGAGCCGTGCCACGTCGACCACCACCAGGCCATCGATACAGTAGCCGAAGGCGGTATCCACGCCGAAGGCCTTGAAGCTGACGCCGCCAGGTTCGGCCACCTCCACGTATTGCTTGTAGAGCGCCGGCACCCCCGCCCCCATGGCCTGCAGGGCGCCTTTCAAGCGCTGAAAGTCCTCGCCGGCATCGTTGCCGGCGAACAGCCGATCCGCCTCCTCGCGCCCGGCGCGCGACATCGTGCACACCGCCTTGGCCCGGATCGGGCTGTCACCGTCCCCGTGGTAGTGCCGGTAGTAGCTGACCAGCAGGTCCTTGGCCAGGGGCGGTAGATGATTGGGAATGGTCACCGGCCCGAACAGCCAGCGCACCTCGGGATGATGGCGCAGGTAGGCGCCAAGACCATGCCAGAGATAGTCGAGACTGCGACGTCCCCAGTAGCGTGGCTGGACAAAGCTGCGGCCCAGCTCCAGCCCGTGGCGCCAGCGATCCATCGGCGCCTGTTCGAGATGAAAGATGGTGGCGCTGTAGAGCCCTTCGATGCCTTTGCTATCGAGGATGCGCCCGACCTCACCGAGACGATAGGCCCCGGCGATTTCCAGGTCACGATCGTCCCACAGCACCAGATGACGATAGTGCTCGTCGTACTCGTCCAGATCCCGCTTCTTGCCGGTGCCCTCGCCGACCCGGCGAAAGGCAATTTCGCGCAGCCGCCCGATCTCACGCATCACCGCAGAGTCGGGACGATGGTCAAACAGCAGGATCTGCTTGCCGTCAGGCGTCCTGCCCAGCACCTCGGCGTCGACCAGCTCCTCTCGCAGGTGCTGGCGATTTTCCGGATGGGCAATACCGGCCTCGGAGACAAACACGCCCTTGCGTCCCCGCCCCAGACGGTAGACGTGCTTGCGCAACAGCTTGAGCTTGGCGACGGTGGCCAGGTCCTCGCGGTCGAAGCGTGACAGCGGGATCTCGCCCCCCACCTTGAGCGTGATGTGCCGCCCTTTCTGGCGAAACATCTCGTGGGGCAACAGCAGCGTGCCCAGCGGCGAGTACAGCGAGGCCAACGAATAGAACAGCGAGGAGTTGCGACCGCCCACGTGCACCGGCAGGATCGGCGCATTGGTGCGCCGGGCCGCGTGCAGGAAACCCGACAGCCAGTTGCCGTCCTTTACCCCCTTGGGCCCCGCCCGCGACACCTCGCCGGCGGGGAAGACGATCACCGCCTGTTCATCGTCGAGGGCATCGACGATGCCCTGCAGGCTCTTGCGAAAGCCCCTGCGCGACAGGTTGTCCACCGGCAGCAGCAAGGGTGCCAACGGCGAAAGCTGCATCAACAGATCATTGGCGACGATCTTCACGTCAGGGCGTACATCCGCCACCATGCGTACCAGCGCCAGCCCATCCAGAGCACCGAGGGGATGATTGGCGACGATCACCACCCTGCCGGCGACCGGAATGTTGTCGCGATCACGCGACGACAGCGAATAGCCGAAGTTCAGCTGATCGAGCACCGCGTCGATGAACTCGAGCCCTCCGGCGCGGCGATGACGCTCGAGAAAGGCATTGATCTCGCGCTCGTGCACCAGCCCCTTGAGGCCGGCGCTCAACAGGCGGCGGCACCAGGCTGGCCAGCTCTGTGCCTTCGGCACCTTGGCCATCAAGGCCTTTTCGACATCGATCATGCCCGTCCTCCGTCGGTGGCAATAGCCGCCAGACTAGAAAGCGCGCATGACAGCACCGTGGCGATCGCGTGTAAGCGGGATGACGGGCTCGACCAGAGTCAGCTACAAAAGCAGCGCCCCCACCTGGCGGCGGGGGCGCTGCGTTCGGTCAAACCTGGGCTGCGGGCCCGGATGACTCTACTCCCGGGTCTTGATCACCATCCCGGGACCATCATGTCGGGGACCCGATCATCATCCCAGGTACTTGATCATCACCCCGGCGGCTACCGCCGAGCCGATGACACCAGCAACATTGGGCCCCATTGCGTGCATCAGCAGGAAGTTGTGGGGATTGGACTCGAGCCCCACCTTGTTGGACACCCGCGCCGCCATGGGCACCGCCGAGACACCGGCGGAGCCGATCAACGGGTTGATCGGATGCTTGCTGATGAGGTTGAGCAGCTTGGCCATCAGCACACCGCAGGCGGTGCCGATGGCAAAGGCCACCATGCCGAGCCCGAGGATGCCCAGGGTTTCCACCGCCAGGAAGCGGTCGGCCATCAGCTTGGAGCCCACCGACAGTCCGAGGAAGATGGTCACGATGTTGATCAGGGCGTTCTGCGCCGTGTCCGAGAGCCGTTCGACCACCCCGCACTCACGCATCAGGTTGCCGAAGCAGAACATCCCGAGCAGCGGCGCCGCATCCGGCAGGAACAATACCACCAGGATCAGCAGTGCCAGCGGAAACACGATCTTCTCGAGCTTCGACACCGGACGAAGCTGGGTCATGGCGATGCTGCGCTCCTTCTGGGTGGTCAACGCCTTCATGATCGGCGGCTGGATCAACGGCACCAGCGCCATGTAGGAGTAGGACGCCACCGCGATGGCACCCAGCAGCTCGGGGGCCAGGATGCTCGAGACATAGATCGAGGTCGGACCGTCGGCTCCACCGATGATGCCGATGGCCGCAGCCTGGTTGAGGCTGAAGTCCATCCAGCCCATGGCGGTCATGCCCACCGCCCCGATCAGAGTGGCGAAGATGCCGAACTGGGCGGCGGCGCCGAGGAACAGGGTGCGCGGGTTGGCCAGCAGCGGACCGAAGTCGGTCATCGCGCCGACCCCCATGAAGATCACCAGCGGCGCGATACCGGAGGCGATGGCCACGCTGTAGAACTGATACAGCATGCCATGGGAATAGCCCCCATCCATGGCCAGGTCGTTGGCGGTACGAAGCAGCGCCGGCGAGATATCACCGTGCAGCGTCTCGCTGATGGCGTAGCGCCAGGTATCCACGTCGGCGCCCGCCGGCAGGCTGGTGCCGAGCGCCTGGGCCATCTGCGCCAGCAGCTCGGGACGCCCCAGGTGGGCCGCCTGCTCTGCCGCCGACAACGCCAGCCCCGCCTCGGGAATATTAGCCAGGATGCCGCCGAAGCCGATCGGCACCAGCAACAGCGGTTCGAACTTCTTGGAGATGGCCAGCCACAAGAGCAGCAGGCCCACCACCAGCATCACCGCCTGGCCCAGGGTCAGGTTGTACAGCCCGGAGCCGTACCATAGGGTCAGAATCTTCTCCATGGGAGGTCCTTAAAGCACGATCAGGGTGTCGCCGACGGAGACGCTGTCGCCCTCGGCGACCTGGACGTCGGACACGGTGCCGGCAGCGGCAGCGCGGACCTCGGTCTCCATCTTCATCGCCTCGAGGATGACCACCACGTCACCCTCGGCCACGCTGTCGCCGGGCTTGACGTTGACCTTGAAGATGTTGCCGGCCAGCGGTGCATCGATGGTCTCGCCGGAGGAAGCTGCCGGCGCCGCCGGTGCAGCGTCAGAAGAGCCAGCGGCGGGCGCTTCCTTGACCTGGGAAATGTCGCCACCCTCGGCGACCTCGACCACGTAGGCGGTGCCGTTGACCTTGACGGTGTAGGTCTCGGGTCCGGCGGTACCAGCCTTGGCCGCCGGCGCCTTGGCGGGCGCAGCGGGCGTCGCCGCCTCGACGCTGGGCGCAGGTTCGAAGGCGTCGGGGTTGTCACGGTTCTTGAGGAACTTGAGCCCGATCTGCGGGAACAGTGCGTAGGTCAGAACGTCGTCTACCTGACGCTCGCCTTCGGCCAGGCGGATGCCGTCGTCCTTGGCCTTGGCGGCCAGCTCATCGGTCAACCGCGACATCTCGGGATCCAGTCGATCCGCGGGACGTTCGGTGATCGGCGAGGCACCGTCCAGCACCCGGCTCTGCAATTCGCTGTCGAAGTCCGCCGGCGCAGCGCCGTACTCGCCCTTGAGCAGCGCCTGCACCTCCTTGGAGATGGACTTGTAGCGCTCCCCCATCATCACGTTCATCACCGCCTGGGTGCCGACGATCTGGGAGGTGGGGGTCACCAGCGGAATATAGCCGAGGTCTTCACGGACCCGAGGAATCTCCTTGAGCACCTCATCGAGACGGTCACCGGCGCCCTGCTCCTTCAACTGGCCTTCCATGTTGGTGAGCATGCCACCGGGCACCTGGGCCACCAGAATGCGCGAGTCGATGCCCTTGAGCGAGCCCTCGAAAGCGGCGTACTTCTTGCGCACCTCACGGAAGTAGGCGGCGATATCTTCCAGGGCCTCCAGGTCCAGGCCGGTATCGCGCTCGGTGTCCTTGAGCATCGCCACCAGCGATTCGGTGGGGCTGTGGCCGTAGGTCATCGACATCGAGGAGATGGCGGTATCGACGTTGTCGACGCCTGCCTCGGCGGCCTTGAGCGCGGTCGCCGATGAAAGCCCGGTAGTGGCGTGGCAGTGCAGATGGATGCGAATATTCAGCGCCGACTTGAGTTTGGTGACAAGCTCGAAGGCGTCATAGGGAGTCAGAAGCCCCGCCATGTCCTTGATCGCCAGGGAGTCGGCGCCCATGTCGGCGATGGACTTGGCCAATTCCACCCAGCTGTCCAGGGTGTGCACCGGGCTCTTGGTGTAGGAGATGGTACCCTGAGCATGGCCATCGTTGGCCTTGACCGCCTGGATCGCACGCTCGAGGTTACGTGGGTCGTTCATCGCATCGAACACGCGGAAGACATCGACCCCGTTGGTCTTGGCGCGCTCGACGAAGCGGTCGACCACGTCATCGGCATAGTGGCGATAGCCCAACAGGTTCTGGCCCCGCAGCAACATCTGCTGGGGCGTATTGGGCATGGCTTCCTTCAACGCCCGTATCCGCTCCCACGGATCTTCGCCGAGGTAGCGGATACAGGCGTCAAAGGTGGCGCCGCCCCAGGATTCCAGCGACCAGAAGCCGATCTTGTCGAGCTTCTCGGCGATGGGCAGCATGTCGTCGATACGCATGCGGGTGGCGAACAGAGACTGATGGGCGTCGCGTAGCACGACATCGGTGATGCCTAGCGGGCGTGCAGATTCGCTCATGGCTGGGTCCTTATCGTTATGAAGCGCTTTGTCGAAATTCACGGTCAGGGTCGTCGCCTGGTACGGACGACCTCAGCGACGCTGGCGGTAGCGGTGAACCGCGGCCGAGATCGCCGCCATCACCGCATCGTCCTGTCCCGGCGCGGCGGGTGCCGCCCCGCGCTTGGGCGCCTCGACCGGCACCGGTTCGGGAAAGTAGCGACCGATGACACGAGACATCAGCGTGGTGGTGATCACCAGCACCGTAAGAAAAACAAAAACAAAACCCATGCCGAGCGCCATCAGGCTGAGGCCCTCGTTGAGCAACTGAGTGTCTTGCATGCGGGATCCTCCGCGTTGTAGCGCCAAAGTTGCCTTGATCTTTCTGGATCATACGGCTTGCGCAAAAATTTTGATGCTATACCCTGCCACATCCCCGGCACAGCACCATGGTCTAAAGGTAGCAGTTTTGGTTGTTAAATTACTACATAAACAGGGGTTAGACGAAGGTCGCATCGGGCTCGCGCCCATGGAGGGCGTGATCGACGCCCATACCCGCGACCTGCTGACCCGCGACGCCGGCTTCGACTGGACGGTCACCGAGTTCGTACGGGTGGTGGACGCGCGTCTGCCGCCTCGAGTGTTCTACAAGCACTGCCCAGAACTGGCGACCGAGGGCGTCATCACCCCCAACCACATCCCGGTGCACCTGCAACTGCTCGGCTCCGACCCCGACGCCCTGGCCGCCAATGCCCGCCAGGCGCTACGCCTCGGCGCCATCAGCCTGGACTTGAACTTCGGCTGCCCAGCCAAGCTGGTCAACCGCCATGACGGCGGCGCCTCATTGTTGCGCGATCCGCGACGCCTGGAGCGTGCCGTGGACGCCGTCCACCGTGCCGTGGGCGACAGCATCCCGGTCACCGCCAAGATCCGCCTGGGCTTCTCCGACCGCCGCCGGGCGCTGGACTGCGCCCTGGCCGCCGAGGCCGCCGGCGCCACCCAACTGGTGGTGCATGCCCGCACCCGGGACGAGGGCTATCGCCCGCCAGCCCATTGGGAGTGGATCGGCCGCATCAACCAGCGCCTGCGCATCCCGGTCGTCGCCAATGGCGACATCTGGACCCTCGAGGACTACTGGAAGGCACGCACCCTGTCCGGCTGTCGCGACGTCATGCTTGGCCGCGGCGCCCTGGCCGACCCGAAACTCGCCCCGCGCATCCGCCACTGGCAGTGCACCGGAGAGCGCCTGCCGGCCACGACATGGGCCCAGCGAGCCGGTATCCTGACGTCCTATGCTGCAATGCAGCGTACCACACTCCCGGCAAAAGTGGTGGTATCGCTACTAAAGCAGTGGATGAACCACATGAAGGCGCGCGACCGCGAGGCCGCCTCCCGCTTTCAGGCCCTGCGCCGCATCACCGATCTCGATGAATTCCTTGCGGGGCTCGGCGCCCAGCGCATCGAATCAGACGCAGCGCCAGAAACCGCACCTGACGCCACACTGCGCCAGAATCTCGCCTCACCCAAGCACCGAAGCGAGGCAGTCGCCGCCGCCCAATAGGGATAGGCAGGCCAACCTCCCCTCCCAGAAAGGAATCCGATCGGAGCAGCGCCTAGCTCTTGTCCTTGAGATCGGCCCAATCCACATCGGGATCACGCCGCCCGTGGGCGCCTGCATAGGCCGGAGATTCGGGCGGCTGCCACTGCGCCAGCCGCTCGGACTCGATCTCGAACACTTCCACCGCCAAGGGGTGGCAGGTGGACAGCGGATCCCTGGCGTCCGGCCCCCATAGATCCACCGACAGATCGCCACCGGGACAGCAGGACAGCGCGCACAACAGGTCGATCTCGGCAAACAGCTCAAGATAGTCCCCAGGCCGCGCCGGGCAGGCCTTCATGAAGTACTGGTCATCGTCGTTGAGCCCGGTGCACTGGAAGACATTGAGCACGTCATGCACGTCAAACTCGGTCAACCCCCAGGGCGCGACCGCCCTCACCAGGTTGGAATGGCAGTGAAAGTCGAAGTCCTCGCCGGTCAACAGGCGATTGACGTAGGGATCGCAGCGGGTTCCCAGCAGGTCATGCACACGCCCGCCTTCGGCGTCCTCACCGTAGCCTGCCAGAGTGTCGTCGATGATGGTGGCCATGGGACGCAGAAAGGGCAGCGTCGACCACAGCCTGTCGTAGGTGCTGACATGGGCCCGCTGCAGCTGACGGGTGCGCGAGGCCCACATGCGCTCGCGCGGGTCATGGCGATGCCACATGTTGAAGTCACCGACCTGGGCGCCATCGACGATGGCGATGCGAAAGACCTGCCCCGCCTTGACCTCCCATGCCAGCCCATCACGAATCGGTACCCGGTGACTGGCCACCCGCCGCCGACTCCCCGCCCGTTCGGTCAGGCCGTCATAGAAGGCGCGATCCACGTCGAGCACTGACCCCCTGGTCGCCTGATACGCCGCCGCCACCTTGCCGCCCATGCGCCACCCTCCCGATGCGTGAATGTCAGGCTTCAGCCTAGACCAGGCCAGGGGAGACAACGACCGACGCTCGACACAGCACCGTTCATAACGAATCGACGCCAGTCGGCCGGTCAGCCGGTCAGCCGGTCAGCCGGTCAGCCGGTCAGCCGGTCAGCACGAAACTGGACAGGAAACTTGGCAGGAAACAGCATAAAAAAAGGTTCATCGCACTTTGCCGGGAAATGCGGCACGGATCTTCAGGAAGAAGTACGCAGTGTCGCGGTATCCATAGGCCATCCGCTTGATAACTTTGATTCGGTTGTTCATGCCCTCCAGCACACTGGTG
>NZ_PYVV01000016.1:0-142049 GCF_003056325.1 Halomonas sp. BN3-1 | reverse complement strand
CTCACCCGTCCGCCGCTCGACGCCTCCTAGCAAGCTAGGATCGTTTCCGCTCGACTTGCATGTGTTAGGCCTGCCGCCAGCGTTCAATCTGAGCCATGATCAAACTCTTCAGTTTAAAGTCTGATAGCCCGTTAAGCGGACCAAACTTGGCTCAAGGTTCAAACGTCTCGTTTGACGAGTCGCTTGCCTTGATATTTCAGTGACAGTGTCACTGACTCATCGGCAAGCGCCCACATGAATTACCTGATCAATTTTTAAAGAGCTTCTCGCTTTGCAGCGCCTGCTGGCGCAGCGCCCTGCGAGGAAGGCGTATTCTACAGAATCGAAGCGTTTCGTCAAGGCTTTCTTTTTTCGCCGTGCAAGCGATGCCTGCAGGACTCAAGAGAAAGCGAAGCGAGCCTGACGCGCATTCTGCGATGCCGTCCTGGCGACTCCGATCGAGTGGCGAGCATTTTACCGATTTCTCGTTGCCCGTCAAGTGGGGAATTTCTCGAAGACTTGAAAAAGCCTTTTCAAAACAATCACTTTTACCACCCTTTACCGCCTGTGACGTTTGCTCGTCGCCGGCAGCGGATGCGTACTCTACGGATTGGGACCGGCCTTGGCAAGCACTTCGTGTAAAAAAATTTCACACCGCCGTCATCTGCATGACATCCCCGACAAGGCGACGAGGAAGGCGCCAAGAAATTGCAGCAAACCGCCGGGGCTTTCCCTGCTTATCTGGCTCGTCATGGAGCATCCACTGACGTGTCGAATCGGCCTAGGCGTCGCCGCCTTCCACGATGCCGCCGAGCTCACAGGCGATCCCTGCCGGAATCTGCTCATCTGGGTTGGCAAGCCGCATGGCCAAGGCGAAGGTCCCGCTCGAAGCGTCGATCACCGGGTCCACATGGATGACCTCCGCTGAATAGCGTTGCCCCACCGGGCTCGATAGCATTACCTCGATGACATCTCCTGCAGCGATTCTTCCGTAAGCGGCCAGCGGCAAAGCGGCCTCGATGCGTAGCGGATCGAGCTGAACCAGTTCAAGCACCGGCGTGGCGTCAACGAATTCACCCTCCTCCGCCAGGCGTTCGCTCACCCACCCATCGAAGGGAGCCCGCGTCGTGAGCTGTTGCAGACGTGCATTGGCGAGATTGACCTGCAGGCGGGCCAGGCGAAGCTCGGTATCGATCTCGTCACGTTCGCTCTCGCTGAGCATATTGCGCTCGATCATTCGCTGGTTTCGCTGCATGCGTCGTGACGCATAGGCGGCGCGAGAACGCTCCAGTTCGACACTGGCGGATTCGACATCCCGCATCAGCGAAAACAGCGGATCGCCAGCCGCCACCCGCACGCCCGCTTGTACGTCGATTCGCTCGATGACGCCCGGCACCTGGCTCGACAGAGCAGCCTGGCGACCTGGCTCCACCAGGCAGCTTATTTCACCAAATCCCGGTTCTTGCAGATCCGTGTCCTGCGCCAGTGCCGGCGCGGCGATGCATCCCAGGGCAACGATCAGTGATCTCGCTGCTTTCATGCGCACTTCCTTTCCATGACGGAGACAAGGGTTAAACAACGATCGGCTATCAGCGCAGACCATGGCCATACAGATCTGCCAGTGGGAAAAACCATAGAGCGAATGAAAGAAATGAACGCGCCTCTTTCCGCGCCATGCCACCTTCGCGCCACGCTACTCCCCTCTTCCGCTGAAACCCAGTTGGTCATCTTCACGCCAGTCGGCTTCGAGCAAACGTGCCCGCTCCCGGGCGTGGCGACGCTCCCTGGTCTGCTGCGCGCGGCGCAGTCGTGTGGCAAGCCTTCCAAGACGGCGTTGCCAGCCATCCAGTTCCGTCAGCAATTCATCCTCTTCGGACAGCACCCACTCGACGCTGCCCGGATCGCCCTGGCGAGCGCAGCGCCCCATGATCTGACGATCTATCCGCGCAGCGTCGTGATGGCCCGCCAGGATCACGTGCAGGCCGCCCGCACCACGAGTCACCGGATCAAGCGGAATATCGGTCCCGCGTCCTGCCATGCTGGTGGCAAGGGTGACCGCCCCTGGCGCCCCGGCTGCGGCGACGACCGCCGCTTCGTCGGCGTCCTGGCGAGCGCTCAGTATTCGGTGTGCAATGTCGTTGGCCTTGAGTCTCGCCGAAAGCGCTTCGGCATCAGCGAGGCTGACGGTGGTCACCAGCACAGCACGCCCTTGCGCGACGAGAGAAGGAAGACGTTGGCAGATCCATTCCCACTTGGCCGCCTTCGTGTCACAACGCATCACCTTGCCGAGACGCCGCCGGCCAGGCCGATGGGGGGGCACCGTCACCACCCTCTGACGGTAGGTAGTCCAGAGTTCGCGCCGCACCTCCCTCGCCGTACCGGTCATACCCGACAGGTGGCGATAGCGGCGAAAGAAACGCTGGTAGGTCAGACGCGCCAGGGTAATGTTGGGATCGCTGGGCTCGCACCCTTCGCGGCGCTCGATCATCTGCTGCAGCCCCTTTTCCCAGCGCCGATCCTCCATCACCCGGCCGGTGTGCTCGTCAATGATCAGCACCTTGCCATCCCGTACCAGGTAGTGGACGTCACGTTGAAAGTGGTGCTGCGCCAGCAGAGCCTGCTGGATCAACCACTGCTGACGGGAACGTCCCTGCCAGTGCCCGGCCATCGACTGGCGGGACAGTCGTTCGACCTGCGATTCCAGATAACGCTTGCCGCTGTCGGTCAACAACAGCTGCCCCTGTTCCCGCACGAAGTGCTCGTCCTCGACAAAGCGCTTCGCCATGGCGATGGCCTCATCGACAAGCGCAATATCCAGTGCCCCCTCGCCGGCGGGGCCAGACAGGATCAAGGGAGTCCGCGCCTCGTCCATCAGCACGCTGTCGGCCTCGTCGACGATGGCGAAGTGCAGCCCTCTGAGCAGCAGCCTGTGGCTGGTGAGACGCCCCTGCAGTCGTGCAGCGTGGGCGCTCAAGGGGTGACGTCTGGTGCCGAGCTCCTGGGTGTCCCGCAGGTAGTCGAATACCAGTTCCTTGTTGGTGCAGTAGACCACATCCGCCGAGTAGGCCCTGCGCCTTTCGGCGGGCGTCATGCCGTGGACCACCGAGGCCACCGAGAGACCCAGGCGGGCGTAGACGGGGCCCATCTTGTCGGCGTCCCTTGACGCCAGGTAGTCGTTGACCGTGATGATGTGCACAGGGATGCCGGCCAGGGCGGCGGTAGCAGCCGGCAAAGTGGCCGTCAGGGTCTTGCCCTCGCCGGTCTGCATTTCCGCTACCTGTCCCTTCAGCAGGACCATGCCCCCCAACAGCTGCACGTCGTGGTGTGCCATGCCCAGTTCACGTCGTGCCACTTCCCTGACCAGGGCGAAGGCACGTGGCCATAGCCACCCAACCACGCCGCGACGGCGCAACGCCTGGCGCAGAAGGCCAGCCTGCGCATCGAGCGCGGTGTCGTCGAGCCGTGACAGCTGCCGCGCATGCCAGTGAATGACGGGAAGACGGCAACGCAAGACCCATCGTATGACCGAGGAGGGCCCGCCGAGGCTTGCCCTCAACCCGTGCCAGGCCCGTTCCAGTGCACCAGGTGCTGACACCGGGCGCTCGGCGCGGCTGATGACGTCTGCGGGAACTCGTGTCAGCATCGACTCAGCGCTCGAACAGGCGCAGGAAGGAACGCCGGACCTGCCGCCACATGCGGAATCCAATCGGCTCCGGTGTGTGCTCGATACGCACCTGGACACCTTGACCCAGGCGCACCCTTGCAGCGCTCTCGATCAGGCCGGTGGCGCTGAAGTCCGCCAGATGATGCCGACGAAAGGCCCTCAGCGGCTCGCCTTCCCCCGACGCCGCCGAGGGGTCCAGGGCGACATCGCCTCCGCCCTTCTGGGTGAGACTCAGGCTTGGCACCTCATGACTGGCGCCAGGGGACAACCGCAGCAGGTGCGAGGCGGCGGCCTTTGCATCACCGCCGCTACGCACGCTGACGCTGCGCCGGTCGTCGCGCACGAGTTCCGCCTGGTGGGTCGGCACCAGCGTCCGCACTCGCAGGTCACCAGATTTGACCAGCACCCCGAGGGCCTGGCCGCGGCGAACATGGCTACCCAGGAGGGGCGCCCCTTCGGGCATCATCCAGCGTCCATCGTGGGGGCTCGTCAGCAATGTCGCCGCCGCTCTGCGCCTGGCATCGACCAGCTGACCTTCGACCAGGCGCTGCGTCTCCGCCAGCACCGACAGCGCTTGCGGGTCGCGAATATCGGCCTGCTGCTGCTGCTGAACCTCCCGTGCCCTGGCCTCGAGCAGCCTCACCTCGGCGTCGAGTTCCGGTGCCGCGATACGGGCAATCGGGTCGCCGGTGCGAAGTGGCTGCCCTTGTATCGCCATCAGTTCGACCAGCTCACCGCTGACACCGGACCGCAGGCGCGCGGGCTCGGCAGAATCGATCACCCCCTTTAGGGTGGTGGCGTGAGGCGCGGGCACCAGCAGCAGGCCCGCCAGCAGCAACGCCAGGCCGCCGAGCAACCAGCTCCAGGCGCGAGTGCGAGAACCTTCGAGTTGGCTATCCACGGACATGGCCTTCAACAGCTTGAACAGGGGCAACAGCAGCGTCATGGTCACCGACCACAGCGCCAGCAGGATACCGATGAACAGGTACTGGGTGGCGACGAAGGTGGCGATGACCACCATGATGATCAGTCGGTAGACGAAGGACAGCACTGCATAGGCCACCAGCCACCAGGCCTCCTTGAGCGAACCGGCCTGACCGCTGACATCGCGACGTCCCAGCAGGTAGCGCTTGACCACGTAGGTGAGCTGCTGGTTGGCGCGGGAAAACAGATTCGGAATTTCCAGGTAGTCGGCCAGCACGTAGTAGGCGTCGAAGCGCAGCAGCGGGTTGCCGTTGAACATCAGGGTCGAGACACCGCCGATCAACATGACGTTGAAGGCCAGCGAGCGAACAACGCCAGGCTCGGCCATGACCCACACCAGCATGGCCGCCGCCGCCAGCCAGAGTTCGACCAGCACCCCGGCGGCCCCGACCAGCATGCGCTTGCCCTTGTCCGGGCAGGCCGCAGCGGCGCTGGCGTCGACGTAGGGTACCGGGAAAAAGACCAGCAGCATCACCCCGATCTCGTGGACCTCGCCGCCCGCGTCGCGGGTGGCCCAGGCGTGCCCCAGTTCGTGCAGGGTCTTGATCAACGGGTAGACCAGTGCCATCAGCAACAGATTGTCGACCCCCAGCACCCGATCGGCCAGGTTGTCGCTCAGCTGCGTCCAGTGGATGCCTGCGACCACCAGCGCCAGCACCACGGTCGCCAGCCACAGCACCGCGCCCAGCGGGCCCAGCAGCGGCCTTACCAGCGGGTAGCTCGCGGCGACGAAGCGCTCCGGATCCAGCAGCGGGATGCGGATGCCCAGCGGCGACTTGATCAGCTGCAGCCACTTGCTGCGACGCTGCCGCGTCTGACGCCGTGACAGTTCCTCGATATTGATGTCTTCGTGCCCCGAAAGCAGATTGGCACGATGCAAGCGACCGATCAGGGTGACCAGTTCCTGCTGTGTCGGCATGGCTTCGCCCAAAGACCGGCTGACCTGATGCCAGATGTCGTCGAGGGTGCGTCGTCCATCGAGTCGCCCGATGATCTGATAGGACTCCGGCGTAAAACGATGCACCTGTCCAGTCAGGGAATCGTGCAGCACGTACCACGGTTCGCCGCGATACTCGTGGCGTGACAAACGCGCATGCCGGCGCAGGCGCAGGCGTAGATCGGCGACTCGGTGCCAGTGCTGGCTGAACAGTGCAGTGGTCATGATTCACCCCCACCAGCGCCACAGCGTCAGCTTGAGCCAGTCTCGCAGCCCGCGGGTCCAGATCTCGATCAGCGGACCTTCGCCGACCTCGACCCGCGCAATACCCGACAACCCAGGGCGCAGCAAGCGTTCCACCTGCCGGGGGTCAACCTCGCCGGCGTTCATCTCCAGGCGAGCCTCGACGATAAAGCGGGTCTGACCTTCACCGCTGGTGCTCCGAGGTGTGATCCGCTCGACCACCAGCGGCCAACGCTTGCCGGTCATCGAGGCCAGCACCATCGAGCCATGCTGGGTCGGCGCCAGATCATCGATACGGCCCTCGGGCACGGCCAGGTCCAGGCGAAACCCGTCCAGCGGAGAGACGCGAAACAGCTCCTCGCCTTGCTCGGTCACCGCGCCCAGTCGCTGGGTCAGGTCGCCACTGACCACCACCCCATCGAAGGGCGCGACCAGGGTGGCCCGATTGAGCCTGGACTCGACCAGTGCAACCCGCGCCTCGGCCTGCTCTCGCTGAGCCGCCAGCACGTTGAGCCCGGCGCGATCACCACGCGCGCGGGACTCCTGCTCCTGACGTGACAGCTTGGCGATTTCGCTCTGCCATTGCAGCCGTTCCAGCAGCAGCTCCCGGGTTTCCATGCTCGCCAGCACCTGCCCGCGCTCGACACGATCACCGGCTCGCACGCTGGTTGCCTCGAGATACCCCCGGAACGGCGCCGAGATCACCCGCTGCACACGACTTTCGACGGTCACCTCCGCCGCCACCTCGTCCACCGTGGTGATCAGGGTGGAGGCGACCAGCAGAGCCACCAGCGCCAGCACCGCCAGCTTGAGCCCGAGATGTCCCGGTCCAAGCAGGCGCCCCAGTTGCTCGCCAGCCGATGCCAGCGCCTTGACCACCAGCGGCCGGTCGTTGCGCCTTTTCTCCTCCAGCGCACGGGTGCATAGCGCCAGCAGACTCTCCAGCGCCTCGATCTCGTCGAGGGTAAAGGGTCGATCGCGTTCCAGGGTCACGGCGCCACGCGCCACCCCATCGTCGAGGCAGGGTACGCTGACCACCGAAGGAACACCGCCGAGGGTGACCAGCTCCTGATGGGCCAGCTGGACACCGCCATCGTGCCGCCCTGCCGCACCTTCCACGGGAGGACAGGCCACGCTGGCCAACTGGTCGAGCGCCTCATCCATGGCCGCCGCCGTGGCCTTCACCCGATTCATCTTGCGATTGAACTGGGCGCTGTGGGAAATCTGCAACACGCGACAACTGGCACCGCGGCGCCAGCCGAGGCTTACGCGTTCGGCACCGAATTGCTCGGCCAGACGGGTCACCAGCTGTGCCGAGGCTGCGGCGAAGGTAGCCTCGGACAGCACGCCGGCCAGCAGGGACAGGCGGTCCCCGAGTACCGCCTGGTGTCGCAGCATGTCTTCTTGCCGCTCACTCATCAGGTCCCGTTCCAGCGCAGCGACACCTTCCTCGAGTCGCTGCATCAGTGGCACCAGGGACTGACGTGCCCGCGCCACACCGTCGTCGGAGGTGTCGCGCAGGCCAGGCGGAATCGCCAGGCTCAGCGCTACCGCGCCTGCCACCTCGCCATCCATGCTCACCGGATAGCCGATGCCCAGGTGCGCCTCATCCAGTTGGCTGACCATGCCACTGGCAACCTCGGCGACCTCACTTGCCAGCGCCAGCAGTGCCTCGCCGGCGCCCTCGCTGAAGCCCGGCCACAGCGCCACTGGCTCGATGCCGGATGGCCCACGCCACGCCACCAATCCCTCGACCAGCCGCACCTCATCGACAGCGCCGCTGCGCTCACAGTGCCGGGCCAGCCAGTGCTGCATCCGTTCACGCATGGACGCTTCAACGTCGCCCCTTGCCTCGTCTAGCAGCATACCGCTCCCGCTGGCCCGTTCAGGCCCCTCATCAAGGTGTCAATCAAGACGTCTCCTCATCGTCATCCTTGCGCAGCCGACGCCATTGCTCGGCGGCCTGTTCACGTCGAAGCGTCTTGAGTCTATCGGTGTGCTCGGTAGACGACGACATGGCTCGCGCGATACCCCAGCCAGCGCCGGCCAGCGCCGCTGCCAGGCCACCCAAGGCCGAACTGCCCATGGCACCTTGCTGTTCAGCAGGGACGGACGCATCTGCTTCGCTCGACACCTTGGGCGATACCCCGGTCGACGCCGGTGAGCCTGCCGCCTGTGGCGACTGGTCCAGGGTTGCGTCATCGACCGACGGTGCCGCCTCGAGCGACTCACTACCCTCCGCAGCGTCTGGCGCCGTCAGCACGCTGCCGGCAGCCGGAGGAGCGGCGAACAGCGGCAAGCCGCTGATCATGCCACCGCGACTGTCATGGTGGGCCACCCAACTAGCGACAACACCACGTAGATCCTCGAGTCCTTGGCTCGGAGCCACCGCTGCCGGACGGTTGTTCGAGACCATCGCCTCGCCCAGGGCGAACTCGGTGCGATCCATCCAGCTCCAG
The DNA here is from genome assembly GCF_003056325.1 of Halomonas sp. BN3-1. Lineage (NCBI taxonomy): Bacteria > Pseudomonadati > Pseudomonadota > Gammaproteobacteria > Oceanospirillales > Halomonadaceae > Halomonas > Halomonas sp. BN3-1. Next base: position 133,783 of record NZ_PYVV01000016.1, on the reverse strand, counting down.
GCGGCCAGGCGCCCGCCTGGCTCCTGCTCACGGTAGAGGTTCTGCTGCGCACCGCGCACCAGATCCAGCTTGCCCTGAGCCAGAGTCACGATGGACGTGACACGCTCGACCTCCGGCGTGCTCGTCGAACCGGCAGAGGCCACACTCAACCGTACTCGGCCATATTCGCCGATCAGGATGTCGAAGCCGTAGTCACCACCGAAGCCGTCGAAGCCGGCGCCGCCCATCGCCACATCGTGGCCCAGTCCGGTCAGGATGACGTCATCGCTACCTTCGAAGTTGTCGATGGTCTCGATGGTGATCAACCCTGGCACGCGAGTCACTCGAGCGAAATCGCCCATCAGAATATCGTTACCGGCACCGCCCTCGAGCGTGTCCTTGCCGCCGCCACCCAGCAGCACATCGCGATCGATGCCGCCAATCAGGTGATTGTCGCTGCGCAGGGCAATATTGCCGGTTTCCGCCAGGCGGTAACGGCCGGTGGTATCACTGAGAATGCGGCCGTCATCGGCGATGGCCACGGTCTCGCCGCCGGCGTTGACAAGGGTATCGGCGCCGACACCGCCAATCGCCTGATCCCGGCCCACTCCCAGCAGGATGACATCATCCCCACCGGTGCCCTGGCGCCGATCGAGGCTCTTCACCTCCTGGCGAACACCATCTTGTGCGGTGATCGACCCATTGTCCCCAATGACCACGTTGTCGCCGCCAAGGGCACTGATGCGTTCACCACCAAACCCGCCGATGATCCAGTCATCACCTTTGCCGGTAGTGATGGTATCTATCCCGCCGATGGCGAAATGAAGGGACGCAAAGGACGTCACCACGCCATTGGCGTCGAACAGTACCTCGGCGTGATCACCCGCTACCTTGTCAGCACCAGCGGCGGAGGTGATGACATCGTCGCCTTCGGCGCCGATCACCAGGTTGCCGCCGCTGCCGACACTGACGCTATCCGCCGCGCCGTGACCGTGCGCCAACGAACGCGCGCTCACCAGATGTCCCGCTGCGTTCCACTCCAGGCGACCGAGGTCGGCAAGCACCGTGCTGGTCTGATCACCCGTGGTGATGACATCGCTGCCCGCACCACCGACGATCTCATTGCGACCGGCATTGACGCCGATGCGATCCTGTCCCGCCACCGCCGATGCGGTACTGGTCATCGTCCTCAACACCGAGGTGTCGTCCCACTGGAGTCGCCCATTGTCACCGATCAACTGGTGACGACTGGTGGCCGAGGCGGCGGTGATCGAAAGCCGATCATCGCCAGCGCCGCCGATGGCCGTGACCGAACCGGCATTCACCTCGAGGGTGTCGTCGCCGCCGATGGCAGTCGCACTGGAGGCGGCGCTCAACAACACTCCGCTGGCACTCTGGCGCAGAGAACCGTTATCGCCAAACAGCAGGTGACGAGCGTCGACCGATGCTGCGCTGATCTCGATGGTGTCCGCACCGGCGCCGCCCAGAGCGGTGACCGAACCCGACTCGACAGCCACACGATCGGCGCCGCCGACGTTGGGCGTCAGACTATCGCCGTTGACCAGAACGCCGACGTCGCTCCAGCTCAGGGTGCCGCGATCCGCCAGCACCACATGGCGCGCCCCGTCGCCAGCCTTGACGATCTCGATCAGGTCACTGCCCACCCCACCGATGACCACGGAGTGGCCACCGCTCAAGCGAATGCTGTCGTCCCCGCCGCGGGTATTCAGCATAGCCGCCGTCTCGCTGGCGGCAGTATCGGACGCCAGGCGGGAGGTCGCACTGACCAGGACACCAGCGGCGTTCCACTCAAGCAGACCATGGTCACCGATCGCCACGCTGGCACTGCGCTCAGGCGAGGCGACAGTCACGCTGTCATTGCCACCGGTGCTGAGGCTGTCACTGCCTTCTCCGCCGATCAGGACGTTGCGACCATCACCACCGTCAAGACGATCCACTGCCCCATTGGCGCTTGGCAGCGTGACCAGTTCACGCACCTGGGTGCCCACCACGTCCAGCCGGGCGTAGTCGCCCACCAGCAGGTCATCACCGCTGCGACCGCCGCTGGTCGAGCTGCCACCGTAAAGCACGTCAGACCCGCCCCCCCCCAGCAGCAAGTCATTGCCCTCGCCGCCGAACAGTCGGTCGCCTCCGTCGTGGATACTGTCCTTGAGCACCAGCGTGGCACCACTGGACAGATCGTTCACCACCTTAAAGGTAACCTTGGCGTTGTCACCGATCAGCCAGTCGGAAGCACCGCCTCCGCTCAGGACGTCGTTGCCACTGCCGCCGATCAACAGGTTGTCGCCGCCGCTGACGCTCAAGCTGTCATCGCCGCCCGACGCCATGTCGACGCCTTCCACCGCGATCACCCGCTGACTATCGAGCAGTCGCAGGCCCGCCTCTCCGGGGCGAGCCTCCAGCTGGATCACGCCGTGGTCCCCCAGCAGGATGTCGTTGCCTCCTCCAGTACTCAGCATGTCATCACCGGCTATGAGGCTATCTCCGGTCGGATGGGCAATCGCTGCGGCGCTGGCATGCACCGTCATCACCGTATCGGCCTGGCTGAGGCGTCGGGAAACATCCACGTCGATGCCACCATCGCCGTACAGATGGTTGTTACCGCCCTTTTCATCACTCAGACGGTCATCGCCGGATCCACCAAACAGCTGGTCATCACCGAGGCCGCCAATCAGCGTATCCGCGCCGGCGCCACCCACCAGCACCACGCCACCGATGGCCTGACTGGCGTCCAGCAGATTATCACCGGCCTCCAGGAACGGCTGAGCCAGCAGCGTCGGCCGGCCGCCGACGGCGCTGTAGCGCTCGCCACTGCGAGAGGTATCGCCGAACACCACCAGCGGCATCTGCCACTGATAGCCACCGCTCACCCGGATGTGGTCATCACCGCCGCCACCGTGAACCACACTAAGCGGCATTTCACGAATGACACGGCCACTGCTGGCACTCACCACTCCGTCGAGCACCAGCGCCCCGGCGCTGGTGATGTCGCGAATCAACAGACGCTGTTCGCCGACCAGTACGCTGTCACCAGCGCGGAAGCCATCGGCGTACCAGCTGCCGGCACTACGATTCAGCTGGGAAACACCCGCCACCGTCTGTGCCTGCCAGTCGCCGTCGTAGGCCACCGGATCGGCATCGATGGCAAGCTGATCATCGCCTGCCCCCAGCAGCGCCTCGAAGACCTCGACACCGTGGAAATGAACCCCTCGCTCGGTATCGATGGTACCGCCCACACCATTGTCCTGGGACAGCACGCCTTCACCCATGCCGAGCCCACTGACCCGCTCGGCACCGATGACACCAGACAGGTCGGCCACGCTGGCATCCACGTGCAGCACCAGGCTGTCGCTATCCTCATGCGCGGTGCCGGAGGTCTCGGCGGCCAGCGCGCTGACACCTTCAGAAGGCAGCATCAGCGGCACAGACGGCACCGGCGTATCGGCGACAGTGCCCCCTTCGACGATCAGCGGTCCCTGAATGTCGGACAGACGCCGTTCGGTGACAAACTGCATGCCCGCCTCGACCGGAGCCCGATATCGGGTCTCCGCCACCACCTCGACGGCCACCTTGTCGGCCCAATTGCTGGCGTCGAACACCACTGCAGGTGTGGTGACGGAGGTCAGCGTCAGGCTGTCACCGACCCAGCTTCCCAGGGTATCGTCGGACATCAGGTGCAGCCTTCCCTGGGCATCGATGTGGTTGATCCGCAGACGCCCGGCAATGCTCGATCCCGAGCCATCTTCCAGGCTCAGGTAGCGCCCGGTCTGGGCCCCCAGCGATGCCCAGTCGCCACCTTCCAGGACCAGAATCGCCCCGGCTCCCTGCGCGGCCAGCACCGTCACGCTGCGCTCACCGTCGAACAGGGTATCCAGCACGATGCGCCCACCCAGGGGGAACTCGGTCTGGCCATCGCTGTTGAGATGGACCCTGACCTCAGCGCTCGGCGCCTTGGTCAGCCTCAGGGTGTAGCTGTCGCTGCCGCCCAGGGTCGAGACTCGGGTACCGCCATCCGACTGCTCCACCACCAGCCCAGCGCTGTCATCGTCGTGGACGCTGACGTCGACCTTGCTCGTGGCGCGCTCGGCAAACGAGCTGGCCTGCCCCAGATTGCTGGAGATATCGAAGCCCAGCTGGGCGTCGATCCGGTCTTCGATGCTGGTGTTGCCGAGCGCCTCCAGCACCAGCGTCTGGGGCTTGTCCCAGTTGGAGACATCGAAGCTCAGGGTGGCGCCGTGCTTTGCCACCAGACGACCGCCGAAGGCCGACAGATCCACGCTGACCGTGATCACCTCACCGGCCTGGGGCGCCACCGACAGGCGCACTTCGACGCTGCCGGACTGAGCCGACGCACCCTCGCCTTCGATCACCTGGAGTCGATCCTGGGCCGTGGACACCACCACATCTCCGCGCGTCGCATCGAATACCGTGATCTCGGTATCGGCGATGGGCTGATCCAGCAGCGAGGCCAACGCCTGGGGCAAGGGAGACGACGAGGGCGTCTCGACCTGGGCCAGATAGCTGATCGCCACCTGTCGAGTCCCTTCGACCAGACCATCGGTCGGCGCCTTGACGAAGATCTGCTGGCGCGGTGACCAGCTGCCCCCGGTGAACACGAAGTCCACGGTGATCGCCTGGGTAAACTCGCCCAAAGCGTCGAATGACAGAAGCAGCGTCTCGGCCGACGCCGCGCCCGCCGCGTGACGGTCCTGAGTCGACGCCATGCTGGCCGACAGTGTCAGCGTCACCCTGGTGCCCTCGGCGATACCGGAGATCGGCAGGTTCGTCGACAGCCAGTAAGCGGCAGCGTCGCCGCCTTCCACCACCCGCGTCGCCCCACCGGGCTGCTCGACCAGGATGGCACCGTGCTCGGGGCTAGCCACCTGCACCGTCAGCGCCTCGGCCAGAAGATTTGCGTAGGCCTCGTCAGCGGACACCGTGCCATGGCCCACCAGGCTGCTGGCACCCCTGGCGTCAATCGCCTTCACCTCGCCGCTGACGTCCCCCGCCACCTGGATCTGGTCACTGCCGAGACCACCGATGACCTCAGTCAGTACGCTTTCGCGGGTGCTCAGCACCTGAATCCGATCGTCTCCCGCTCCGGCCTCGACGCGCACACGCTCGAGATCGTCATGGGACAGATTGAGCCCAGCGCCAAACACGGCACCCGCGGTGATCACGAAGTTGTCGTCGGCGCTGCTGCCGAAGGCACTCAGACTGTCGTAGCCGTCTTCGCCATCAAGTGCCAGAGGCGCCTGGGTGGCGTAGACCTGATACTGATCGTTGCCCTGGCCCCCCAGCACGCTCATTGCCTGGCCGTTGCCTCGACTGACAAAGCCGTCGCCGGCCTGGGTCACCGCGATCTCGTCGCCCACGATGACGCCCGAGGCGTAGACGCCAGCGCTGGCCGTGCCTACAGGGTTCGGATGCTCGCCGTACTGCTGGCCAATCTCGAAGCGATCGTCGCCGCGACCTCCGTCCAGCGTCATCACGGTCGATGAGCCATCGACCACGAAGCGGTCGGCGCCGTCGTGGCCATTGATGGTCACCCGGGCATTGATGCTGCCCCCCACATCGATACGCTCCACGGCGCTGCCAGCCTCGGCCAGACGCGCAACGAAGTTGTCGCGGACCAGGAACAGATCGCCCGTGGTAGACGCCGTCGTCTGGGCCCGGACCATACTGCCGTCATAGTTGTCGTAGCCACGACCTTCGATGAACAGGGTGTCCGCTCCGGCATTGCTGGCGCCGCTGTCGAGAACGCGAATGCGGTAGTCGCCCTGATCCGCCTGGCGCGTGACAATCCGGTGCTCGTCGCTGCCGGATCCACCATCCAGGGTCAACAGCGCCTGGCGATCATTGAGCTCCACCACGGTCAGCAGATCCTTGCCGCCGTCGCCGGCCACCAGCATGGCGCCCACCAGGGTATCGGCATGGATCAGCATGTCGTCGTTGCCGCTGCCACCCCGGAAGCTCATGTTGTTGGTCACCGCGATATCGCCGTGCAAATGCAGAATATCGTTGTCGTCTCCCAGATCGACGGCGATTGACCCTGCGCGATGCCGGCCATCGAAGAGCAGACGATCGTCTCCCGCCCGGGTCACCACCGTCAGGCTGTCGGCAAACTGCCATTGGCCCAGGAAGGACACCAGATCGTCGCCATCCCCGCTGTCTACCAGCAGGGTGTCGGCTCGGTGATCGCCGTTGAAGGTAACAGTATCGGCACCAGCCCCAGAGGTGACCTTGGCCGCTGCGGTGACCGTCAGGTCCTCGGTCACGTCCAGGGTATTGGCGCCATCACCCATGGCGATGGAGAGCGAGCCGGCCTGGATACTGGCGTCGAAGGTCAGGGAGTCATCGCCATCCGTGGTTTCGACATCAAAGGCGTTGGTCACGTCCAGTGAGTTGTTGGCGGACAGCACGTTATCACCGGCGCCCAGCGCCAGGCTCAGCGCGTCCGCCTGATGGGTGCCGTTAAAGGTGACGGTGTCCACACCAGAGCCGGCGGTGATACTGGCCGCTGCGGTGACGGTAAGGTCTCGAGTCACGTCCAGGGTGTTGGCGCCATCGCCCATGACGATGGAGAGCGAGCCGGCCTGGATGCTGGCGTCGAAGGTGATGCGGTCATCACCTTCTTCGGTCTCCACCTCGAAGGCGTTGGTTACCGTCAGGCTGTCTTTGACGCTCAGCACGTTATCGCCGGCGCCCAGCGCCAGACTCAGCGAGCCCGCCTGGTGGGTGCCGTTGAAGGTGACGTTGTCCACACCCGATCCAGCGGTGACTTCGGCCAGACCATCGACGGTGAGGTCTTTGGTCACGTCCAGGGTGTTGGCGCCCTCGCCTATGGCGATGGAGAGCGAGCCGGCCTGGATACTGGCGTCGAAGGTGAAGCGGTCATCGCCTTCTTCGGTCGTCACATCGAAGGCGTTGGTCACGCCAAGTGAGTTGTTGACGCTCAGCACGTTATTCCCGGCGCCCAGCGACAGACTCAGCGCGCCCGCCTGGTGGGTGCCGTTGAAGGTGACGGTGTCGACGTCGGAGCCGGCGGTGACACTGGCCGCTGCGGTGACGGTAAGGTCTCGAGTCACGTCCAGGGTATTGGCGCCATCACCCATGGCGATGGAGAGCGAGCCGGCCTGGATGCTGGCGTCAAAGGTGATGCGGTCATCACCACCCGTGGTTTCGACATCGAAGGCGTTGGTAACTGTAAGCGTGTCGCTTACGCTCAGGACGTTATCGCCGGCGCCCAGCGCCAGGCTCAGCGAGCCCGCCTGATGGGTGCCGTTGAAGGTGACGGTGTCCACACCCGATCCGGCGGTGACACTGGCCGCTGCGGTGACGGTAAGGTCTCGAGTCACGTCCAGGGTGTTGGCGCCATCGCCCATGGCGATGGCGAGCGAGCCGGCCTTGACGCTGGCGTCGAGGGTGATGCGGTCATCCCCACCCGTGGTTTCGACATCGAAGGCGTTGGTAACTGTAAGCGTGTCGCTTACGCTCAGGACGTTATCGCCGGCGCCCAGCGCCAGGCTCAGCGAGCCCGCCTGATGGGTGCCGTTGAAGGTGACGGTGTCCACACCCGATCCGGCGGTGACACTGGCCGCTGCGGTGACGGTAAGGTCTCGAGTCACGTCCAGGGCGTTGGCACCCTCGCCCATGGCGAGGGAGAGCGAGCCGGCCTGGATACTGGCGTCGAAGGTGATGCGGTCATCGCCCTCTTCGGTCGTCACATCAAAGGCGTTGGTTACCGTCAGGCTGTCTTTGACGCTCAGCACGTTATCGCCGGCGCCCAGCGCCAGGCTCAGCGCGCCCGCCTGATGGGTGCCGTCAAAGGTGACGGTATCGACGCCGGTGCCGGCGGTGACACTGGCCGCTGCGGTGACGGTAAGGTCTCGAGTCACGTCCAGGGTGTTGGCACCCTCGCCCATGGCGATGGAGAGCGAGCCGGCCTGGATACTGGCGTCGAAGGTGATGCGGTCATCGCCCTCTCCGGTCGTCACATCGAAGGCGTCGGTCACGCCCAGTGAGTTGCTGACGCTCAGCACGTTATCGCCGGCGCCCAGCGACAGACTCAGCGCGCCCGCCTGGTGGGTGCCGTTAAAGGTGACGGTGTCGACGTCGGAGCCGGCGGTGACACTGGCCGCTGCGGTGACGGTAAGGTCTCGAGTCACGTCCAGGGTGTTGGCGCCGTCGCCCATGGCGAGGGAGAGCGAGCCGGCCTGGACGCTGGCGTCGAAGGTCAGGGAGTCATCGCCACCCGTGGTTTCGACATCGAAGGCGTTGGTGACCGTCAGGCTGTCTTTAACGGACAACACGTTATCGCCGGCGCCCAGCGCCAGGCTCAGCGAGCCCGCCTGGTGGGTGCCGTTGAAGGTGACGGTGTCCACACCAGCGCCGGCGGTGACTTCGGCCAGACCGTCGACGGTCAGGTCCTTGGTCACGTCCAGGGTGTTGGCACCATCGCCCATGGCGAGGGAGAGGGAACCTGCCTGGATGCTGGCGTCGAAGGTCAGGGAGTCATCACCACCCGTGGCTTCGACACCGAAGGCGTTGGTGACGGTGAGTGTGTCGCTTACGCTCAGGACGTTATCGCCGGCGCCCAGCGACAGACTCAGCGAGCCCGCCTGGTGGGTGCCGTTGAAGGTGACGGTGTCCACACCAGAGCCAGCGGTGACACTGGCCGCTGCGGTGACCGTCAGGTCCTTGGTCACGTCCAGGGTATTGGCGCCCTCGCCCATGGCGATGGAGAGCGAGCCGGCCTGGATGCTGGCGTCGAAGGTGATGCGGTCATCGCCACCCATGGTTTCGACATCGAAGGCGTCGGTCACGCCCAGTGAGTTGTTGACGCTCAGGACGTTATCGCCGGCGCCCAGCGCCAGGCTCAGCGAGCCGGCCTGATGGGTGCCGTTAAAGGTGACGGTGTCGACGTCGGAGCCGGCGGTGACACTGGCCGCTGCGGTGACGGTAAGGTCTCGAGTCACCTCCAGGGTGTTGGCGCCATCGCCCATGGCGATGGAGAGAGAACCTGCCTGGACGCTGGCGTCGAATGTGATGCGGTCATCGCCCTCTTCGGTCGTCACATCGAAGGCGTTGGTCACGCCCAGTGAGTTGTTGACGCTCAGCACGTTATTCCCGGCGCCCAGCGACAGACTCAGCGAGCCCGCCTGGTGGGTGCCGTTGAAGGTGACGGTGTCCACACCAGCGCCGGCGGTAACACTGGCCGCTGCGGTGACCGTCAAGTCTTCTGTCACGTCCAGGGTGTTGGCGCCCTCGCCCATGGCGATGGCGAGCGAGCCGGCCTGGATACTGGCGTCGAAGGTCAGGGAGTCATCGCCACCCGTGGTTTCGACATTAAAGGCGTTGGTTACCGTCAGGCTGTCTTTGACGCTCAGGACGTTATCGCCGGCGCCCAGCGCCAGGCTCAGCGAGCCCGCCTGGTGGCTACCGTTAAAGGTGACGCTGTCCACACCCGATCCGGCGGTGACACTGGCCGCTGCGGTGACGGTAAGGTCTTCGGTCACGTCCAGGGTGTTGGCGCCCTCGCCCATGGCGATGGCGAGCGAGCCGGCCTTGACGCTGCCGTCGAAGGTGATGCGGTCATCGCCCTCTCCGGTCGCCACATCAAAGGCGTTGGTTACCGTCAGGCTGTCTTTGACGCTCAGCACGTTATTCCCGGCGCCCAGCGCCAGACTCAGCGACCCCGCCTGATGGGTGCCGTTGAAGGTGACAGTATCCACACCCGATCCGACGGTGACACTGCCCAGGCCGGTGACGGTGAGGTCTTCGGTCACGCCCAGGGTGTTGGCACCCTCGCCCATGGCGATGGAGAGCGAGCCGGCCTGGATGCTGGCGTCGAAGGTGATGCGGTCGTCGCCACCAGTGGTTTCGACATCGAAGGCATTGGTGACGGTGAGTGTGTCGCTTACGCTCAGGACGTTATCGCCGGCGCCCAGCGACAGACTCAGCGAGCCGACCTGATGGGTGCCGTTGAAGGTAACGGTGTCGACGCCTGCGTTGCCGTCGATTCTCAGGCTCGCCGCCTCGACACTACCCTCGATAGTGACGCTATTGTCACCATCGCCGCCGGCAATGTTGAGTTGCTGGGCGATGTCCAGGCTACCCTGCTGGGTCAGCGCATCATTGCCGGCGCCCAGCGCCACACTCATGCTGTCGGCTTTCAGGCTTGCACCCGCCGCGATCAGTACCGTCTGGCGCTTGTCACCTCCTTCCAGAGTGATATCACCGGCCACTGTCCAGTCACCACGCAATTCGACCTTGGCCTCCGGCGTGTCCCGGAAGGCGGGCTGGTCTTCATCTGGCGTGTCGACCTTCATCACCACATGGCGCGCGGCCTTCACGATGATGTCGTTGGCCTTGAACAGCAGATCGTCGCCCGCGGTCATCAGGATGTCGCGACCGGCATCCAGCGTCACCCCTGCCTCGATGTGCAGGTAGTCTTCGTTGTCATTGGCGTCAGAGGTGTTTTCCCTGGCCGTCAGCACGATATCGCCATCAGCCGAAACGATATCCTCGGTCACCGTGATCGGACTGTTGGCGGTGATCTCGATATCGCCGGTGGCCGTCAGTCCCAGACCATGGATGGTCAGATGTCCGGTGTTGTTGAGGTAGACCTTGCCGTCGCGGGACTGGCCTTCCAGGGTACCGATACGGGAGGTCAGCACCTTGCTCTTGGTACCCACGTCCTTGACCGCGATCAGACGTACCCCGGCGGTCAACAGGTTGAACGTCTCGTTGGCACCCAGGGCGCTGTAGATGGCGCCCTGCGAGAACACGAACGCCAGTGCATCGGTGGAGCCCGCCGGCCCCGCCTGCACGGTTCCCAGCCGCAGATCACCCTTCACCTCACGCACGAACACGGAATCCGCGCTATCGATATCGACGCGCCCCGCGGTGTCATCGGTGACCAGCGCCAGCAGGCGATCGGCGGCGCCGACTCCGCCGAAGCCGGTCTCGAGCTGCAGCGTTTTCGCCTCGATGTCGCCGCGGAATTCATCGGCATGGGTCGCGATGATGGAGTTGAGCGCGCTGAGTTCGACCCGCTCCCCCCCCTTGATATGGCCGACCCTGAGATTGCCATCCACCGCCGCCAGGTAGACGTCTTCGCCGGCATCGACGGTGACGACACCATCGCCGCGCGTGGCCAGCTCGATGGCGTTGGTCGCCTGGCCCACGCTGTCGCCGGCGATCAAGGTGACATTGTTGGCCAACACCTTGAGCAGGTCATGGTTCAGCCCGTCGATGATGCTGCCCGCGGCCTTCAGCCACAGGTCGCCGCGCTCGGTGAACAGGGTCGAGATCGCCAGATCCCCCTCGATCTCGTGCAGCGAGATATCGCCCTGAGCGCGTGCGGTCAGGGTGGCGGCATCGGTCAGGGCCAGCTTGAGCGGTGCACTGGCGCCGGAACCGATCTGCCCGCTGGCCGCTTCCAGCACCAGATCCGAGGTGCGTATGACCAGGTCGGCACCGGAGGACGTGGCCGCCAGGATCGATCCGGACACCTTGACCCTGGCGTCCTGTCCGGCCACCAGCTTGGCCAGGCGAATATCGGTCTCCGACACCACGTAGGCCGAGTTGGCGGCGGTGATAAAGGTATCGCCTGCGTTTTCGATGGCGAAGTCATCGATCAGGTTGATCGAGATGTAGCGAATCAACTGCTCACCGCTACTGACCTGGGTCTGGGGGTCCAGCAACACCGTTGCCAGCTCCACCTGGGCACCAAGCTCGCCGACCACCTCCAGCGCGGTGGACAGCTCCAGCGTGCCGCCGCTTATCGCGGTCACGGTGTAGTAACGTCCATTCTCGGTCACATTGAGCGACTTGCCGGCAAGATCGACGGCCTCGCCCACCTTGAACACGCTGGTATCCCAGCTCTGCCCGTCGGTGCGCACCAGCTTGACCGTGGTCACGCCCTGGTCGCGCTGGATATCAAGGAAGTCCACCACGGCGCTCTGTGGCGCCTGCTTGAGGTAGGTGACATCGGCCCGTTCGGCGGCGGACAGCAGTACCCGCTGCTCGTCGGAGAGCCCGGTCAGCCCACCTGACATGTCGAGCAGCTCGCGTCCGCGGGCCACACCGACACTGTCGCCGGCGATCAGGGTGATATCGCCCCCGGCAATCACGTTGGGTTCCTGAATCTCGGTGCGAGTATCGGTGGTTTCCTGCAACAGGCCCGCGCCGATCAGCGACAGCAGCTCCTGCTCGGTCCACACCTTGATGCTGCCGCGCACCTGCTCCTTCTCTGCCGCGCTAAGGGTGACCTTGAAGCTTGCGTCCTGGTACTCGGTCGCACTGCCGTAGACGTCATACAGCTCGTGGTAGATATCGGTGCGATCGGACTCGATGCCCGTGAGGCGAGCCTCGATCTGGGCGTCGTCGAGACCCTGGTCGGCGAAACGCTGACGATAGGCGTCACGCTCCGCCTGGGACAGCCTGATCACCTGATCGCTGGCGTAGAACGCCACACGCCGGTAGGTCAAGGTGTTGCCCTGGGCCACGCCAGCCCCGGAGGCCAGGATCAACCCTTCTGCGCTGAGGTCGGTCAGACTGTCGATGGTGAAGTAGCTGCCATCGGCCCGATAGAAACGATGCTCGACGCGGGCATCACCGGCGGCGATGTCCGGCGCGCTGAGGCGCAGCTCGTCACGTACTTCCAGGGTGCCGCCGCTACCATCGCTGATCTGACGCACAAGACCGAGCAGGATGGCCCCGCTGTCGACGCTGAGCACACTGTAGCTGGTGCCATCGGCCAAGCCGCCGATCCAGTCGTCGGAGGTTGCCTGGCGGTAGTTCCAGTAGGTGTTGTACTCCTGGGTCTTGCGGGTTGCCAGGTCGTCCTGGGCGTCCTGAATCTTCTGCTCGGCGGCGCTGCCGACCAGATTGAGCTGTGACCAGACGCCGTCACGCAATTGCTCGACCGTACGTTCATCGACCGTGGCGGCGTCATTGCGGTCGAGCAGATTCCCCGCGGCACGCACCCAGACGTCGCCCAGGCGGCTTTCGACCCGTTCGATCCCCAGGTCCCCGCTGAGCTGATCGATGGCAATATCGCCACCGGCCACGGCATTGAGACGGCCATCGGCGTGCTGGGCCAGGGTCAGGGGGGCGGCCAAGGAGCCGATCGCATCGTCGGCCGCCAGACTCAGGTTGTTGCCCTTGACGTGGACACCGCCAAGGGCACTGCCCGCCTTGAGTGAGCCTTCGGCAGACAGGCTGACGTCGCCCCAGCCGCTGTGGGCGCGCAGCACGATCAGGTCAGCGTTTTCGTGCGCCAGATTCAGCGGACCACGCTCGGTCACGGCGTCCACCGTCATGGTCATCGCCGCAGCGCCGCCAGCGCCCTCGATGGACAGGAGCTTCAACGCCGAACCATCACCGATACCGTCCGCTGCGCGCAATACCACGCTGGCGCCGGAGACCCGCACATCACGGGTCGGGTCATTGTAGTGAAGAATCTGGCCATCGCTGTCGATGCGTGTCTCGCCGTTGTAGTTGGCCAGATCCCCGAGCACCACCACGTCGCCCACCGAATCGATATTGATCGAACCCGTAGCCTGGCCGAAGAAGCTGATATCCACCGACTTGTTGGCGGCCACCGAGTGGGTGTGCAGGATCTGACTCGACTGTTCCTGGACGAACTTGGCGTAGTGGGTCTTCTTGCCATACCAGGTGCTGGTCGACCACTTGTCGACGAGCTGCGGATCGGTCCACTCGCTGGCATTGACCTCGCTCTTGTTGTACTGATAACCGGTCTCGGTGCTGGTATAGAAGTAGGACAGCGAATCCTGCAGGCGCCCAGGCGATATCTCGGATTCGCCCCAGTTCAGGGTATCCGGGTCGGCGGCAAAGGCGTCGATTCCCGCCCAGGCGCTGGAGGCGGTCTGAGCATAACGTCGCTTGGAGCTGTCCTGGACCACGCTGAAGCCGTAGCGCACATCACTGTCCGGCGTATAGCTGTAGGTCTTGCCAGGATCGGCGAAGTCGTAGCGATACTCGGTCACCAGGGGATTGGTACTGGAACCCTTGTACTTGTCGGCGATCCGTAGATAGCCCTCGCCATGACGGCTGACGTCGAGATCCCCCACCGCCAGGGTGTAGGAAGTGTTGTTGGTGATATTGATCGCACCATAGCCCCCCAGCACCTCAAGCTTGCCGTTGCCGGTATTGGCGATGTGACCGGTGATATCCAGCTTGCCGCCGCTGATGGCAAGGCCGGTGACCTCTATCTGGCGAGTATGGCCATTGAAGATCACCAGGGCGTCGCCGGAGGACGCCGACAGCGTCAGGTTACCGCTGGAGCCGCTGCGGATGTGGTCGGCGATACGCTGGGCATCGGCGGCGCCGATGGTCAGGTCGTAGCCGTCGACGCCGGCACGAATATAGCCGTTGAGGTTGACGTATTCGGCATCGATGACGATGCTGCGCGCCTCCACTTGTGGGCTCGCGCTAGCGCTGTTGGCGATCGCGGATAGCGCATCAGCGTCCAGCGCCCCTGCGCCATCGTCGCCATCGGCTCGCACCGCGGCAGCATCCGCATTACCCCCGGGGTTGAACTGTGACAGCCCCTTGATCGTCAGTTCGCCCGGCGAGCTCAACAGGATGCTTTCAGCGCGCATCTCGTTTTCCACCGAGATGGATCCCTTGGCGTAGCCGATCAGCTCACCGGAAATATTGCGGGTCAGCCCACCGAACACCAGGCTCGAGGGCGGAGCGGTGTCAAAGATTCGTCGGTCGTAGAGCGACTCCGCGTCGCTGTAGCCAAGCGCCCCCATCAGCACGTCGCGGATCTTCTTCTGGTTGGCGTCGTCCTCGCTGAAGGCAACACCGTAGCTGTTGACCACGGTGATGCGCGGCTGGCCATTCTGAGCGCCAGGGTCTCCCTCCACCTTCAAGCCGGCGCTCACGCTCGCGTTGATGGCGTCGATCTCGGCGCTGGAAGCCACCTGGGTCAGGTTCAGGTAGAGCCCCCCGGTAACCTGGGGAATCTCGATATCGCCCAGTACCATGCGCGAGGGCGCCTTGTTGAGGATGGTGATGCTGGCGTCGGTGGGCGCCTCGACAACGCCGTCACCGCTCAAGTCGTCGGCGTAGACGTAGACCGCCCCCGCCTGGGCCCAGACGTCATCCAGGGTGATGGTCAATTCGTCCACCCGACTGACGATCAGCTGGCCGTTGACCTTCTCGCCATAGCCTTCATCGACCAGGGCCTGCTCGAGGCGCGCGATCTCGCCCTGGTAGAAGTCGACCAGCCGGGTATTGCCGGAGTTGCGATAGACGTTGTATGCCTCGCGAATGCGTTGAAGTTCGTCGACCAGTCCGCTCTGACCCGGAGTGACGCTCACCGCGAAACCAATATCGTCATGGCCGGATTCGGCCACGATATAGTTGCCACTATTGGCCACCTTGGCCGCTAGCTGGTCCTCGAGGGCTGCCATTTCGGCTTCTTTCTGGGTGCGCTCGGCGGGGGTCAGGCTGGTGCTGTTGAGCGCTTCTGCGAGGGCATTGATGCGCGAATTGAGATCCGCGATGTCTTGCTGTTCCTGCGTTACGTCGATCACCCCGAGCACCAGCGTCTTGTGGCGCCCCAGGCCGGTTTCCACCCGGCCGTCGATAATCACGTCGGCGTCGGCGTCGGTCTCGACATCGCCGTCCACCAGTTGAGCGCCGCCGCTGCCGAGGGCGGCGTCGATGGCGCTGCCCACCGCCGACAGCCAGTTGACGCCCTTGGCCCGCGCCTCCATGTCGCTGAAGCCAAAGCGCTCGGTAAAAAGCAGGATATCCCGCGCACCGATGACCTCGGCCCCGCTTGCCACCTCGATGCGGTTGGTCTGGTCCATCTTGGCCAGGGCGTTGAGGTCATCGATCGGAATGATGCTGCCGGCGAAGCTGTCGAGCACCGCGCTGACCGCGTAGCGATCACGCTCGCCCTGGGCACTGCCACCGGCCACGATATCGATATTGCCAAGCGCGGACACCTTGGCACCACCGCGCACGGTGACCCTGTTGTCCGGAGTCACCACCACCTTGGCGCTGCCCACCCCGACGGTGGCCGCGCCATAGGTATCCATCAGCAGGGTCGCCGCCAGGTCGCCGCCGCCACGGGCCGACATCAGCAGTTCGCCCTGGCTGACCAGCTCGGCGTTGCTCTTGATCTCGACGCTGGCGGCCAGATTGGTGGTCAGGATGTCCACCGTGATACCGGCGCCGGAGGCCAGGCCGCCGGCGGTCAGGTTGACCTTCTCCTTGAACACCACCTGGTTCTTCGCCGCCAGGCGCAGATCACCGTCACTGGTGTGCAGGTACGCACCCGCACCGACCACCACTCGGGTATTCAGATCGAGACGGGCGACGCTGGAGGCGCCGGCGCCGGCCACCGCACCACCGGCCACCCCACGGATATTGCCATCGTCGGTGCCTGCCAGACGCTGCTTGTCCAGCCGGGTATCGCTGAATACGTCGATCGCCGCAGCCTTGAGAAGCGCCTTGTCACCGACCTCGGCCAGGGTATTGGCGGTAATCCAGTAGCGCGACTCGGCACCGCTTCCGGCGAACACGCCCCCGGAGACACTCATGATGCGGGCGTCGACGTCGAAGCTCTGATCGGCGTGTACGGTCAGCAGGCCGCTGTTGCCGGCAGCCTTCACCAGCAGCAGTTCGGCGGCGCCGATCAGCGCTTCGGTGGTGGCATGCTGGGTGACGTGGGTGGCGGCGCCGGCGCCGGCGGCCACACCGCCACTGCCGGCCAGGGCGTCGAGGGTCGCTTCCAGCTGCCCGTTCGCACGGACGCTGGCGTCTCCGGCGAGGATGCCATTGCCGCTGCCAATGCGCGCACGACTGACGGTGCGCTGATCGACGGTAACCTTGGCGGCACCCGCCGCCACCAGGCCGCCGACGATACTGCTGGACTTGCCAGAGAGGCGCGAGATCAGGTCGCTGGTGACGTCCAGCCGCCCGGCGATGGCAATATTGGTGCTCTCGCGCAGGCTACCGCTGCCGTCCTCCAGGGAGGTGTCAGCGATCTCTGCCACCACCTCGGTGCTGTCCTTGAGCGTCACCAGGGTCGCATCGACGCCCAACAGCGCCCCCCCGGCGGAACCCAGGGCCTCACCGCTCAGACTGTTGCCATTCGCCAGGGTATTCAGGGACGCGGCAACGTCCATGGACCCGGCGGTGATGCGGATATCATGGGCCGCGCTGGAGTCAGGCGTGCCGACCCGCGCCAGCACCTTGGCCTTGAGCTCTCCTTCGACCACCGAGACGCCGATGCCGACGCCCGCCGCCACCGATACCCCCAGGGTCTTGATCTGTACCGCAGGCGTCAGGCTGGCGTTGATGCTCAGGGCGTCAGACAACGAGATCCGCGCGCCGTCACCGATCCACGCCTGCACCTCCTGGGACAGGGTCACCAAGGCCACGTTGGCGCTGCCGCCGGCCATCCCGGCGGCCACCGCCACCACCTCCAGCGCGACCCGATCGATACTCGTGGCCGAGACGTTCAGCGAACCGACGCTCTGGTTCTCGCCCACCCTGGTATGCTCGCCGACCCAGGCCCTCGTCGCACCGCTGATCTCGACGGTGCCCACCGACACGCCTGCGGCCACCAAGCCGATGGCCCCACCTGCAGCCCTCAGTGAATAGTCGCGATCGGCGCTGGCCACAATATCGACGCGATCCGCCGCCTTGATCAGGGTGCCGCCAGCGGCGCTCGTAGCGCCTTCCAGCGAGGCAAGCTGCTGGGTGCGATCCAGCAGGATGGCCACCTGGCCACCCACCGCGATGCTGGGTGCCGCCGAACCGCCATAGGCGCTGATCGACACGTCACCGTCGTAGTCGCTCGCCACCTTGATGGCGTCCGCCGCATCCAGGGTCGAGCCATGGCCCACCTGGGCGGTCACCGCCCCGTTGAGCTCGACCACACCCACCGACAGGCCGACACTGGCAACACCGCTGACCGCACCGGAGCCGGTCAGGGTCTGCACCTTGAGGGCTTCGCTGGCCTTGACGCTGACGTCCCCGCCGGCGGTGATTGTCACGCCACGTCCCAGGGTCGCGGCGGTGTCACCTACCTTCAGAGGCGACTTGACGTCGAACAGGGTATCCCCCGAGAGACCAGCGGTCAGAGTGCTCAAGGCGCTGTTGGTCGAGGTGCGGTTGGCCTTGTTGTGGTTGCCGGCATCGTCGGGACGATCGAAGTCACCGTCGAACGCCGCCTGCTCGTCGCTGTCCAGCGGCGTATCGGTGCCGGAATCAGAATCTTCGGCCTCGGCCTTCATGGCGAACTCGCCGCTCTGGAAGCCGGCGAAGGTATCGCTCACCAGGTCTTGCAGGTCCTCGACCCGCTCGAAGCTCTCCTCACTCAGCCCCTTGCCCAGACTGATCACCGAGATGGCGCCACTCAGGCTCAAAGAGCCGGAGCCAGCAAAGGCGATCACCGTGGAGTTGAGGGTACGCGACAGCCTGGCCTCGGCGGTCACATCGCCCCCCGCGATGATCTGCGCACCATCCGCCACACTGACACGGGTCTGCTCGCGCAGCACCATGACGTCCACCGAGGCACCGAAGCCCGCCGCGCCGACGGCGGCAGCGCCGACCCCCTGCAGATAGCCGGCCGGGCCACTGCGCTCATTGACCAGGGTGGTGGTGGATGCTTCAAGCAGCACGTCATTGCCGGCGTTCAGCTCGCTATCGCCGGACACCAGCACCTGCGTCACCGCATCCGCCGTCATCACCGATACCGCGCCGGCTACACCGACCGCACCGCCACCGGCGGTGGCTACGGTGATCCCCAGATCCAGGCGCTGGCTTGCCGACACCGCGATATCATTGCTGGCAGTCACTATTGCCTTGTCCAGCGACACTCGTGCCTCGGGGTTGAGCAACCCCAGCGCCAGCGAGGCGCCAAAGCCGACGGAGCCACCGGCCACCGCACCGACGATAAAGCGGCCGTCCACGTCGTTGTCGGCACGTACCGCCACGTTGGTGCCGGCGACCTCCACGTCCTTGAGATAGGCCAGGGTCTCAAGCGACAGATCGACCACGCTGGCCGATCCCGCACCGGCGACGCCGTTGAGGCCCACCGCCGCCCCCATCACCGTGGACAGGAAGCTCACGTCGGCGCGGGCCTCCACCGCCACGTCGCCGCCAGCCTTGACCATCAGGCCGTCGCTTTCAGCCGAATGGTCGAAGCCGTCACCGCTGATGAAGGCCTCGGTCTTGTGCTGGAAAAGGGTGACATCGACACCAGCGGCGCCGGAGCTGCCTCCACTGACCGCCGCCGCGCCACCGCCACTGTCGGCGTCGCCACGATGCAAGGCCCGCACCACCACGTCCGCGGTGCTGTCGATGCGCGCCTTGTCGATGTAGGCGCGGGTCGCGCCGGTGACACCATCCACCACCACATTGGCCGCCAAGGCATTGCCGGCGGCGCCCGCCGCGGTCACCGCCACGCTGGTGAAGGACACCTCACTGGTGGCCAGCACCACCACACCCTTGTGGCTGTCTGTCGTCCAGCCATTGTTCCAGTCATCGCGCACCGATACGGCCGCACCGCCGGCGCCGGCGCTGACGCGCGCTCCACCACCAATCCAGGCTTCGGAGGTGCTGCCCAGCAGGTCGACCCCGACACCACCGCCCAGCGCCACCGCACCCACGCTGACGGTGCCCAGGGTAATAGTGCTGACGTCCTTGCTGTCGCTGACCACGCTGACGTTGCCGGCGGCATCGACGCTGCCGCCGTCGATGCGCGCGACGCTGGTGTTGTTGATCAACGAGCTGCCGGCGTTGCCGGCACCTGCGCCGAAGGTGCCATAGCTGACACCGGCTATCACGATCAGGTTGGTGGAGCGCGAGCGGGCATCAATGGCGATATCGCCGCCGCTCGAGTCGAGCGTGGCGCCCTGGCTACCGGCCAGGATGCTGTTGTCGATGTCCAGATAGGCCACCGAAAGACCGGCCGCACCACCCTTGACCGCCACGTTGACCTGGGCACTGGCCGCCGAGATCGCGCTGGTGTCGCTGGCGCTTACCGCGATGCCGCCGGCGCCACTCACCTCGGTGGCGCTGTCGCGAATATCGGCGACCACGTCCTTGCGGGTGAAATTGAGCGAGGTGGTACCGCTGAGTGCGGCGAAACCGGCCACGGCACCACCCAGGGAGTAGGCGCTGATGCTCGAGGATGAGACCGCTGAAAGGCTGACCTTGCCGTCGCTGGACGCCACGCTGGCGCCGCCCTTGATCAGCGCGTGGATACGGTTGGCGCTGTCGCTGGTGGGGTCGTCCGGATCACCGCCGATATAGTTGTAGGCCAGGTAACCGGCCAGGGCGAAGGCCCCGGCACCGGACCCCGCCACGGTAAAGGCATTGAGGCCGAGATCATCGCTGGCCGACAGGGCAATGTCTCCCGTCGCCGAGACCGTGGCCTGGTCGATCACCGCCGTGACGCTGCCGCGCAGCCAGTTGAGCGACAGCGCCCCGGCCACCGCCACCTTGCCGGCACCGGCACCGGCCAGCGCAAAGCTCCACACCTGGTCGCCCTGCCCAGGCGTCGCCGGGCGATTCTCGTCTGAGTCTTCTGGCGGTATCAGGCTGTCATCGACCTTGACCGAAGGCACATCGGTGATCCGAATCAGCTCGGCCTTGACGTCGACGCGCCCACCCGCCGTTACCTCGGTGCTCGCCCCGAGGATGCTCGCGCTCACCGCCGACGCCATGTCGTTGGTCGCCGAGGCGCCGGCAAGACCGACGGAGCCGGCACCAGCCGCCGCGCCGGCCACGTTGATCATGATCGGCGCCACCGAGGCATGCACGCTGACGTCACCGGCGCTGGCCCTGACCACGGCGCCATTGCCAATCGATGCCAGTACATCATTCTGCATGAAGTTGATGCCGATGGAGCCGGCCAGGGCCACCGCCCCGGCGCCCGCACCGCCGGCGGTAATGTTGAGCATGCTGGCTTCGGAACGGGCGTCCACCAGCACGTCGCCACTGGTGGCGGTCACACTGGAGGCATCGATCAAGGCGGCGATCTGGCCCACGCTGTAGCCGTGGTCGCTGCGCTCGCCCTGGAGAATGAAGGCGTCTTCGCTGGCGTCGACGTTCTGGTCGCTGGTGTTGTCGACGGTGCGCGAGGGATCGCTGGGGTCGCCTCCCAGATAGTTGAAGGCGATCGCCGCGCCCCCCGCCGCATTGCCGGCACCAGCGGCGCCGAAGGAGAAGTTGACCAGGCCCTTCTTGTCCTGGGCCAGCACGCTGACACTATCGGCGGCGGTGATACTGGCGCCGCCCGAGACTTCGGCCAGCACGCTGGAGCGCAGCCAGTTGAGCCCCACCGCAGCGGAGCCGGCCACGCTGCCGGCGCCCGCACCGGCGATGGTCAGGTTGATCACCCCGGCGGTCCAGTCCATGTTGGACATGTCCCGGGCGGCAATATCCGATGATCCCGTGCTCGGATTGGTCTCGGTGCCCTGGGTCGCCGGGTCCACCTCAAGTCCCAGTGCCGACAATTCCAGCGCGGCGCGACCGCTGCGCTCGGCCAGGCCCGCCCAGACGGCTACGTCACCACCGGCGATCAAGGTGGCCCCCGTCACCCGGGCCACAATGGCGTTGTCGACCTGAACGGTGCCGCTGCTGACCCCGCCGGCCACGGTGCCGGCGCCCGCGGCGCCGATGGCCACGACCACCACCTGGGCACTGTCGGTGGCCTGGATGCGAATATCACCGGTACTGCTTTCGACGCGACCGCCGTCGATCAGCGCCTCCACCTTGCCCTTGATCAGATTGACGCTGACGGCACCGGCGAGGCCCACCTTGCCGGCCCCGGCGCCTCCAAGGGCGACTGACACCACCAGGCTGCTGGCCTCGGCGTCCACCACCACATCGCCACCAGCTGTAACGGTGGAGTTCTGGATCAGCGCCTGGCTGTCGTTGTCGATCAGATTGACCGAGACGCTGCCGGCCAGGGCCACCTTGCCGGCACCGGCTCCTGCACCGCTGATCGCCACCAGCTCGGCGCGATCGCGGGTGGCCACCAGCACCTGGCCCACCGTCGAGACGTTGGCGTTGCTGATTGAACTGCGCAGGGTATTGGCGATCTGGTTGACCGAGACGCTGCCTGACCCGGCGAACTTGGTGCTGGCACCGATCCCCAGGGTCAGCGAGCGCACCAGACCGGTGTTGGCCGCTACCACCGACACCGCGCCGGCGTTGGCGATGACGCCGCCGCTGATCAGGGCCTGGGTCTGATTGGACAGGCTGTTGACCGACACCCCGGCGCCAAAGCCGGCGGTGCCGCCGACACCGACGGCGCCGGCCAGGGTCCAGACACTGCTGTTGTCCTCGGCGTTGATCTCCACTTTCGGCGCCGGCGCAAGGGCGTCACTGCCCTTGTCCAGAAAGCTGTCGACCACACGTGCCTGGGTGGCATTGTCGATCAGGTTGACCGCGGCGGTCCCCGCAAGGCCAACCCCCTTGGGTCCGGTACCGATGCCGGCCGAACCGGCCAGGCTAATGATCAGGGTATCGCTGAGCGCCTGAACCGAGAGTCTGCCGATCACCAGCGACTCGCTGGCACTGCCCAGCGCTTCGACATGGGCGTCGACGTCGTGGCTGATATCGGCGAAGGCCGCCGCCCCGCCGACACCGGCCTTGCCGGCGCCAGCCACCGCGCCGGCGATCAGTACCGCGTTGGCGGCGTCACGCGCCACCACGCTGACGTCCCCGAGATCACCGGACTGGATGTTCAAAAGCCCTGCATCGACGGTGCGAGCGGAGGTCAGCACACTGGCCGCCCCGGCCACACCAAAGCCCTTGGCGCCCGAAGCGACGGCGACACCGGCGGCAGCGACCACCGTCCAGCCCTCACGCGCCGCGCTGAGTGCCAGACCGCCCGTATCAAAGGAAGTGACGCGATCGATCCGCGCCCGGGTGATGCCGCTGTCGAAGGCCAGGGCAGCGGCCCCGGCCACCGCCACCTGGGTGCCACTGCTGCCCAGCGACAGCGCCGCGCCACCTGCCAGCATGCCAAGGTGGCTGCTGTCCTTGGCGGCCACCGACGTCTTGCCGGTAATCTTCAGCGTCTCGATCCCCTGGATCAGGGCTTCGGTACGATAGTCGGCGATATTCACCACCACCGAACCCGAGACACCGAGGCCGAAGCTACCCTTCTGGTCACCGCCGGACGAGGTGGAAGACGTGCCGCCGCTGCCGCCGGAAGACGCCTTGGCGGCACCGCCGAGCTTGCCACTCAACTCCTTGAGCACGCTGTCATAGTTGCTCTGGTTGTTGGGCCACTTGTTGGGGTCGTCCTTGGTGGCGCGGCCCCCAGCCGAACCACCACCAGCGCCCGAGCCGCTGGCGTCACCGGCCGAATCCAGCCCGCTGGTACCGCTGCTGCCCGCCTTGGCTCCGGCCAGGGCGAGGTTGGCTACCACCCCGCCGTTATTGGCCTCGACCAGCAGATCACCTCCTACGGTGATGCTACCGCTGGCGCTGGCTGGCGTGGTCACACCACCGATCACCGCTCGGGTGTCGCGCTCCATCACCGAGACCACCGCCGATACACCGACGCCAGCGCTTTTGCCGGAGGCGACGCTGCCGCCGATACCAAAGGCGTAGGTGTCGTCGTTGGCGCCGACCCTGAGCGCCGGCCCACTGGCCCCGTCCACCGAGACGGCACCAATGTTCAGCGATACCCCGTCCTGAATCTGCGCCAGGGTGGTGTTGTCGACGATATTGGCCACTGAGGTGGCGTTGAAGGCGACCTTGTCGGCCTTGCCACCGGACACCGCCGCCCCGATCAGCAGGGTGTCGCTGTCGGCGCGCACGTCCAGACTGCTGGCGACCAGCGCCACACCTGTCTCGATGACCGCACGGGTATCCGCGCCGAGCAGATGCACGCCGATGGAAGCACCGATGGCGCTGCCGTCGGACTGGATGCCGGCGAACCCGGACTTGATGGTATCGATATCGCTCTTGAAGGCGTCACGCCAGGCCTCGGCGCTGGCCTCGTCGGCGCCGGCAAAGGTCGGCAAGCTGAGATTGCCGACCAGCGACAGCAGGTGGTTGTCGCTGCGAGCGATGACCTCGACCTGCTGCTCGTCGCTGGGTGTGACGCTGGCCACATCGGTGGCGCCCCCCAGATTGATCCGGGCACCCTCGCGGATGCGGGCCTCGCTGTCCTGATTGACCAGGAAGACATTGGCGGCACCGGCGATGGCCAGCTTGCCCCCCTCGGCGGTGGCCACGGTCCAGCTGTCGAAGCTGCCGCTGATCCCCAGATTGCCGGTAGTGAAGGCGTTGAGCGCCTCGACGAATTCCTCGATACGGGTCTGCAACGGCGAGCTCAGGGCAGTCCAGCGGCTGTCGTCGCTGAAGTCTTCACTGGCGAGATCCACACCGCTGACGTCGGCCCCCTCGAACTGATAGATCAGGCCGGCCTCGCCCCCGCGCTGGTGGTCATCGGCCACCAGCACCTTGTCGCCGTTGGCCAGGTCTGCCGTACCTTCCGCGCTTGCATGGTCGTAGGTGCCATCGAGTTCACCCAGGGCCTTGCCCGCCACATACAGGTGACGCCCCCACAGGCTATCCATATCGACGCTGTTGAGGCTCTCGGCGGTGACGCTGATGGCATCGCCGGCGTCCAGGTCCACCAGGCCCTCGACCACCGCATCGGCATGGTTGTTCTGCAGCGCAAAGACGAAGCCGCCGGCGACACCGACATCGGCTACCTGGCTGTCTTCCTTCTGATCCTTGGCGCTGTCGGTGCCCTGGACCTCGGACTCCGCCGCGGCGTCTCGCAGCTTGCCGATCAGGGTGTTGCCCAGCACCTTGTCGGTGAAGCTCTCTTCCTTTTCCTTCTTGTTGGGGTCGACGCCGGTAGCGGAGCCCTCTGCACTGACCGCCGGGCGGTGGGCGCTGGTGGCGCTGACACTGACCGCGCCGGCCACCTCGATGTCGCTGCGCTGGGAGGCGATGGCGCCCAGTCGCGTCACGCTGGTGCCAAGGCGGGCCTCGGCACGATTGATGTCCACCGAGACCGCCAGGGCGGCGGCCACGTCCAGGGCGTTCTTCTGCTGGCCCTGGGATTCCTTGAAGTGCTCGCCGATGGAGGCAGGCCCGCGGTCGGCGATGCCTTCCTTGATCTTGTCACCGATGACGCCGCTGAGCGCCTCCTGAAAGTTGCCGATCACCGATGTCGGCGACAGGTCCTCGGCGCTGGCCGTGGCCCCGTCGACAAGGCTATCGGGGCCACCACCGGGGGCGGTACCGGCGCTGGCGCTGGTACCGCCGTGGTCTTCGCCCTGGGAGGTCTCGGCGCTCAGTGTCAGATCGCCGCCCACACTGACGTCACCGGCCAGTTGCGCCTCGGTGTTGCTGGTCTCGACGTTGATCGCCAGGGCGATGCCGACCTTGCCCTTGTCAGGGGCGGAACTGGCGGAGGTCTCGTTTTCCTCCACGCTGGTCGCCGCAACCACCAGATCATTGCCTGCACTCAGGCTGGCGTCTTCCCACACCATCACCCGGGAATCGCTGACCAGCACGCTGACCGCCACCGCGCCGGCCACGCCCTTGAGGCCATCCGGTTCAGCAGAGACGCTCTGGGCGGTGCTGACACTGCTGCTCAGGTTGATGTCATTGGCGGCGCTCAGGGTACCGTGGACGTGCACACTTGAGCGGGTGATCAGGGTGCTGACCGACACACCCAGGCCCCAGGCCTTGCTGGCGCCCACCTCGGTACTGATGTCGAGCTCGGAGGCGACGGTGATGTCCCCGCTGGTGGCGGTGATGACCGCGTCGGAGCCGATATCGATGGCGACCTCGGCCACCATCACCGAGACACTGCCAAACAGCGACAGTCCCTGAAGGAAGTCCAGCGCCGTATCGATGCCCTGGTCGAGGAAGGCCACGCCGGTGCGCAGGTTGAACCAGTCGCGATCGGGATCCACCAGACGCGCATCGATGGTTACGTCCCCGCCCTTGAGCGTGGCCTTGTCGATATCCACCGACAGGTCGAACAGGCCCACGTCGACCAGGCCATTGGCAGGCGCCAGCAGGGGTTGAAACAACTGCGCGCCAAGGTGCAACTCGCCGCTACCGGCATCGATCACACTATCGCCACCGATCGTCAGCTCACGCGCCAGGATCGACAGATCGTGTCCCAGCGTCGGATCACTCATGCTCAGATCGACGTTGTCCAGGGTCAAGGCACCGTCGGCACGTAACTCGACACTGCTGGAGAACGTTCTGGTCACGTTGGACAGGGAGGCGTCGCCATCCCAGTAGCCCACCAGGCTGGCGCCCTCACTGACGGTCACGTCGTCGAGCCGGGCGAGGCTCCCCGCCGCCAGTTCCACCTCGACCTGATCGCCAGGCTTGGCGTTCACGATGGTGTCGGTCGCCGCCTCGGCGATATCGATGGCCAAAGCGCCGGTAAAGGCAGTGGCCGTCAGGGTCTTGTCGGCGCCTCCGGTCAGGCTCAGGCGCGCCGCCTCGATCCCGGACAGCGTGGTTGTGGCCGAACCAACGACCAACCCGCCATCGGTCAGCGTCATGGAGTCGCCCGCCGCCGCCAGCAGGCTGTCGGTGCCGGCGCCGCCGTCGACACTGGCGGCGCCGGACACGACGACGATACGGTCATCGCCACGGCTACCGATCAGGGCATCGCTGCCGCCGGCACTGGCGTCCAGCACCACGCCGGCCCCGCTCAAGGCGGTGCTCTGCCATTTGTCGCCACTGACGCCCATGCCGAGTGCATCGGTCAGGATCTTCGCGGTGGCGTCGGCGCTGACGGCGAAGCTCGCGCTTCCCGTGGTGGTGTCGGTGACCACAAGACGCCCGCTGGCACCATCGAAGCTCGCGGTCAGGCCCTCGACACTGCCGAGCAGCACCAGCAGGTCGCCGAGGGTGCGGGCGTCGGCCACATTGAGCGCCCGCGTCACGCCATTCTGCAGGGTGAAGCTCAGGTGCGCGCCGGAGTTCTCGAGTTCGCTACCGGTGACGTAACGCGCCAGGTAGGACTCGTACTCCGCCTGGCTGGCAAAGTCTTCTGCACCGGGAATCGCATCGCCCAGCGCCGAGAGGAAGGTCTCGATCTCGGCGTTGGAGGCGCCGCCAGCGGCCATCAGCGCAGTGACCCGGGTCTGTTCGCCGACCCCGTGCCAGCCGCTGGCATCGAGGGTGTTGGCGCCGGCGTTGCCGACCAGCGTCAGCGCCTCGATATCGCGATAGCTCGACGCGGTCCCGCCATCGATGCTGAAGCTGTCCCCACTCACATTGACGGCGTTCTGGCCATCGGCCAGGACGATTTCCAGACGATCCTGGCCGACGCCGCCGCGGATCTCGTTCTGCCCAGCCCCGGCACGAATGACGTTATCCCCGGCTACCGCCACGAACTGGGTCGTGGCCTCGCCACCGATCATCAGGTCGTTGCCGCTGCCCCCCTGGAGATAGACACTGCCGGCAAAGCCGCTGGCGTCGAGCACGGTGTCGCCAAACTCGGCACGCAGCATGCCGTGCTCGATGCCGGCCAGGCTGTCACGCCCCGCTTCCCGAGCGCGCACCTGGGTCGAGGTCACCGTGGCGCTGGCCCCGGAAGCTCCCAGCGCCAGACCACTGCCGACCAGCGCCTTGGCGAAGGCACCATCGTCGGCCACGGCCATGAAGTCGCCGATAAAGCTGATGCGCCAGCGTACCTGCTGCTCACCAGCAGACTCGAACAGCTCGCGGGCCACCTGCAGGTTGCCTTCGCCCACCGCAGACAGCGCCTCGAGCGCCTGCTGTACCGCCAGGGCGTCGGCGTCCCAGGCCAACGCGTCTGTCTGCTCGCCGGCGAAGTGAAAGACCACCGTCTCGCCGGCGCTGCGCGACCACACCAGCTCGCGCTCCTCGGCGACGTCACCGCGCACCAGGGTGGCGCTGCCGCTGCCGCCGAACAGACGCAAGCTGTGGGAAGTACTGCCCAGCACCGAGTCGCTGCCGCTGCCACCATCGAGGCTGTTGCTGCCGCGATTGCCGAACAGCACGTCGTCGCCGACACCCCCGACCAGGGTGTCGTTGCCACTGCCGCCCAGGAGTACCGCGTCGCCGGCGCCGGCCTTGAGGGTGTTGTCACCGGCGACGCCTTCCAGCTGAACCGAACCGCTGAACGCAGAGGCGTCCAGCATATTGGCAGAAGCACCGCCCACCAGGGTGGCGAGTTCGACGTCGCCCAATACCCAGTTGGTCCAGCCGGTCACGCTCAGCGCGGTATCGGTCAGGGTCATGTCGGCGTCGGCGCTGGCCTCGATGCGGTCGTTGCCGCCACCGGCCTGGACACTGCCGCCCCCGGCGCTGAGCACGAATCGGTCATCCTGCGCGCTGCCGACAAGTTGGCTATTGCTGGCGCCATCCAGGCTCTGGAAGGTCACGCCAGAAAGCGAGTAGCCGCTGGCGTTCAGCGTCTGGCCGGTCCCCGCGGCGGACAGCACCAGTTCCACCGGCTGGCGCTGGAAGCTCAGGCTGCCGTCGCCGGTGGTGACCGTCGCGGTGGCGCCAGCGCTGGTCAGGTTGATGTCCCCGGATGCGCGCTGCACCACATAGGTCAGCTCGGCCTCCTCGGGGGTGAACTCACTGCCCAGCTCGCTCTGTTCGAAGCGATCGCTGCCGCTCACCGACACCAGGGTACTGCGACCGGCGCCGGCCTTCAGAGTATCGTCGCCGCCGCCCCCGACGATCAGGTTGTTGCCATTACCCCCGTCGAGGATAGTGTCGATCTGCGAGGTGACATCACCGATCAGGCGGTCGTCGCCGCCGGTCCCAATGATGTGATTGAAGCCGTCGATACCGACGAAGCCGGTGGCCTTGCCGGTCCCCAGATCGACCTCTACCGAGGTGGAGAAGTCGCTGAAGTCGAGGATCTGGCCGGCCCGACCATCGAGTCGGTCGATGCCGTTGAACGCGATATTGCCAAGCCCCAGACTGCCCTCGTCGTAAAGCGACCAACGCGCCCCGTCCTGGCTGCTCGAGAGCCGGTGCCGAGCGGCATCGTCCGTGGCTGACAGCACGCCGTCGTCGCCCTGGCGATAGGAGGCGGCGTTGACCGTCTCGATGCCCGTGAAGCTGAGCCAGCTATCGTTGCGCGCCGCTGTGGTGGTGCTCGACCAGTCCACGCTGCCCGCCCCATCGGCGCTCACCTGCCACTCGGTGTTGCCCTGGATGCCCTCGATGCGATCATCGCCCTCGCCCCCCGCGAAGGTGATGGTCAGCCCCTGGCTATGCTCGAGTGCCAGGACGTCGTCGCCGTCGCCGCCCTGGAAGCTCACCAGCAGACCATCCGCCTGGCCCAGCAGGCTCTGGTCCACGCGCAGGATGTCCTGGGCGTCGCTGCCCTGGATGACCACGCCGCCACTGGCCTTGGCCTCATCGAGACCGCGTGAGGCCACCACCTGACTGACGCCTTGCTCGTCGAGTTCGACCACCTGCAGCACCTGCTGCTGGTTCTCCTCGACCACCCGCAACGTCATCTCGGCGCCACCGGCCACGCTGGCAGTCAGCGGGTCCGCCGACATCAGCATGCGTGGCTCGAGTCCCTCGAACACGAACCGGGACGGCTCTGCCTGGGCACGACGAGCACGCCTGGGCTGGCGGAGAAGACGAGCGATCAATTCGGACAGAGGCTTGCGCTGGTGGCGACTCATGGGGGGACTCCGGTGGCGAAAAACGTCAAGAGGCGCATCGCGGCGACGATACGCCCCCTGATCTCGGTCGATCAGTGAACGGGAGTGTCCTGTTCGGCGTCGGACGCGACCGCCTCCTCGGCGGGGTCGCCCTTGGCCAGAGCACCCAGCCGCGAACCACCCTGCGCCTGACGGCTCAGTCGATTGAGATTGCGCAGCGACTGCAGGTGGACGTAGAGCAGCTCCAGTTCGTCACTGTCCAGCAGCGCCTTGAGGCTGTCCTCGGGCAGCGCCTTGAGCTTCTGACGGTTGACCGCCTGGAAGCCGGTCAGGGTGCGCTGACCACCTTCCGGCAAGCGAATCTGGGCCTCGACCGACTCGAGCAGGTCGAGCTCGACCAGGCGGGCGCAGAAGGCGCGGGTGCGCTGGAAGTGCGCCTGATAGTCCTGCAGGAAGTCCAGCACCTTGCCCAGGTACTGGGTCTGCTCACCGTCGGCGTCGAAGAAGCGCTCGCCGCGACCGTCACGGTTGAGCCCTTCGTAGTCATCATCGATGCACAGGGTGAAAGTCTTGTCGTTGTCGGCGGAGGCAAACACGAAGGGATAGCGGCGGAAGAAGGCCGGTACGTACTCACCGCGCCACTGGCCTTCACGGTCCACCAGCAGATTCTGGTCCTGCTCGAGTCCCAGCACGGCGACCGGCAGCACCCCGTCGTCGGCCTTGGTGAAGACGATCGGCAGGTCGGTGGCGGCGGTCGGAAATTCGGCCGCCATCAACGGCACCGAGTTCACCCCGCTGGCAAAGCCGAAGTCCTTGCCGACCTTGAGCGACAGCTCGCCATGCTTGTCGCGGGTGATCGGCTGAACGTTGCGATAGATCAGAAGTTGAGTCGCCATGAAAGAGTCCTCTAGTACTTGAGTGTCGTCCCTGGGCCTGGACGTCAGCGTCATTGCGCGGCCAGCGCGCCGGTGGAAGTCGGGGAGACCAGAGTCACCCCGTGGTAGAAGGTCACGAAGGGTTCGCCTTTCGCATCGAACCCCAGAGAAAGGTTGCTCAGCGGCTTGTCGCCGTGGGCGGCAATCCACTCGATCGCCTGTGCGCGCGACGTACAGCGCCACTCGCGAGCCAGCGACAACAAAAGGCCCGCCAGTTCGCCCAGACGTATCTCGGCCGGATGTAGATGCAGATTGAGGGAATCGCGGCCGGTATCGCGACCCTGGCGCCGTTCCTCGATCCTCACGGTCAACGGTGGCCAGGGCTTTCGTGCCAGCGCGTGGCTGACCTCGAGCTGTTCGATCACGTCGCCGACGAGCGGGGGCATCGCCGCAAGCGTGCTCGCCATTGCATGGCGCACCGCCTCGGCGCTCTCGAGCAGGACATAGTCGGAGACACTGGCGTCGACGCCAGGGCGCCACTTCCACGCCTGGTACAGCGGGAAGCGACGCCCCGGCAGGGCCTTGTCCGGCAGCGGCGCTTCCCAGTACACCTTGGTGGTCGCCTCCTCCAGCCCGAGATGCAGATAGTGCGCCATCGTCTGCGTCGACAGTCCGGCGACAAAGGCCCTCCGGTCGCCAGGCGCCAGCGCCAGCGACTCCAGCAACCCCTCGAGGCGCACCGCAAGATCGTCGGCGTCAACGCCGTCCAGCGGCACACTGTAGAGCCTGCGCTGATGTGCCCAGCGGGCGGGAGCGCACTTGACCGAGCGCTCGGCACTGTAGGGACGCGCGAGGCTATCGAGCCAGGACTCGATCAACGCCTGACGCTCGGCGAAGGGCCGGGGTTCAGTGCTGGAAGGCAAGGAGGTCCATCCGGTCATTCATATGGGCGTCGATCTCCGCCAGGTCTTCGCCATTGATGACGCCGGCGGCATGCTTCAGCCGCAGCACGCTGATCAGGTAGTCGTAGCGCGCACTGGCAAGTTCGCTGCGGGCGAAGAACAGATCGCGCTCGGCGTCGAGCAGTTCGAGCACCGGCATGACACCGGATTCATAGGCCACCTGGCGGTATTCGACGATGCGCTGGTTGGCGCTCAAGGACTCGCTCAGAGCCCTGACCCGGGACATGGCGGTGACGATACCCTCGAAGGCCGCACGTATCTCGCGGTCGAGTTCTCGCCGCACCTGTTCGAGTCGAGCCTGCCCTGCCTCGATCAGACGGGTTCCTTCGCGCACCTCCGACGACACTCGCCCACCGCTGTAGACCGGCACATCGAGGCCGACCCGAATGGTCTGGGTCTCGACCTCGCTGCCGCCGCCGAACAATGAGCCCTCGGTCTCGTCGTTGTCGTAGTCGAGACTCAGATCGAGGGTCGGATAGTGACCACCACGACTCACCTTGACCTGCTGATTGGCCACTTCCACCGCCAGCCGTGCGGCTGACAGACGAGGATTACGCTGCATCGCCAGCTCGATCCAGGCCTCGACTGACGACGGTTCCGGGCTCGCCAGGGTCAGGTCCTCATCGACCAGGCTAAGCTCCACCGGACGCACGCCGCTGACCTCGGCCAGGGCATTGAGGGCATCGCGCAGACGGTTGGCCACGTCCAGCTCCCGCGCCTCGACCTGCAGAAAGCGCGCCTGGGCGTCGAGCAGATCGATCTCGCGAATCAAACCGTCCTCGAAACGCGCCCTGACCTGCTCGAGATTGGTCTGGACCTGCTTCTTTTCGGCCTGCAGGAAACTCAGGTTTTCCGACAGGGCGAGTACCGCAAAGTAGCGTTCGGCCACCCGCAGGTAGAGATCCTGGCGCGAGACCTCGAGCTCGGACGCGGCCTGCTGGATCTCCAGCTTGGCCTGGCCAAAGGCCGCCCAGCGCGAATAGTCATAGATCGACTGCTCGAGCGAGACACCGTAGACGGTGGTCGGGTAGGACGTGCTGCCGCTGCCGTAGACCTCGTTGTCGGTACTGACGATGTCCTGGGAGATCTCGCTGCGCTCGACATTGACATTGATCTGCGGCAGCAGCGCTGAGCGCGCCTGATAGTAACGCTCATCGGTGGCCTGCTTACCATAAAAGTCGGCCTGAAACTGAGGATCGCTGTCCACCGCGAGCTCGTGAAGTTCCAGCAGACTTTCTGCCAGCACGGACGGAGCAAGCAGGCACGCCCACCCGCCCAACGCCAGGCCGAACGCAAGCTTGTTGAGATGCATGATGATTTTTCCCCTGCGCACCGGTGGGACAAACACCGGCATTACGCAACTGCTTTGTAATATTTTATTAACAACGGATGTACGATATTACCCACATCTTTTGTAGGAACACAGCTCCTATCTACTCTTTTGCAGGCAACATGATCAACGCAGTATCGACGCAGTAGGAAACTACATCGCAAAAGATGAGAAAGTTCATACTCGCTATCGCATTCCGCCACCGAAGGGAATCGGGTAACACATTGAAACCTGGAAAGTTCCGAAATTACGCGGGACAAGAGACCATCTTCAGGTACACGGGAGCGGCGGCAGCCATGCGCCAAGCAGGTTGCTTCAAGGCCTGGCAGCCGCTGTCACCTCAGCCCAGCCACCTGAGATTACCCAACCACTCACACTGATCCTTTCAGACTAGACCGAAAGAACGAGCAAAGTCCTACGTCAGCGATGATAACGCCGCACCTGGCGACACCTGGGCGCTATTCATCCAGGCTGGCAATGCGGTTGCGACCACTACGCTTGGCGCTGTACAGGCGCCGGTCGGCGCGCTCGAACAGCGGTGCAAACCCCTCCCCCTTGCGATACTGGCTGACGCCGATGCTGATGGTGATGCGAATCGTCTGTCCATCCGACAGGGTGATTTCCCCCCCTTCCACCGCGCGACGCACCCGCTCGGCCGCCTTGATCGCCTCGGGCAAGGCGGTTCGCCGCATGACCACCACGAATTCCTCGCCGCCGGTGCGCGCCACCAGATCGCCATCACGCAGGCAGTTGGCTACTGTTTGCGCCAGCCAGGTGAGCACCTGGTCACCGGCCGCGTGACCGAAACCATCATTGACCTGCTTGAAGAAGTCGATATCGACCGCGGCCAGCGAAAACACCATCCCGCCACTGTCGCATTCCTCGATCAGGCGGGTGACGTGGCGATCCAACTGGCTTCGGTTGGGGAGTCCGGTCAAGGCATCGGTCATCGCCTGGTCTTCCAGTTGATCACGTTCGAGGCGAATACGCTCGACCTCCATCTCGTTGGAAATGACACGTTCGACGGCCCCGACCAGTAGCCGGACCAACTCGATGTCGACCTCGCTGAAGGCGTGCCGGCGCACCGACGGACTGGAGAAGTTCAGGGTTCCCCATACCTTGCCCTGGATCCGCAGCGGTGCACCGATATAGGTCTCCAGCTGAAAGTTCTCGTAGCAGGGGTGGCCCTTGACTCGCTCGTCCTGCCCGGCGCGGTGGGTATGGAAGACGTCATCGGCGTCGAGGGTCAGCCGACAGTAGGTGTCACCCAGTGCAAAGCTATCGCCGGCCCCTACTGGCGCATTATCCGAGGCCGCCCAGCGCACCGTGTAACGCTCCCCCTCGACCTGACTGACAAGCGCGATATCCAGCCTCAGGTAGCTCAAGGCGTCACGCAGCAGCATGTCGACGATCTCTGATACTCCGATATCGGTGCGATTTACCCCGGTATGGACATCCCGCAACAACTGGATCATCGAGCGATACTCGGAGACGTCCTGGATGATGGCGTAGAAGCCCATCACTTCATCTTCCACCACGTCCGGCAGATAGTGGACCTTGAAGTAGATCTGGCGACCGTCCTGGAGCACCAGGGAATCCTCGTAGCTGACCTCCTGCCCCGCCAGCGCCAGATCGAAACGTGGCCGGATCTTGGCGTAGGAGTCTGCATCGAGCACCGAAGACACCGGCTGCCCCATCAGCGCCTCGGCAGGCTGGCCGATGAAGTCGAGGTAGGCACGATTGTTGAAACGGAAGCAGAAGTCGCGGTCGACG
Source organism: Halomonas sp. BN3-1 (assembly GCF_003056325.1). Taxonomy (NCBI): domain Bacteria; kingdom Pseudomonadati; phylum Pseudomonadota; class Gammaproteobacteria; order Oceanospirillales; family Halomonadaceae; genus Halomonas; species Halomonas sp. BN3-1. Next base: position 99,180 of record NZ_PYVV01000016.1, on the reverse strand, counting down.
TAGGCCACCATCACCGGCAGATGGTCGGCCATCCGCGCGATGACACCGCGGCTTGCCTTCTGCCGAGCCGACAGTCGCAGCACCAGCCCACCATCGGCCAGGCGACAGCAGCTACCATCGCCCAGTTGCAGCGGCATCGAAGGCTTGGCAGCGTGAGCGGCACCCCGGGATGCCAAGGCTTCGGCGACCCTGGCGACCTCGCCAGGCAGCTCTGCCAGCCCCCGCCCGATCCAGACCTCTCCAGGCTCGCCCAGCACGCTCACGGCATCACCGACCACGTCGTACACCTGCAACTCCGGCGTCAGGCGTACCAGCACCGTTCCGGACGACACCAATGCCTCTTCCACCCAGGCAAAACGCTCCATGAGGACAACTCCTTGCGTAAGCCCTGCCCTGGACCGGCAGCAGGTCAATACCCTGGCGGCTCGCGTGCCGTCTTCTCTAGCCTATGAAAAGATGCTTATAGATGCCGGGTTATTTCGCTTGCCCGCTTCCACGTTATGCTGGCGTCGCCGACACCGCCGCGGGAGCTGCCCATGAACCACCAGGACCTTGTCGCCATCGAACACGCCCTGACGCTGGCCAATCGCGGGGATACCAGCTGGCTTTGCACGCGTCTGGACACCCTTGCTCCCGCCTTCCCCCACCTGAGCGTCACCAGCGATGCCGATGGCCCCGGGTACGCCGGACAGCCCATCTTGCTGCCCCAGGCCCGGGACGGCGGCGCCTGTCTGGTCAATATCGACAACAACGCCAACGATGGCACCCCCTGCCTGGTCGAGCGCCTGTCACCGAGCAGCGAGACCCTGGTGCACCTGGAGGTCATCCATGCAACGCTCGCCGGCCAGCCATCGCTGATTCGCCGCGTCAGCCTGGGCAGTACGTCCATGAACCTGCAGCGACCCACGCCAACCAGTCCGCTGGTCCAGATCGGCGACGACGTCGTCGAGGTGCTGATCCAGCCGGCCTTGCGTCTGGTGCTGACCGGCCACTCCCCGGTCAATGCCGACCTGGCGCGCCAGGGACAACGGCTCGGCTTCGAAGTCATCCTGTGCGCCCCGGACTACCCCGACACGCATCACTCGACAGCGCCCCTGCCGGCAGGCGTCGAGTTCCAGCGCGCGCCCGCAGCTCCCTTCCTGCGCGGCGGCGGCGGGCACCGACGCACCCTGGTGATGGACGCCACCGACGCCTCGACCATTGCGCGAGCGAGCCGCGAGGCCTGCTGTCATGGCTATCTGGCGATGACTGACATCGATCCAAGCCGAGCGGCGAACTGGCTTTACGATGGCTGGCACAGCCTGCGCACCTCGCCCACCGTCTGACGCCCCGTCGCTGCGGCCAAAGCGCCAATTGACAGCCATCGGAGGCGGTCCTACGCTGTGCGCATTCCTGGGGGAGCCTGACGGCTGAGATTCCGCATCACGCGGTAACCCTTTGAACCTGATCCGGGTCATGCCGGCGAAGGGAAGGATGGTTGCGTTATCTCCTCTTTCTTCCTGTCCGCCGCTCGTCCCGCCTGTCCACCGGTCCCTGCGGACAACGACAAGAAAGAGGTCTTCTTTCGATGATGCTCGATCCCACCTGGACGGCGCTGTGGCTTCTGCTGTGCGCCGCCATCTTTGCCATCCCCGGCCTGATCTATGCCCGACGTCGTCAGGGCGGCCTGGATGACTACATCTCGGCTCGCAACAGCCAGAACACCCGCGCCACGGTGTTGACCCTGGTGGCCACCACCCTGGGCACCTGGATCCTGTTCGGCCCCGCCCAGGCGGCCACCTGGGGCGGCATCGGCGCCGTACTCGGCTATGCGCTGGGTTCCATGGTCCCGCGCCTGGTGATGATCCCGCTGGGACGACGCATGCGTGAGCTGATCCCCGAAGGCCACGGCCTTACCGAGTTCGTGATCCATCGCTACGGGCGCACCATGTACGCCTTCACCCTGACGATCATGCTGTTCTATCTGTTCATCTCGCTGGCGGCAGGCCTCACCGCAATCGCCCATATGGTCACCCTGCTGGCGCCGATCCCGCTGTGGCTGACCGCCTGCGTAGTGATGATCGCGACCCTGCTCTACACCTTCTACGGCGGCCTGCGCACCACCATCTTCACCGACAAGGTACAGATGCTGGTGATCCTGCCGTTGCTGGCGCTGCTGCTGGTGTTCGGCTGGCAGGCCGCCGGCGGCGTCGCGCCGACGCTCGAGGGCCTGCAGGAACGTGCGCCTCAGTTGCTGGATGTCACCGATGCCGGTGGCCTGCGTGCCGGCCTGACGTTCTTTATCGCGGTGATGCTGACCGGCCTGTTCTACCAGGGTACCTGGCAACGCATCTACGCCGCCCGGGACAGCAAGGTGCTGCGGCGGGGCTTCTGGATCGCAGGGCTGTTCAACTTTCCGGTGATCGTGCTGATGGGCCTGTTCGGCCTGGCGTTCGTCGGCCTCGGGCTCGAGGGAGACGGCTCGGTGGCGCTGTTCAGCGTGCTGCTGTCCGAGGTGCCGCTGTGGTTCGCCCTGGCCCTGATTCCGCTGGGTCTGGCCCTGGTGATGAGCAGCGCCGACACCACCGTCAACGCCACCTCCAGCATCATCGCCGTCGACATGCACCGGCTGCTGCCCCAGGCCAGCGAAGCCACCCTGATGCGCCTGGCACGCTGGCTGATCGTCGCCGCAGCGGTGCCGGTGACCTGGGTGGCAGCCCAGGGCTACAGCGTGCTCTATCTGTTCCTGCTGGCGGACCTGCTGTGCTCGGCGGCGGCCTTCCCGGTGTTCTTCGGTCTGTTCAATCGCCGCTACGACGGGCGCAACGCGGTCCTCAGCACCGCTGCAGGGCTGGTCGCCGGGCTGGCGATGTTCCCGTCTCCCAGCGGCGGTACCGCCACCCTGCTGGAATCCTTCCTGCTGGCGGCCTTCGTGCCGGTGCTAGTCTCGCTGGTGCTGATGAAGCTGCTGCCATCCCGCCAGGACTATGACTTCACCCGCATGGGCAGTCTGGTGCGGCGTTTCCAGAGCTGACACCGCCACGCTGACAGCCTGGCAAGGCGTGATAAAAAACAGCGGGACGTGCTGACGCGTCCCGCTGTTGTCGTTTCAAGGCCTGGCGATCAGGGGCCCTGGCAGTTCCGGCTCATCAGCGCTCGGGACGCGCCAGCCCCAGGTGGTCGCGCAGGGTGCGGCCCTGGTACTCGCGTCGAAACAGCCCGCGGCGCTGCAGTTCCGGTACCACTTGTTCGACCACGTCCTCGATGCTGTCCGGCAGCGACGGCGGCATCAGGTTGAAGCCGTCCGCCCCGCCCTGCTCGACCCAGCGCTGCATCTCGTCGGCGATACGCTCCGGGGTGCCGACCATGGTGCAGTGGCCGCCACCGGCGGCGAGCCGTCCCAGCAACTGGCGCAGCGTCGGTCGTTCGCTCTCGATGATCCGCAGAATCGTGGCGTAGCGCCCCTTGGGCCCGCTGAAGGCCTCCAGTGGCGGCAACTCGGGCACCGGGGCATCCAATTCCCAGTCGCTCACGTCCTGACCGATGAACTGACTCAACTGGCGCCGGGAGCTGTCCACCGGCAACAGTTCGTCGAGCTCCCTCTGCTTGCGTCTGGCCTCCTCTTCGGTGGAGCCGACGTAGGTGACAAGCCCCGGCATGATCGCGACCTTCGGTCTGCCCGCGGCCTTTACCCTGGCCTGAAGATCGCTGTAGTAGGCCTGGGCCGAGGGCAGATCGTAGGCCACCGCGTAGATGGCCTCTGCGTAGCGCGCGGCCAGGTCACGGCCCTGATCCGAGGCGCCGGCCTGGAACAGCACCGGGTGGCCCTGGGGCGGACGCGGCACTGTCAGCGGGCCATCCACCAGAAAGTGCTCGCCGTGATGGTGAACGGGACCGACCCGGCTGGCGTCGACGTAATCGCCCTGGCGATCCCTCACCAGGGCGTCGTCACTCCAGGAGTCCCACAGCGCCAGCACGGTATTGGCGAATTCCTCCGCCCGGGCATAGCGCTCGGCGTGGCTTGGCATGGCCTCGAGCCCATGGTTGCGCGCCTCGCTGTCGAACATCGAGGTCACCAGGTTCCAGCCCAGGCGTCCGCCGGAGATATGGTCCAGCGAGGCCAGCATGCGCGCAGCATGAAACGGCGTATAGAAGGTGCTGGAGACGGTCGAGATCAGCCCGATGTGTTCGGTGGCCCGCGCCATGGCCGCCAGCATGGTCAGTGGCTCCAGGGTCCACAGCGGGCCGTCGGCGACGCTGCCCACGGCGTGACCATCGGCGAAGAACACCGCATCGAAGCGACCCCGCTCGGCGAGCCGCGCCAGCTCCTCGTAGTAGCGGATATCGGCCAGGCGCTCGACGCTGGAACGGGGATGACGCCAGGCCGCCTTGTGGTGGCCACAGCCCATGATGAACAGATTGAGGTGCATGCTGGCCATCAGTCCTTCACCAGTCCGCCGTCGACCACCAGGTTCTGGCCGGTGACCGCTCGCGACCAGGGCGAGGCGAACAGTAGCGCAGCGTCGGCAAACTCTTGCGGCGTGGTCACCCGTCTCAGCGGCGTGCTGGCGGCGATCAGATCGAACACCGCCTCCGGCGTGGCGCGGGAGGCATCGGTGGTGCGCAATAGGCCCCCGGAGATCATGTTCACGGTGATGTTGTCCGGGCCCAGATCGTGGGCCAGGGTGCGCGTCAGCGACAGCAGCGCCGCCTTGGCGGCGGTGTAGTCGTGGTAGGGCACCACCGGGTTCTGGAACAGGTTGGTACCGATATTGACGATGCGACCAAAGCCGGCCTCACGCATGCCGGCAAGCGACGCCTGCACCGTGTTCAGTGCTCCCCGGGCGACGCCCTGAAGCTGATGATCGAGGTGCTCCCAGGTCAGCTCGTCGGGACCGGGACGGGCGTCGCCGTTGAAAGCGAAGTCCGGCAGCGCATTGTTGATCAAGGTGGTGACCGGTGCGCCGAAGTGCTCGCGGGCACGCGCGAACATGGCATCGACGGCGCTGCGATCACAGACGTCGGCGGCCACCGCCAGGGCTTGCTCGGGATAGTCGGCTACCAGCGCGTTGGCGCCCTCTTCGCTGCGTCGATAGTTGACCACCACCCGCGCGCCCTGCTCGAGGAAGCTGCGCGCCAGGCTGACACCGAGGCCACGTCCGGCGCCGGTGACGACGACCAGCTGGCGGGAAATAGGAAGCGCGGGCGGGCTTGCGGAGGTAGCGCGTGAGGCGTCGGAAAGGGTCATCTGGCGGGTCCTTGGTCGAGGCGAGGAACGCACGCCGACCCCTGGACTGACGACTGCGCTGACATCCCTTCGCCGGTATGAACTGGATCAGGTTCGACGGGTGTTTCTCAGCCCCGCTATCGTGCGGGACACCCCGTGCCATGCGCCTTCGACCTTAGCCCATCGGCGCGGGGCGGACAAGCCGCGCAGCACCTGGAACATCACCGCAGCCAGGGCATGCAGATGGGCGCTTCAGATCCGACGGTCAGCCCGGTGCCTGGACGGCTTGCATCAAGTCACTTCCTTCCTCTCCCGCCCGATTGACCCTGGTCGAGACCGGCCATGCCTCGAAGGCGCCAGCGGGTAGATGCCGCACCGTCTGGCGCATGACGTCGCGATCACTCAGGGCAGGATCGAGCCAGGGTTCAAGGCTGCCGTCGTCCAGCGCCAGCGGCATCCGAGCGTGCACCTGACTCGCGCAGCCCCGGGCGGGTTCGGTAAGGATGGCAAGGCCCGGCCTGCCGTCGGCCCTTTCACTGAAGATTGCCGCCAGCCACAGCGGCGCGCGATCTTCACGACATAAAAAATAGGGCTGCTTGCCGGCCTCGCCCGGCAGCCACTCGTACCAGCCGTCCGCCGGCACCAGGCAGCGATGGCGAGCAAAGGCCCCACGAAAATAGCGCGAGGTGGCGACCTTCTCCACGGTGGCGTTGATCGGCTCCGGCGCCCCGGCCTGGGCCCAGTGGGGTCGATAGCCCCACCACATCGAGGTAAAGGAAGGTACGCCCTCCCCGTCCATGGCGAGCGAGGTGATCCAGGTGCCCGGCGCGACATTGTAGCGAGGTGGCGGCTCCTGCTCGGGCAGGCGCGGCGCCACCGGCAAGCGCATCAGCGCCGCCAGCTGAGCAAAAGGTGTGTAACAGGCGAAACGGCCGCACATGGATACCTCCTTTACCGGACCCTGCAGGATCAGCCTAGCACCATCTCTTGCGTCCACTCAGGCCACCTGTGCGCGCTACAGGTTAGTCATCTGCGAACGTTAAGTTTTCGCTAAGCTAGGCAGCCTAGCCTTGCCATCAACTCCTCTTTCAAGGACGCGATGACATGGCCCCGGCAATCGCAGCATCGGCCTCGAAGACGACAGCCCACACGGATGCTCCCGAGCCGAACATGCCCTCCGGCCTGTGCTGGGCGTCCCCGGAGCGGCTGGGTGAGGCAAACGCCTTCATCTCCGACGTCTATCGTCTCCATCACAATGCCTCCATCAGCAACCCCTACCAGCGCTTGCTGACACTGCGAGACCCCCATGGCGCGCTGGTCGCCACCACGGGGCTCAGGCGTGCCGATGAAGGCCCTCTCATGGTGGAACACTACCTCGAGGCACCTGTCGAGATGGTGCTCGCCACTCGTGGCCTCTGCGACCTTGCGCCGCCGCGCCACCAGGTCATGGAGGTCGGCGCCCTGGCCAGCGCATCGCCAGGCGCCGGCCGACGGCTGATGCTGTCGCTGGTGGTGGTGCTCGAGCGACTGGGTATCGACTGGCTGGTGGTGACCGCGTCCAGGGACGTGCGCAACGGCCTCGCCCGGCTCGGCATCGAGATGCACACGATCGGTCGCGCCCATCGCCACTGCCTGGACAACCCTGTGGACTGGGGACGGTATTACGAGCGGGACCCCAGGGTCGTGGTGATTCGCCCCCTCGAGGTGGCCAACAGCATGCGCGCCACCCCGCTCGGCGCTTTGCTTCTCGCCGGCGCAGCACAGCTTGCCCCGGAGGCGGCAGATCCCGTACCGGGGCTACCCCATGTCCACGCCTGCTCCGCGGCCGGGGACATGCCCCATGGATAGGCTACACCAGCGCCTGCGCCAAAGGGCGAGGCTGTCGCCGGATGCGGAGAGCCTGATCGGGCAATCCCCGGATGGCGCCGACATCCGACTTACCGCCCGGCAACTGGAGGCCGCCACCGACGCTGTCGCGCACCAACTCGAGCAGTCGGGCGTTTCCCACCTGGGCCTGCTGGGTCACAACTCTCCTGGCTGGCTGGTCGCCCAGCTCGCTGCCTGGCGGGCTGGCCTGCCGATCACCCCGATACCTGCATTTTTCAGCGAACAACAGCTCAACCACCTGCTCGATACCACCGGGCTGGACGGGCTTCTGATCGCGCAGGACAGCCCGCTGGACGCCTGGCTGCCCTCCGACTGCGCAAACGACTTCAAGCGCCAGCCACTCGACGCTCCGGCCGGCCTGTCCATCGCCTTGTTCCGGCGCCCCTCGACACCCGCACCACTGCCGGACGGAACGCGACTGATCACCTTTACCTCCGGTACCACCGGCACCCCCAAGGGGGTCTGCCTGTCCGGGCCTCATCTCGAGTCGGTCATCGAAGGGCTGGAACAGCGCCTTGCAGGTGTTCCCCTCCATCGTCACGGCGTGGTGCTGCCCATGGCGGTGCTGCTCGAACATCTGGCCGGCGCACTCTTCGCGCTCTGGCGGGGAGCCGCGATCGTTATCGATACGCCCGATCTTGCCGGGCTCCATGGCAGCGGTACGCTAGACCCCGACCAGTGGCAACGCTGGCTGGCCAAGCGCCGACCCGACAGCCTGATTCTGGTACCGGCGCTGCTCAAGGCGCTAACTCACCTGGCCTCACATCATTCTGCGGCAAACGGTTGGCAACAGGTGTTGTCGCTAGTCGCCGTGGGCGGGGGCCAGGTGCCCCGCCGCCTGCTCGAACAGGCAACCCAGTTGGGACTCCCTGTCGCCCAAGGCTACGGCATGTCCGAGATGGGCTCGGTGGTCTGTCTAAGCCGCCCGGACGAGCCCCAGGATGGCCGTGTCGGGTGCCCCCTCAAGGGATTGCGCCTAAGCACCGATGAGCAGGGGCAACTGCTGGTCCACGGTCGTCGCATGCTGGGCTATCTGGCGTCCGATCATCAGGTTCCGTCACCCGAGATGCCCTGGCCCAGCGGAGATCTCGGTCACCGCCTGGCGGACGGTCATTGGCGCCTGGACGGGCGTCAGCGCAACGTCATCATCCTGTCGAACGGACGCAATCTCTGTCCCGAGTGGCTCGAGGCGGAGCTCGAGCTCATCGACGGTATCGATCGTGCCTTCGTCTTCGGCGAAGGCTTGCCGGGGGTGCTGGCGCTCCTTAGTCCTTCAGCCGCTATCCAGCCCCCCCGCCTGGAAGCCCACATCACCGCGCTCAATCAGCGCCTGCCCGACTACGCCAGGGTCCGCGGCTGGCAGTCGTTGATGCGGCAACTGCCAGGCGTCGCCGAGCCGCTTTCGATCGCCAGCAACGAACTGACCGCCAACGGACGCCTGCGCCGGGCCAGCATTCAGCTCCGCCGTCGCTGCGACATCGAGCGGCTTGTCGCCAGAACCTTCCCCGGCCATGAGCAGGTGTCAGCAGCGCTTTCCTCCGCCGCCGACGGCCTCCCTTCATACCCACAGGAACCCCCACCCCCATGAACACGCTGACCGATACCCCGATCGTCACCTCGCCACCTGTCGACAACGGCAAGCCCGACGGTTTCTACCGCCACCTGCTCGCTGCCACCGAAGACGAACGCCAAGCCTTGATGGGAGGGGAACTGATCGGGCGCGCCCAGGGCGGCAAGATCACGCTGCCCGAATATCGCGCCTTTCTCGCCCAGGCCTATCACCATGTGCGTCACACCGTCTCACTGATGATGGCCTGCGGCGCCGAGTTGTCCGCTCCGAACTTCGTGCTGCGCGACAACCTGCGCATGGCCATCGCCGAGTACATCGACGAGGAAAAGGGCCACGAACATTGGATACTCGATGACCTCGAGTCCACCGGCGTCGATCGGCACCACGCGCGTTCACGCCCACCGCTGTTCGAGACGGAATGGATGGTGTCCTACGCCTACGACAGCATCAGACGGCGCCATCCGCTGGCCATGTTCGGCATGGTACTGGTGCTCGAGGGTACCAGCACCTCGGCGGCCAGCGCCGCCGGCAGGGCCATCCGCGATAGTCTGGGCCTGACCGATGACGCCTTCCACTACCTGTTTTCCCACGGCGAACTGGACATCTCCCATATGGCCTTCTTCGCCGAACTGATGGACACCATCACCGACACCGAGGAGCAGGCCCAGATCGTCCATTCGGCCCGCGCCTTCTATCGCCTCTATGGCGCGGTCCATGACGCCGCCCTGCGAGACGCCGAGCACTGGACGGACGAAGCGCTGGAGGCAAACTCATGCCATCACTGAGCGAGCGCAGGATTCTGGTGACCGGCGCCACTGGCGGCATCGGCTCGGCGCTGGTGAAGCGGCTTGACGCCGAAGGCGCCAGCCTGTGGCTGGCAGGGCGTGATGAGGGCAAGCTCAGCGCCCTGGCGGGCGAGCTTGGCAAGGCTGCCTCGAGACACACCCTCGTCGCTGGCGTCGATCTGACCACCGCGATGGGCCGCCAGCGGCTACTCGACCAGCTAAGTCAGGCAGCACCCGAGCAGCGCCCTTCGACGCTGGTCCACCTGGCCGGCATCAATCATCTCGGCTGGTTTCGCGAAACCTCGCCAGACGACGTCATCCGGGTGCTCGATACCAATCTGAGCTCGACCCTGCTGCTGACCCAGGCCCTGCTGCCTTTGTTTCTCGGCCAACCCAGCGCTAACCTGCTGTTCGTGGGCTCACTGCTGGGGCATATCGGCCACCCGGGCTATGTCGCCTACTGCGCCAGCAAGGCCGGCCTCAAGGGCTTCGCCGAAGCGCTGTCCCGGGAACTCGAAGACACCTCGGTCCAGGTGCAGTACCTGGCCCCCCGCGCCACCCGGACCGCCATGAACGGCCCCGACGCCGAGGCCATGAACGAGGCCCTGGGCAATACCGTGGACAGCCCCGAGCGCGTGGCAGATGCCATCATCAAGCAGCTGACAAGAGGCCAGCGTCGCGCCGTCCTCGGCGGCAAGGAGCGCCTGTTCGCGCTGATCAACGCCATCACCCCCACGCTCGTCGATCGCGCTATCGCCCGGTCCCGAGCCGATATATCCCGCCAACTGGATCCCCCTGCGCAGGTTGTCCAGGACTGACCAGCAGACGTCCTTATCGCCTTGACCCTTGTGCTGCACAAGGGTTTTAGTCTGTGGTGAAGATGCTCGAACTTGCATAGTAGTGACGGAAGCTTCAGGGGCCACCACCCTGGCCTGTCTGGGCTTTTCTCAACCACCACAGGGAGAGGAAATGAGCACGAACACAGCAAGCCCGGCGCAGCGGGCCTCATCCAGCACTGCCCGCCTCTATCGTATGAAGACCGCGGAGCACCTCTGCCCCTTCGGCCTCAAGACCTTGTCGCTGCTCAAGCGCAAGGGCTACCAGGTCGACGACCACACCCTGACATCACGTGAAGCCATCGACCGCTTCAAGCAGGAAGCCGACGTGGACACCACACCCCAGGTGTACATCGGCGACGAGCGCATCGGCGGCTACGAGGAACTGCGCCGCTACCTCGGCATGAGCGTGCCCGGCGACAAGGAAGTCAGCTACCGTCCTGTCATCGCCATCTTCGCCACGGCCCTGCTGATCGGCCTGGCGGTGGGCTGGGTGTCCGGCCAGTCGCTGGTCTCAGTGCGCACCATCGAGTTCGCCGTCGCCTCGGCCATGGTTCTGCTGGGCCTGCAGAAACTGCAGGACGTGGAAAGCTTCAGCACCATGTTCCTGAACTACGACCTGCTGGCCCAACGCGATGTACGCTACGGCTACATCTACCCCTACGCCGAAACACTGGCCGGCATACTGATGCTGGCAGGCAGCCTGATCTGGATCGCCGCGCCTGTGGCCCTGTTCATCGGTACCGTGGGGGCCATTTCGGTGTTCAAGGCGGTCTACATCGACAAGCGCGAACTCAAGTGCGCCTGCGTCGGCGGCAACAGCAACGTTCCCCTGGGCTTCGTTTCCCTGAGCGAGAACCTGATCATGCTGCTGATGGGCCTGTGGATGCCGGCCAAGGCACTTCTGATGTAGAGCGCGCCTGATCTGGCCGTTCCAGACGCGTAGCAAAAACCCGCCAGGTATTGCCTGGCGGGTTTTCTCTGGCACGATGCAACGTTTATTCGAAGCCGACATGCAGACTGTAGCGACCACTGTTTTCATTGGCGCTGCCAAGCACACTGCCTCGCACTTCAAGCTCATAGTTTCCGGGAGTGACAGGCTCCTCCAGCAGGAAGTGGCCGTTGTTGTCCGCGTCGCTGGCCACCAGCTGCCCCGCGGGGGAATACAGCCTTCCCTCGATACTCATCGACTGACTCGAGTCGCTGGCAAGATGTTCACTGCTGACGACGATCATTCCTTCCTCTTCGATCGGCAACCGGTAACGCACGGGTGCACCACGAAGCTGTTGGGTGGCAGACACACCTTGCCGCAAGATTTCGGCTTCCTGCGAATGGCCCTGCGCAGCCCATACCGGTAGAGAAACGCCCACGAGGACAGCTACACCCATCATGTGTTGCCACAATTTCATAACGATTACCTCCTTTGAATGTTGGCACCTTCATGATGTGTCATCTGGCTTAATCTACGCTGAAACATTGAAAAACGGCGTAGTGAAGCAGATCCCGCCAGCGGCCTGAATGGCAACCGTAGGCGCAGAGGCATCAAAACCAGACGCGCAGCCCGGCAACCACTGCGGTGTCCTCCACTTGATCGCCTTCATCACGCGCCATATCGGCAGTATCACCATAAAGTTTCTGCCAATAGGCGCCGATATAGGGCGCGAACTTGCGATGTAGCTCATAGCGAAGGCGCAGGCCGGTGCGCAAGGAATTGAATCCCTCCCCTACACCGAACTCCTCGGCATCATCGAACGCCACTTCCATTTCCAGGCGAGGCTGCAGATAAAGCCGCTGGGTCAGTCGCAGATCATATTCCTGCTCCAGACTCAAGGAGGTGTCACCATCGTCACTGACACGAAGATCCAGCTCGGTTTCCAACCGGTAGGGCGCCAGCCCCTGCAGACTGATCACGCCGAAATAGCGCTCGGGATGGTCATCGCTGCCAAGCCCGCCCTGGTAGCCAAGCCCTCCCTGTAGCTCCCAGAAGTCGGCGATCAGTCGGCTATACAGCAGATCCAGTGATTCAAATTCCGCATCTTCGCCATCCCCTTGGGTGTTATCCCCTTCCCCCTTCAGGTAGACGCGATGAACGTCGCCTCCGTACCAGGCCTGAAAATCCCAGGTTACTGCCTCGCTGTCTTCAGACGGCCAGACGTATTCCAGACGGTCGACCAGCACCGAGCCACGCAGATGTTCCTGCATCGGCGACGGCCAGTGATCTGGCGCGTCGTAGCCATCCTCAGCCAGCGCCAGCGACGACAACCCAAGGCCCGATAGCGCTGCCAGGCAAATACGGCCCACACGAATTTCCATGCGTCATCTCTCCTCAGGCAACCTTGACGACGCGGAACATGCCGGCGTCCATGTGATAAAGAAGGTGGCAGTGGAACGCCCAGCTGCCCTCGGCATCCGCCGTGATCAGTGCAGAAAGGCGCTCGCCAGGCTTGACGTTCAGGGTGTGCTTGCGCGGAATCAGCTCGCCGGCACCATTCTCCAGCTCCATCCACATGCCGTGCAGGTGGATCGGGTGCTCCATCATGGTGCGATTGACCAGGATGAGGCGCAGACGCTCGCCCTTGTCGAAGTGGATCGGCCCCGAGACCTCACTGAATTTCTTGCCGTCGAAGGACCACATGTAGCGTTCCATGTTACCGGTCAGATGAAGCTCGAGTTCGCGACCAGGAGGACGACGGTCAGGCCATGGCGCGATGGCCTTCAAGTCCTGATACACCAGCACACGACGCTCGCGGGCATCCAGGCCGATTCCAGGCTGATCGAGGCGGGAGCCAGGCTGCGCCACGCCCACCGGTAGCATGGCTGTACCAGTGGCGCTCTCCGTACTGTCCATCTGAGCGTGATCCATTCCCGCCATGCTCGAGTGGTCCATACCGGTCATCGAGCCATGATCCATGCCGCCCATGTTCGAGTGATCCATACCGGCCATCGAGCCATGATCCATGCCCGTCATGCTCGAGTGATCCATACCGGCCATCGAGCCGTGATCCATGCCCGCCATGCTCGAGTGATCCATACCGGCCATCGAGCCGTGATCCATGCCCTCGTGGGCTCCCATGGCCTCCATTCCTCGATCGGCAATACGTCGGCGTTCCGGCAGCGGCGCCACCATCCCCATACGCGGCGCCAGGGTCCCCCTGGCAAAGCCGCTTCGGTCCATGGACTCGGCAAAGATGGTGTAGGCCACATCGTCTTTCGGCGTCACCAGAACGTCATAGGTTTCCGCCACCCCGATGCGGAACTCCTCGACGGGCACGGGCCGAACCGGCTGGCCGTCGGCCGCCACCACCGTCATTTCGAGCCCCGGAATCCGCACGTCGAAGTAGCTCATGGCGGAGCCATTGATGACACGTAGCCGCTGCGTCTCGCCGGGGCGAAACAGGGCAGTCCAATTGTCATCGGGTGAATGACCGTTGAGCAGATAGGTGTAGGTGGCGCCGGTAACATCGGCGATATCACGGGAGCTCATGCGCATCCGGCCCCACATGGCACGCGCTTCCCAGGTGGAGGCGAGCCCCTGACGGTCCACATCGGCGATGAAGTCTCCCAGGGTGCGCTCCTGGAAGTTGTAGTACCCCTCCCCGGTCTTCAGGTTGTGGAAGATGGTCGAGGGGTCCTCGAAACTCCAGTCGGTCAGCAGCAGCACGTGCTCGCGGTCATAGCGAAAGGGTTCGCGCTGTTCGGCGTCGATGACCAGGGGGCCCACATGGCCAATCTGCTCCTGCAGTCCTGAGTGGCTGTGGTACCAGTAGGTGCCGCTTTGACGGAGGGGAAAGCGGTAGGTAAAGGTTTCGCCCGGCATGATGCCGGCAAAGCTCACGCCGGGGACGCCATCCATCTCAGGCGGCAGGAGAATGCCGTGCCAGTGAATCGAGGTGGGCTCGTCCAGCAGATTGGTCACCCGCAGCGTCACGTCCTGCCCTTCCTTGAGCCGGATCAGGGGGCCAGGGCTGGTGCCGTTGAGGGTAATCGGCCGTGCAGACTGGCCAGCGATGGGCACGCTCTGGCGACGAATGGCCAGCGAGATATCCGGACCGCTTTCCACTCCCTTGGGGTAACTCGAGGTCTGCCCCCAGGGGTTGGCCCAGGCAGGCGCCAGACCGAGGGCGGCGGTGCCGATTCCCAGGGCCGCGCTTCCCTTGATGAATCCTCGTCGTGATAGCCGATGTGGCGGCAGAAGTGTCGTCGACATGGGTGCTGTCTTCCTGTGCGATGAACTTCTGCCATCTTCCATCGCCAAGCTGAAAGCCAGCTGAATCCTTAACGCACGGCCTCTCTCTCGGAGGTTGACGCCAGCGCCAACGGCAAGCGGATGGTCACCTCGAGTCCACCGCTGGGCGCCGCCCGAAAGCCGACCTCTCCCCGGTACTGCTCGACCAGTTCAAGCAGAATCGACAGGCCAATGCCGTTGCCTGGCCGCCCTTCATCCAGCCTCTGCCCTCGCCGGCCCAACAACGGCAGCAACTCCGCCGCCACTCCGGGGCCATCATCCTGGATCTTCAGCTCTAGACATCGCCCCAACGTCAGCGCGAGCCACACCGACTGGTTGGCCCACTTGCCCGCGTTGTCGAGCACGATGCCGATCATTTCCAGGAAGTCCTGTCGCTCCATCTCGATGCAGGCATCCTCGGCGTCCCCGAGCGCCATGACGAAGCGCTTGTCGGGGTAGAGGCTTCGAAACATGTCGAAAAGCTGGTCAAATTCCCGCTTGACCCGGGTGTGCTGGCCGCCACCGGGGCCCGCCAGACGCGCCTGACGCAGATGGGATTCCATCAACTCCTGCATCAGCGTCAACCGCTCCAGCAGACGCTCACGGCGGGATTTATCAAGCTCACGCTTGCTGCGCAGCGCCTGCATCACCGCTGTCAGAGGGGTCTTGAGCGCATGGGACAGGTCTGCAACGGCGTTACGCGAACGCACCAATCGGCGCTCCTGGCTGTCCATCAGACGGTTGAGCTGCGAGACCAGAGGGCGGAACTCCTGCGGCACCTTCATTCTGAGACGCTGTCGCTGACCACTTCGCAGCTCGGCCAGCTGGCGCTGCAACAGATCCAGTGGCCGCAGGGCGGCATTGACCGCCAACCCGTTAAGCAGCGAAAGAGCCAGCAGCACCAGACCTGCGATGGCGCCAATCCACCAGTGCAGGGCCGCAAGGCCTTCCTCGACGCTGTCGAAGGATTCTCCGATGAGCAGCACCCCAGGCCTGCCGTCCACCGTAAAGGTTCGCCTCAACACCAGCAGGTGACGTCCCTCCAGGTGTACATCCAGCAGCGACCTGTCAGGCCCATCCAGGTGGGGCGTCAGCGCCGACAACCAGCTCGGATGGGAGGTGGTGACGAGCTCGCCGCGCTTGAGCACGTACAGGTGATGAAAGACCTCGGCCGACAGGCTCGAGGGCAAGGTGGGGGCCGGTACCGGGTCTGCGGCTTGACGCAGTTGCGCCAGGCGATACTCCGCCTCCTGACGCAGTCGGTCACCCAGAAAGTCCCGCGCGGTCTCGCGCAGCAGCAGGCCATGCATGAACCAGGTCAATCCCATGACCAGCAGGGACACCGC
The DNA here is from genome assembly GCF_003056325.1 of Halomonas sp. BN3-1. Taxonomy (NCBI): domain Bacteria; kingdom Pseudomonadati; phylum Pseudomonadota; class Gammaproteobacteria; order Oceanospirillales; family Halomonadaceae; genus Halomonas; species Halomonas sp. BN3-1. The sequence continues at coordinate 83,325 of NZ_PYVV01000016.1, read as the reverse complement.
CCCGAGGCTGACCAGCAGGCGCAGACGGAGACTATTGCGTCTAATGCGAAACAAGCACGTACCCCTGGCCTCGGCGGGTCTGGATGACATGCTTGCCCAGCAGACGCCTCAGGCGCGCGATATAGACCTCCACCAGGTTGGGCGCCGGGGCATCCTGCTCCAGGGCGTAGAGCTGATCGAGCAGCTTCGTCTTGGAGTGCACCCGGTCAGGGTGGTGCATCAGGTAGCGCAGCAGGCAGAACTCGGTGGCGGTAAGCGTCTGCCATGGGCCTCCCGCGCAACTGACCTGGCGCTGCTCCTCGTCAAGGCGGATGCCATTGACGATCAGCCGCGCCGTCAATTCGGTACGCCGCCGCAGCAACGCCTGTATCCGCGCCAGCAGTTCCTGTTCGTGAAAGGGCTTGGTGAGGTAGTCATCAGCCCCCCGACGAAGGCCGTCCACCTTGTCCTGCCAGGCATCGCGAGCCGTCAGGATCAGCACCGGGAGGCCTAGGCCGTGTTCACGCTGGAATTCGAGCCAGTCGAGCCCCGAACCATCGGGCAGGCCGATATCCAGGATCATCAGTGCATACTCTTCGCTGTGCAACAGCGCCTTTGCCACGCTCAGTCGCTCGGCAACGTCGACGCGATAGCCATGATCATCCAGCGTATCCTTCAGACTCTCGCAGAGCAGGTCATCGTCCTCGACCAGCAACAGCTTCATCACCATCATCTCCCTGCCAGCGGGCCCAGGCATGCCACGCCTCACTCGAGCCGGACGGGGTGGCCCCGTCCCAGGCTTGCCGCCTATTCTCCCACACTCAGGGTGCCATGCATGCCCGCTTCAAAATGTCCGGGTACATTGCAGGCGAAGGTCAGCGATGCCCCCTGCTCCGGCGCCTGCCAGACAAGCGTCCTGGTCTCTCCCGGCGCCAGAGTCACCGCCGGCATGTCCATGGCGCCTTGCATCTGACTCATGTCGTGGCCGTCACCTTGCATGCCATGCCCTCCTCCCGAGGCCATCTCACGCATCATCTTGCGGTGTTCGTTCTGAGCCTCGGCGGAGCCGATCACGAACTCATGCTCGAGCTGACCGCTGTTGGTGACCTCGAAGGCCACCACCTCCCCGGGGGCAACGCTCAAGCTTTCCGGGTCGAACCAGATATCGCCGGCCTCGACGGCGATGGTGCGATCCGCCTGATCGGGGTCCATGGCGTCCGATTGAGCGTGGCCGGGACCTGCCAATGCCTGGGTCGACAATAGGCCAAGAGCGACCACCATCAGTGTGCTGCGCATGACGTCATCCTTCCGTTTTGGGTGTGTCCCTCTGTTTGTAGCGCAAGAACCTGAATCCATACTGAATCGGCGATAGATGGCTATGCGGTTCGCTGCGCCTACGAATGCTTCCACTGTTCCAGCAGCAGATCGATAAACAGCTGGGCGGTGCCCGAGATACTGTGCACGTTGCTGCGTACCAGGCCGATGGTGCGCTGGATGCGTGGCTCCGGCAGCTCCCGCGAACACAGGATCTCGTGATCCGGGCCCGGCATGGTCATGCGCGGCAGAATCGCCACTCCCAGGCCCGACTCCACCAGCCCCAGCGAGGTCGACAGATGCTGTACTTCGTAGAAGCTGTTGAGGTGGATGCCCTCGGCGGACAGCGCATTGTCCAGCAGGGTGCGATTGCCGCTGTCGCGACTGACGGTGATCAGCCGCACCTGCTCGAGGTCTGACCACTCGATCTGCTCCCTGGCCGCCAGCGGGTGATCGGAGCGCAGCGCCAAGACGAAGGGGTCTCTCATCAACTGGGTGAAAGACACCTCGGGCCGCTGGGCGCTGAACATGTTGATGCCGAAGTCGGCCTCGCCGCTGATGACCTTCTCGAGACCCTCGTTGGCGCTGACATCCAGAATACGAATACGGATGCCCGGCCAGGCCTCGCTGAACCCCCTGATCACGCTTGGCAGAAAGTAGAAGGCAGCGGTCGGCAGGCAGGCGATGGTCACGGTGCCGGTCTGGTGGGTGGCCAGCTCGCGGATACCGAGGATCGAGGACTCGTACTCTTCGATCATCCGTCGCGCCCGAGGCAGAAAGTCGGCGCCTATCGGCGTCAGCCGGGTACGCCGGGTGGTGCGCTCGAGCAGGCCCACCTCCAGCAACTCTTCGAGCTTCTGGATTCGCCGTGACAGCGCAGGCTGCGACAGGTGCAGGCGCTGAGCCGCCTCATGGAAGGAGCCCAGCTCCGCGACCTGGATGAAGGCCTGCAGATCGAGAAATTCAAGACGGTGCTGCATCGGGTCACTCTTGCATGAAGGCTTTTGGACTAATAACCATAGCGCATTAATCCTCATTTCGCATTGATAGACGCCAAACTTTGCATTTGAAGCATCAATAGACGCCTGACAAGCTGATACCACGACCTCCAACAACGGCGTGGCATCACGATGATGAACAGCATCCCCTGCATGATCATGCGCGGCGGCACCTCCCGCGGGCCCTTCCTGCGCATGAGCGACCTCCCCGACGACGAGCCCGCCAGGGCGGAAATCCTGATCAGCCTGATGGGCTCCGGCCACGCCCTGCAGATCGACGGGATCGGCGGCGGCGACCCGCTGACCAGCAAGGTGGCCATCGTCGAGCGCTCCAGCCACCCGGACGCCGACGTGGACTACCTGTTCGCCCAGGTGGACGTGCTCAACCGCCGTGTCGACTTCAACCCCAACTGCGGCAACATGCTGTCTGCCGTCGGCCCCTACGCCATCGAGTCCGGCCTGGTGGAGCCGCAACCGGACTACACCCTGGTGCGGGTACGCAACCTCAACACCCAGCGACTGATCGAGTGCCACGTACCCACCGACGCCGGCCAGGTCCGCTACGACGGCGACACTCGCATCAGCGGTGTCCCCGGCAGTTCCGCCGCCATTCAACTGAGCTTTCTCGACATCGTCGGAACCAAGACGTCGGGACTACTCCCGACCGGCCAGGCCGCCGACACCATCGACGGTGTCACCGTATCCTGCCTGGATGCGGCCACCCCGATCATCATGATCGACGCGCGAGAGCTTGGACTGAGTGGCCGCGAGACGCCGCTCGAGCTGGACGCCGACAGCGACCTGCTCAAGCGTCTGGAGAGGATCCGTCGTCATGCAGGAGAGCTGATGGGGCTTGGTGACGTCAGCGACAGCGTGCTACCGAAGCCAGTGCTGGCCTCGCCCGCCGAGGATGCCGAGCGCACCCTGTGCACCCGCTACTTTGTCCCCCATCGCTGTCACAAGGCGATCGCTGTCACCGGTGCCATCGCTGTGGCGAGCGCCGTCAGCGTCCCTGGCACCGTCGCCAATCGCATCGCCATCGATGCAGGGCAACTCAAGGCCGGTGACCTCAAGGCGGCCGTCAGCCTGGAGCACCCGTCGGGCTTCATCGACCTCCAGGTGGAACACCGCGACGGCGACCCCGGCGATATCGCCCGGGCCTCATTGATCCGCACCGCCAGAAAGATCATGAGCGGCACCCTGTTCTACGCCCTGCCCGACCCTACTCTGCCCGGCACGTCTTCCAGCCGCCCCGGCCCGGACTGATCTGCACCGACAAGGACGCTGCCGGCTGCGCCGAGCGCCGCCGCGCCCGACAACCACAACCGCCATAACAATCACCACCTCCCCAACCGACATAACAATCGTCACAACGACCGTCAGGAGACACGCCATGAAGACCCGTAAACCTTCCTCGTTCACCGCATCACGCCTCGCCTTGTCCCGCGTTACCAGGGCCGCGGCACTCGGCATCGCCATCGCAGGCGCCAGCCTCGCCGGCAATGCCCAGGCCGCAGAGGTCGAGGTACCCGCCAATATCAAGTGGACCGTGCCGTTCGGCGTCGGCGGCGGCACCGATGTGTGGGCGCGCTTCTTTTCACCCTGGCTCAGCGACTATATCTCCGGCGAGCCGACCATCATGATCGACAACGTCCCGGGAGGCGGCTCGATCAATGGCGCCAATCTGTTCGCCATGCGCGCCAAGGCCGACGGTTCAAACTGGCTCGGCACATCGGCATCCACCCAGTACCCGGCGATGCTGGATGATCGCCGCGTACGCTATGACTACAGCGAATGGACGCCGATCCTGGCGACCCCCACCGGCGGGGTGGTTTATGGCCAGCCGAGCCTTGGCGACACCGCCGACGCGGCGATCGATGCCCTGCTCAGCCAGCCGGTCAAGCTGGCCGCCCAGAACCCGACCGGTCTCGAGCTGCCCGTGCTGATCGCCCTCGACCTGCTCGGCGCCGACGTCCAGGCGGTGTTCGGTATGCGTAGCCGCGGCGAGGGACGACTGGCCTTCGAACGCGGCGAAGCGGACATCGATTTCCAGACCAGCTCGGCCTACCTGAGCAACGTCACCCCGCTGGTCGAGTCCGGCAAGGCAGTGCCGCTGTTCTCGCTGGGCCTGCTCGACGACGACGGCAAGATTGTTCGCGACCCGGCCTTCCCCGACCTGCCGACCTTCAACGAGGTCTACCAGGCGCGTCACGGCGAGGCGCCCTCCGGGCCTGCCTATGAGGCATTTCGCAAGTTCTTCGCCTCTGGCTTCGCCCTGCAGAAGCTGATCATGGTGCCCAGGGACACCCCTCAGGAGCTGGTCGACGCCTACCGTGACGCTGCCCGCGAGTTCGTCGCCACCGATGAGTTCAAGCAGGACGCAGAAGCCCAGCTCGGCCCCTATACCCCGGTCATCGGTGACGTCATCCAGCGCCACCTGGAAGACGCCATGTCGATCGATGAGGCGACCCGTGAGTGGCTGGCCAAGTGGCTCGAGGAGAAGCACAACGCCAGGATCTGACACCGTTCGGGAAGCGCCGGCCACGACGGCCGGCGCCTCCTGGCTCAACGACTTCAACAAGACGCCCTCGGGCGTCACCAACAACTCGAGAGCCACACGCCATGCTTGATATCCTTCTTTCCAGCCTGGGACAGCTGTTTACCCTGTCCCATCTGCTGTTCATGACGCTGGGGGTGCTGGTCGGCCTGGTCGTCGGCATCATTCCAGGCCTCGGCGGCATCGCCGGCATGTCACTGCTGCTGCCCTTTCTCTACGGCATGGAGCCCACGGTCGCACTCGGCATGCTGATGGGCCTGGTGGCGGTCATCCCCACCGGCGACACCTTCGCCTCCGTGCTGCTGGGCATTCCCGGCTCCAGCGCGTCACAGGCCACCGTCATCGACGGTTTCTCCCTGGCCAAGAAAGGCCAGGCCGCACGGGCCCTGTCCAGCGCCTTTCTGGCATCGATGATCGGCGGCCTGATCGGTGCCGTGGTACTGACCGGCTTTATCCTGATCGCCAGGCCGCTGGTGCTGTCGTTCTCGTCATCGGAACTGTTCATGCTGACCCTGCTCGGGCTTTCCATGGTGGCAGTGCTGTCGGGTGCGGACCTGTTCAAGGGTCTGGCCGCCTGTGGCCTGGGTCTGCTGGTGGGCGGTATCGGCATGGCACCGGCCACCGGAGAATTTCGCCTGAACCTCGACATCGACTACCTGTTCGATGGCCTGCCGCTGGTGGTCGTCGGCCTCGGCATCTTCGCCCTGCCGGAGATCATCGATCTGCTGGTCAAGCGAGGCGCCATCGCCGAAAAGCCCTGCCGTCTCGGCGAAGGCTGGCGTCGCGGTATCCAGGACGTCGGCGAGCAGCGCGGGCTGGTCGCACGCTGCGCCGCCATCGGCAGCCTGGTCGGCACCATTCCGGGGCTCGCTGGCTCGGTGGTGGACTGGCTGACCTACGGCCATGCGGTGCAATCGGCCAAGGACAGCTCCGAGTTCGGCAAGGGGGATATTCGCGGCGTCATCGCCCCGGAGTCGGCCAACAACGCCTGCGCCTGTGGCGCGATGGTGCCGACCTTGCTGTTCGGGGTGCCCGGCTCGGGCACTGCGGCGGTGTTCCTCGGCGGCCTGCTGCTGCTCGGCCTGCAGCCCGGGGTCGGCATGATCGAGACCCATCTGGACCTGACCTACACCATCATCTGGTCGCTGGCCCTCGCCAATATCCTCGGCGCCGCGCTATGCCTGATCCTGGCCCGTCCCGTGGCCAACCTGACCCGGGTGCCCTTTGCCACCCTGGCGCCACTGATCACGGTGCTGATCATGTTCGCCGCCTTCCAGGCCACCCGCGCCACCGGCGATCTGCTCGCACTGGGTGCCATCGGCGTGCTGGGCGTGCTGTTCAAGCAGGCCAACTGGTCACGTCCGGCCTTCCTGATCGGTTTTGTGCTGGCACCGGGCGCCGAGGCCTACTTCTACCAGGCGGTCCAGTTCCAGGGCACCGACGCCTTCCTGCGCCCCGGCGTGCTGATCATCGGCGCCATGATTCTTGCCGCCATGTTCATTCCGGTGATCGGCAAGCAGATCAAGAAGCGGCGTCAGCCGATGTCGGTGGGCGCCGCGGCCACCGAACCGAAGCCCGACGCTGAATCCCATCGTCTGGGGATCATCGATATCGTGCTGCTGGGAGCCCTGCTGGTGCTGGCGGCCAGCGCCTGGGTCAACGTCTCGGAGCTGTCACTGATCGGCGGCATCATGCCACGGCTCGCGATTGCCATCATGGCCCTCGCCTGCCTGGCCGAGATCGTCCGCAGCGTGGTACGTCGCCCCCGCTGGGAGCGTCAGACCTTCGCCCGAGAAGCCATCTGGCTGGTCGGCTTCTTTGCCCTCGTCGCCGCCATGCTGACGCTGGGCTTCATCACCACGGCCACACTGTTCACCCTGGTGTTCCTGCTGGCCATCGCCAAGCTCAAGCCCTGGGTCGCGGTGCTGATGGCGCTGGGGGTACTGGCATTCCTGCTGGCCATGGCAGAGTTTCTGACCCTGACCTATCCCCAGGGCATCCTCGACCCGCTGTTGTTCTACTGACCCCCGAAGCGACCCGCAGCAGCCCTGCGAGTACGAAAGCCACCGCTGTACACCGTTGTAAAGAGATAAGCCCCGCCTCGGCGGGGCTTATCCTGTAAAGACGTGCGTGAGGGGAACACCATCGAGGTCGACGAGCATCGTCGACGGGGCTCGCTCGCTGGCCGGGCTATCGAGCATAGCGAGAGCCACGAACTTGGCCTGAGCCACCTCGAGATTCACCCGCGTCGGCAAGATCCCCTCTGGCGGCAACGAGCCTTAGGAAAACGACTGACTGTCAGCCGCCTGGTGGCTACGATTGGACTCGGGCGTGCCATCTGGACATGACCGCCGCGCCCCGGCTAGCTTCACAATAGGCCGCCTGAGCTCGGAGCTGCTATTCACACTACTTCCTGTCAGGCCTCTCGCACACCATTGCCACGAGAGCAGCACCAGCATATTCGGGAAGGAGAGGTTGAATGCCTACAATTTCAATGTTTTATGGCATCATCATTCGGATGTACTATGCTCCAAAAGAACACCCGCCGCCGCATTTCCATGTCTACTACGGCGAACACAAGGGAACGATCAATATCCGTACATGTGAGATTATTCAAGGAGATCTGCCAAGGAAGCAAACCAAGCTTGTCCTGGCATGGGCCGAGCTTCATCAGGACGAATTGATGGCAGACTGGCGACTGGTCATGAACGGCGAAGAACCCTTCAAGATCCAGCCGTTACAGTGAGGGGGGAAATCATGTACCCATCTGTGAAAAAGGTTACACCGATTGACGACTATCGCCTCTCGATCCATTTTGACAACGGAGAGAATGGCGTCCTGGATATGAAACCCTACCTGGATTTTGGAGTGTTTCAGAAGCTAAAGGATCGCAAGGCATTTGATCGCGTTCGGGTATCATTTGACACCATCGAATGGGAATCAGGAATCGATCTTGACCCAGAGTTTGTCTATGCCAAAAGCCAGCGTACTGACGTGCCACATGGAGAGACAAGCGAAGAACAGGGCACACACAGCTAAGCACGCCACCAGGCCAGACAGCTGGGCTGTCCATGTGCAGATAAAGAACACTCGCTCGGGAATACCTTCCTAATCTTCCGAGTCCCGAGCCACTCAGCGACCCACTTCAAACTATCCTGGAGGGCCGCGCTCGGGCACGCCAGCAGTCCCCCGCACCCCTATTGGCTCCCCTCGAACATGCGATGCCGGGCGTTGTCGATATGGGCGCGCATGGCGGCTTCGGCGCGCTCGCCATCCTTGTCGCTGATCGCCTCGACGATCGCCAGGTGCTCATCCTGGACCAGCTTCAAGCGCTCCTGAGAGGCCATCAATGACAGCCCCCGGGTCAGGTTCATGCCTTCCTTGATGCTCTCGTTGAGCGACTTCAGCACGGTGATGTAGTAGTGGTTGCTGGCCGCCTCGGTGATCGCCAGGTGAAAGCGATAGTCCTCGTCGGTGGCCAGATCGTGGCGGGCGTTGGCCTCATCGATGATGTCGTAGCAGCGACGGATCTGGTCGAGCTGGTCCTGGGTGCGTCGCAACGCCGCCAGGTGCGCCGCCCGCGCCTCGACATTGGTACGAAACTCGAAGCAGCGCTGGATATCGGCGATGCTCGAGATCGGCGCGAACTTGAGCACCGCACTGTCGGGCTGACGGATCACGAAACTGCCGGAGCCCCGCCGGGATACCACCAGTTCGTCTTCCTTGAGCCGGGCCAGGGCATCACGCAGCACCGGCCGGGACACTTCGTAGCGCTGGCACAGTTGCGCTTCGGTCGGCAGCTTCTTGTTGACCGGATACTGGCCCTCGATGATCGCTTCCAGAATCTTCTCGTAGACCGCCGAAGCCAGTGAAAATTTTTCGTCTTGTGCCATCTTGCCCTGCTCCGGTTCTCTGTTCCCTGGAAGCCGCCTGGCTTGTACCATCAGGCGCCACCTCCCTTTTACCACTGCAAAAGGCGCCCCGCATTGGGCCTTTAGGCCACACAGGGCGCCTCTCGCCTCTTCCTGCCCTGTCCGGGCGGATCACCACCGCCCGCGGATCAGGACGCCTCGGTGGAGACTCCGCCGCCCTTGCCGGCCTTGCGGCCCTTCCACACGCCGTTGGCGATGATCAGGGTCCAGGTCAGGATCGCCAGCCCCGCCAGCACCATGGCGATGGGCCGGTCGACGAAGGCCATCAGGTCACCGTCTGACTTGAGGATCGAGCGCATGAAGTTGCTCTCGATGATCGGGCCGAGAATAAAGGCCAGAATCAGCGGGCCCAGCGGGAAATCGTTCTCCATCAGGAATACGCCGACCAGCCCCAGGCCGAGCATCACCCAGACATCGAACATGCTGTTGTTGGCGGAGAAGGCCCCCACGATACAAAACATCAGGATCAATGGGTAGAGAACGCCAGTGGGCACGGCCAGCAGCCTGCCGGCGCCCTTGATCGCCATCAGCCCCAGCGGCAGCAGCAACAGGTTGGCCAGCACGAACACCATGAAGATGGCGTTGACCAGAGCCCCCTGCTCGGTGAAGACGTCGGGGCCCGGGGTGATGCCCTTGGTGGTCAGCACACCGATGATGATGGCGGTGACGGTATCACCCGGAATGCCGAACACCAGGGCCGGGATATAGGCGCCGGACAGGGCCGCGTTGTTGGCGGCGCTGGCCGAGACCAGCCCTTCCGGATGGCCGGTGCCGTACTTCTGCGGCTCCCGCGACAGCTTGCGGCTGATGGCATAGCTGATCCAGGAGGCGATGTCGGCGCCGGCGCCCGGCAGTGCACCGATCATGGTGCCGAGCAGCCCGCCACGGGCGACGCCGCCCTTGTAACGCCAGGTGGTACGGGCCACGCCGTCGAGCAGCTTGCCCTTGGGCGTTTCCACCCTTGAGGCGCGCTGCCCGGCGTTGGGCAGGCTGCGCAGCAGCTCGGTGATGGCGAACAGGCCGATCAGCACCGGCAGCAACGAGATACCCGCGAGCAGGTCATAGCTGCCCATGGTGAAGCGCATCTGGCCGGATACACTGTCCATGCCGATCATCGCCAGCGACAGGCCGATCAGCATCGAGATGGCGCCCTTGAGCGGATCACCGCCGGCGACCAGGATCGCACAGGACAACCCCAGCAGCGCCAGCCAGAAGTACTCGTCGCTGGTGAACTGCAGGGCAAATTCGGCGATCCGCGGGGCAAACAGCGCCAGCACCGCGACCCCGATGATGCCGCCGAGCATCGAACAGGTGACGTTGATACCAAGTGCCAGGCCGAGCTTGCCCTTCTTGCCCATCAGGTAGGCTTCGTCGGCGTAGACCGCCGACGCTGGCGTCCCCGGCATGCGCAGCAAGGCACCGGGAATGTCACCGGCGACGATCGCCATGGCGGTGGCGGAGACGATGGCGGCGATGGCCGGCAGCGGCTCCATGAAAAAGGTCACCGGCACCAGCAAGGCGGTTGCCATGGTGGCGGTGAGACCAGGGATAGCCCCCATGAAGAGTCCGAACAACGAGGCGGCGACAATCACCAAAAGCACCTCGCCGTCGAGCACCATGGCAGCGGCTTGCATCAATTCATTCATCAGTAGAGCACCCGTTCAAGCAGTCCTGCCTCCAGCGGCACGTGCAGAAGCTGTGCGAACAGCATCCAGATCACGGTCGTGGCAATCACCGCGATCAACAGCGCACGCCCCCAACCACGACGGTGATAGGCGCGAAACAACAGCGTCAGAAGCGCCACCGCAACGATCGGAAAACCCAGCAGCGGCGTGAGCACCACGTAGGCGATGACACTGGCGACCACCGCCGCCAGCGCCAGCACAAACGCACGGCCGGATACCTTGGAGGTCCAGCGCGCCCAGGGCTGGCGTTGGCGCAGGCCCTTGACCACCAATAACCCTCCCATCAACAGCAGCAGGGCCCCCACCACCTTGGGGAAGGTGCCGGCGCCATAGACCTGGCGCGGCAGCGGACTCAAGTCCGCGGAAGCGACGATGAGGGCGGCCCCCAGGGCCGCCGCCATGGTTCCCGATACCGCGTCACTGGTACGCATGATGACGATCTCCCGGGCGTTACCGCACCTTTGTCAGTGCGCCGCCGATGCGGCGCTCAATCGGGTGTATTGCAGACAGTGCCAGTCGACCGCTCGGTGAGCTTTCTGTCACCGAGCGATCTGTCACTGGGCTCTCGTTTACTGGGCCTTCAGTTTCTGGACTCTCGGTTACTGGGCCTTCAGTTACTGGGCTAAGCCAAGCTTGTCGATGATGGAGGCGTTGTTGGCGTCCTGTTCGGCCATGAAGGCCTCGAAGCCTTCCGGTCCTTCCCACACGGCGCCGAAGCCGCGGCCTTCCATGAACGACTGGAAGTCCTCGGAGTTCCACACCGTCTCGGCTGCGCTCAACAGACGCTCGGAGACGTCTTCAGGCAGACCCTCGGGGCCCACCAGTCCACGCCAGGAACCGTGGGACCAGTCATCACCGGTCACCTCGCCGGCCGCCGGGATATCCGGGAAGGCTTCTTCGCGTTCACTGGACAGCACCGCCAGAGTGCGGACGCGGTCGGATTCACGCATGGACTCGGTTTCCGGCAGCGACGAGAAGACGATGTCGACACCGCCCGCCGCCAGCTCCTGCAGGCCCGGCGCGGCGCCTTCGCTGGGTACCAGATTGACGGTATTCGGATCGATGCCCTGCTGGTCGAGGAAGCCGGCAAACGACAGGTGGTAGGCAGCACCTGGCGCAGAACCCGACACGGTGTACTCGTTGGGCGACTCGGCCAGGTCAGACAGGGCGTCTTCCAGGTTCTGCCAGGGCGACTCGGCGTTGACAGTGAAGGCCGCATAATCGAGGTTGAGCAGCGCGATCGGGGTAAAGTCCTCGTAGGACAGGTCGGCGGTGCCGATATGGCGATAGGTCGCGATCTCGGCGGTGCCCAGGCCCAGGGTATAGCCGTCGGGACGCGCCATCTTCATCGCCATGTGGCCGACCACACCGGAGCCACCGGTACGGTTGACCACGTTGACCGGCTGCCCCAGCTCTTCCTGCAGACCGGCGGCAAACTGACGACCGACGGCGTCGGTGCCGCCACCGGCGGACCAGGGCACGATCAGGGTGATCGGCTTGGAGGGATAGTCGTCACCGACGGCAACCGTGGAGGTGGCCACCAGCAGGGAGGCGCAAAGCAGGCGTGGGAGCGTTCGCATGAGTTATCTCTCTTGTCGTCGAGCGTCTGGGGATCCGGTCAAGGTCGTAGCGACCCGCCACCGGAAAGAACGCTTGCAAGAGTGCCGCCACGGCGCCAACTAGACAAGTTATTACAACTTATACTTTATGCTAACGGGCCCCGGAGACGAGCCGTCACCGCCACCTGTCGAGAGGAAAAGTCGATCGCCGACGCCCCACTAAAACCTTTTATTTTCAATACTTTAACAAACTTATCAATCGTAAGCACCGCGCTTTCCAAAGTTCTCTTTGACAGCAGTTCCCTGCCCACAAGACCAAAGTACCATGCTCACTTGTTAGTATTTGTTTGAAGTCCATCAGGCGCTAGGCTAAGGTTTATCCCACAATCCCAGGCTGGTCGCGCTGCGCCCTCCTTTCTCCTATCAACATCCATGATGCGGCCTGTTGCAGGCCCGATTCGTTCAGGAGCACTTCATGTTCGCCGATCTCAACGACAAGACCGTCCTTATCACCGGCTCCACCAAGGGTATCGGTCGTGCCGCCGCGGTGGCCTTCGCCCGCCAGGGTGCCATCGTCGGCATCAACAGCAGCCAGAAGGACAGCGCCGCCGAGGAGCTGATCGCCCAGCTGGAGTCCGAGGGTGCGCGCTTCGCCTACTATGAGCGCGACCTGACCAAGAGCGGCGAGTGCGAGACCCTGGTCAACGAATTTGTCGATCAGTTCGGCAGCCTTGACGTGCTGGTGAACAACGCCGGCGGCCTCGGCGTGCGCAAGGGCCTCGAGTCCCTCGAGGACGACGACTTCAACCTGGTGATGGACCTGAACCTGCGCTCGGTGATCATGACCACCCGCTTCGCCATGCCGCACCTGAAGGCCTCCGCCGAGAAGCGCGGCGAGACCGCCAGCGTCATCAGCACCGGTTCCATTGCCGGTCGCGAAGGCGGTGGCCTCGGCGCCTCTCTGTACGGCGGCTCCAAGGCCATGCTGCACAACCTGCATCGCAACTGGGTGAAGGAATTCACCAAGGACAACGTGCGCTTCAACATCGTCGCACCGGGCACCATCGACACCGCCTTCCACGCCGACAAGAGCGCTGAGGTGAAAGAGAAGATCGCCTCCACCATCGCCATGGGCCGCCTTGGCACCTCCGAGGAGGTTGCACCGTCCTTCCTGTTCCTGGCCTCCCACGCTGCCAGCGGCTACATCACCGGCCAGGTGATCGACGTCAACGGCGGCCAGATGTGCCCCTGAGGCATATCGCAGCATCCCGGGCCACCGGCGTGACGGCGCTATCGACGTCTACCCCTTGAGCCCCGAGCGGCCGGACATGCTTCCGGCCGCTTCGCTATCCACTCCCCTACTCGGCGTTCGTGCGTACTGCGATCGCAGGTTTCGTGCGCGTCGACCCCGGTTTGGCAGCGGCCGCCCCTTGCCACCTTTCATCATCTTCACTGCGCAATAACAGGAGTCCCCATGACACTCGAAGGTCATCATCTGATCGGCTTCGCCTCGGTGGCCGGTTCCACCGACGGACGCACCATCTCGGCGGTCAACCCCGCCTCCGGCGAGACCCTTGCCCCGGCCTACCCCCTGGCGGGCCAGGCCGAGGTCGAGCGCGCCTGCCAGCTGGCCGAGGACGCCTTCCTGGCCTACCGCCGCCTGCCGCTTGCAGACCGCGCGGCCTTTCTCGAGGCGGCAGCCGACAATATCGATGCTCTCGGCGACACCCTGACCGAGCGCGCCATGGCCGAGACCGGCCTGCCCAGGGCACGCCTTGAAGGCGAGCGTGGCCGCACCTGCGGACAGCTCAGACTGTTCGCCGAGGTCCTGCGCAGCGGCGACTATCTCGACGTACGCATCGAGGACGCCCTGCCCGAGCGCGCCCCCATGCCGCGTCCCTCTCTCGCCCAGCAGCAGGTGCCGCTGGGTCCGGTGGCGGTGTTCGGTGCCAGCAACTTCCCGCTGGCGTTCTCGGTGGCCGGCGGCGATACCGCCGCCGCGCTGGCCGCAGGCTGCCCGGTGATCGTCAAGGCCCACTCCGCCCACCCCGGCACCTCGGAGCTGGTCGGACGCGCCCTGCAACAGGCCGCCAAGAGCAGCAACATGCCCGAGGGCGTGTTCTCGCTGCTCTATGGCAGCGGCAGCGAGCTCGGCCAGGCCCTGGTCAAGGACCCACGCATCCAGGCGGTGGGCTTCACTGGCTCGCGCAACGGCGGCACCGCCCTGCTGCGCACCGCCCAGGCACGCCCCCAGCCGATCCCGGTCTACGCCGAGATGAGCAGCATCAATCCGGTCCTGCTGCTGCCGCAGCAGCTGGAAGCCAACGCCGAGGCCCTGGGCGACGCCTTCGTCGCGTCGCTGACCATGGGCGCCGGCCAGTTCTGCACCAACCCGGGGCTGATTCTGGCACTGTCTGGTGCCGCGCTTGAGCGCTTCGTCGAGCAGGCCGGTGCCGCGGTGCGCGAAGCCGCCCCCCAGCTGATGCTGACCCCCGGCATCCACGCCGCCTATGAGCAGGGAGTCGCCCAACTCACCGACCAGCCGGGCGTCAGCCTGGTCGCCAAGGGCAAGGCCACCGGCCATCTTGCCTGCCCCTGCCAGCCGCACCTGCTGCGCACCAGCGCCAGTGACTTCATCGGCAACGCCGCTCTGCATGACGAGGTCTTTGGAGCCTGCGCGCTGATCGTCGAGTGCGACTCGGTGGCACAGATGCAGCAGGTGCTGACCGCGCTGGAAGGCCAGTTGACCGCCACGGTCCACCTCGAGGAAGCCGACTACGCGCTGGCCGACCAGTTGCTGCCGCTGCTTGAGCGTCGCGCCGGTCGCATCCTGTTCAACGGCTGGCCCACCGGCGTCGAGGTGTGCCACTCCATGGTCCATGGCGGCCCCTGGCCCTCGACCTCCGACTCGCGCACCACCTCGGTGGGCAGCGCCGCGATCCAGCGCTTCCTGCGCCCGGTGTGCTACCAGGCGATGCCCGAGGCCCTGGCCCCGGACAGCCTCAAGGCCGACAACCCTCTGGGGCTGACCCGCCAGGTGAACGGCAAGCGCTAGCCCAGCGTTCTTTCTTTTTCTCCTTCTCTCCTTCTCTCCTTCTCTACAACAGGCGACGCCAGCCCACCGGCGTCCCTGGCGCACCATCAACGAGGCCCTCGCCACCGGCGAGGACCTTTTTTGATGATATCGATCTACACTCCAGCGGGCCCCGGCTTGTCGCGTCTGCCCTGAACTGCCCCCAAGATGCCCCTGAGACACCCCGGAGATGCCCTTTAACGAGCGAGCTCGCCTAGGCTAGGCACATCCTTTACATACAAGAGACTCGCGACGATGAGTAAAGGCTACGTCTTTCCATCCAACCGTTCCCAGGCGATACGCCTGCCAGAGGCAGCCGCCTTTGCCGAGGACGCAAACAGGAGCGTTATCGTCTCCACAGCTCAAGGAGGCGCTCGCACTCCTGCCGGTGAGACCTGGGACGATTGGTTTGACGCGGGGGGAGCGAGCGAAGACTTCATGGAGGATCGTGGCCAACCAGGCCACTCGCCCGACCCTTCCGCTCGGCATCATGAACCAAAAAAAGCGCCTGACCCGGGCGATATGCCGTCGGACAGGCGCTGAAGTTTCCTGCTCTGGAATCTGTACGGGCCTCAGGTCGTGTTCTGGCTACCCTTCAACTGCACCGGCTTGCGGATCGCCAGGAAGTACACGAACACCCCGGTCAGCACGATGAAGAACAGACTGTCGGGCTGGGTCACGAAGACCGTCAGGTCACCGTTGGACAGGGTCAGGGAACGGCGCAGGTACTCCTCGAGGCCCGGGCCGAGGATAAAGCCGAGCAGCAGCGTTACCACCGGATAGCCGTGCTTTCTCAGATAGAAGGCCAGCACCCCCATGACCAGCGTCATCATCATCTGGAAGGTCGAGTAGGTCGCCACGTAGCTGCCCACCACCGCCAGCATGGCGATCGAGCCAAACAGCACATCACGGCGAATGCGCACGATGCGGATAAAGTAAGGCCCGAGCAGGTACATGGTCAGCGGAATCAGGATCAGCGCGCTGAAGATCAGTGCCGCCAGCATGGGCGCGATCAGCCCAGCCTGGGATTCCATCAGCTGCGGCCCCGGCTGGATGCCGTTGATGACCAGCACACCGAGCACGATGGCGGTGATCGGGTCACCCGGGATACCAAAGGTCAACATGGGCACCAGGGCGCCGCCGCAGACCGCGTTGTTGGCGCTTTCCGCCGCCGCGATCCCCTGGGGATTGCCCTTGCCGAAGCTGTCCGGCTCACGCGAGGTACGCACCGCTTCCACGTAGGCCAGAAAGCCACCCATGGAGCCCCCGGCCCCGGGCAGCGTGCCTACCAGATAGCCGATGGTGGAAGACTTCAGATAGCAGGCCGCGCCGATACGACGGATCGCCGAACGCGACGGGATGAAGTCGCGGCGACGAATCTTCGCCACTCCCTTGAGCTTATCGCGAATGGCCTGGGCCTTGTCGTTCTCGGCAAGCTGGGTCAACAGCTCACTGATGGCGAAGGTACCGATGATCACCGGCATCAGGTCGATTCCCGCCGCCAGGTCACCCATGCCGAAGCTGAACCGGGCCACCGGCACCATGGCGTCTAGCCCCACGGTGGCGAGCATCAGCCCCAGACAGGCGGCGATAGCCGCACGGCGGACATTGCCCCGCTGGGCGATGACGATGACGATCAGCGCAAACAGGATCAGCGCACACTTGCCGGTGGTCTGCACCAGCAGCGACAGGTCGGCGATCAAGGGCGCCAGCAGCACCAGCAGTACCGCCCCGAACACGCCGCCGATCATCGAGGCGAAGGAGGCATGGCCCAGCGCCAGAGGCCCTTCGCCGCGCTGCTGCATTGGGTAGCCTTCCAGCGCCGTCATCATCGACGAGGGTGCACCGGGAATATTAATGGTGGTGGCGGTGATGCTGCCACCGCACATGCCGGCCATATAGATGCTGGCACAGGCCATCAGCGCCGTGGTCACGTCCAGGCTGTAGGTCAGCGGCAGCAGCAGCGCCAGCGCCAGGGTCGCGGTCAGACCGGGAATCGCCGAGAACACGGTGCCGATCAGAAAACCGGCCACCACATAGAACAGCACCGTGGGATTGAGCAGCAAACCGAAGCTCGCCAGCACCTGGGTCAGGAAGTCCATGGGTCACCCCCGGCGTGTCGCCCGGCAGCGAGCGCCGAGCGGGTTGCATCAGTCATCATGGCTCACCCCCAGAGTGTCGGTAGACGGACGTTGAAGACCTGGTTGAACAGCACGAAGCCCACCGCGGTGATGGCCAGCGCGATCAGGGCCTTGCTCAACCACTTGTCGAGCCCCGAGAACAACAGCATCACTCCCAGTACATAGACCAGGGTGGACAGCACATAGCCGAGTGACTGAAACACCAGTACATAGACCAGAGTCGCCAGCATCAGGGTCAGCTCCGGCGAAAGACGACGGCCCCTCGGCCTATCGCCTTCATCGGCCGCGTTGTCCCGATCCAGGGCAGCGGCGCTGCGCACCGAGGACCACCACTGCAGCACGCACAGCACGGTGGCCAGCACACCGATCAGCAACGGAAAGAAGGATGGCGTCAGCTTGCCGGCCTCCAGCGGAGGCCCCATCGCAAGGCCACCGATCAGGTAGCCCAGGGCCAGCAGCGCCAGCACGCCGTGGAAACGGATCGCGCCAGCACTGGAGCCAGGGCCAAGGCCAAGCGCACGCGCCAGCAGAGATGAAGATGAACGAGACATGCGAAACCTCTCTCGGCCCCCAATGACGGGAGACCGACAACACAGTGTTCGTTGGAAGGGAAGTGAAGCGGGCCGGCAGAGGCAGGTGCTCTACCCGCCCGCTCCAGATGGAGGCAGGAAGCGGAAGGTCGCTGCGTGAAGCTCAGACATGTTTCACCGGACCTTCCTCCCCGGACCTTGCACCCCGGACTTACAGGTCCAGCTCATCCATGGCGGCGAAGGTCCGCTCCTGGTAGCTGCCGATCCACTCGTTGACTTCCTCGCTGCCGAGCCAGCCCGGCGTGACACCGATACTGGTGACCCACTCTTGGAACTCGTCGCTCTGGTAAGCCTCGTGGTAGGTCGACTCCAGGGTCTCGATGGCGTCTTCCGGGGTATTGGCCGGCGCCGCCAGCACGATGAAGCTGCCGGTCTCGAGATCCACGTCGAATTCGGAGATCGGCGGCACCTCGGGATAGGCCGGGTTCTGCGAACCGGACAGCTCGACCACGCCAAGCGCATCACCCGAGGACAGGATTCCGGAGAAGTCCCCCAGGCTCGAGATGGCGGCGTCGATCTCGCCGGACAGCAGCGCCTCGGCCTCGGCGGTGGACGACCCCGGATAGGAGATCACGTTGAAGGTGACCCCGGTGGCCGCCTCCAGGCGACGTACCGCCAGGTAGGGACCAGAGCCCTGGGGCGCCACACCGATGCGCACCGTGCCGGGATTTTCCCTGGCCGCCTCGATCAGCTCCTCGTAGGAGGTGAAGCCCGACTGCTTGGATACCACGATGGCGTCGGCTTCCTGGGTCACGCGGGCGAACGGCTCGAGCTTGTCCAGCGAGTAGCCGGGCACCATGTTGCCCCGCGGCAGGGTGACGACGCTGTCGTAGGTCAGCACACCGATGGTGTGGCCGTCGGGACGCGCCTTGGCCAACTGCATCAGGCCGGTGGCGGTCACCGCCCCGCCGATGTTCTCGACGTAGATCGAGGTCGGCAGCGACTGCTCGGCCAGGTTGCTGATCTTGCGCGAGATGGCATCCGCGCCGCCGCCGGCAGGCCAGGGCACGATCATGCGGATGTCACGCTGGGGGAAGTCGGCCTGGGCCGTGGGCACGGCGACGACCGCGGCCAGCGCCACACCGGCCAGGGTAGCGCCGGTCGCGCCCTTGATCAGACGCTTGCGCAGGGTCGTGCTGAGGGTGGCGTTGAGGGGGGTAAGAGCAAACATGGCGACTCCTGGAATTATTTTGTGATTGTGTGGGGATAGATGAGGCGGCGCTTGTCTGGCCGCGCGACTCCTGCTTCAGCCGCGAGATTTCTGCTCGCGCAGGTAGGCCTGGTATTCCTCCTGGGCCTGTTCGTTCGGCGGATAAAGACCGATGACCGCCGCGCCGTTGTTGACCTTGTCCAGCACGTAGGCTTCGAAGGCCTCCATGCCACTGGCTTCTTCGGCGATCTCGTCGGCCAGCTCGAGCGGCACCACCATGACGCCGTCGCCGTCGCCGACCAGCACGTCGCCGGGATAGACCGGCACGCCGCCACAGCCGATGGGCTGCTGGATATCCACCGCGTGGTGCTTGGTCAGGTTGGTCGGGGCGCTGGGCTTGGTGCAGAACACCGGCATCGACATGCTCTCGGCGTACTCCGAGTCACGCACACCGGCGTCTGACACAAAGCCCGCGCACTCGCGCACCTGCAGGCGGGTCAACAGGATGCTGCCGGCACTCGCGGCGCTGGCATCCTGACGGCAGTCGGACACCAGTACGCGGCCAGGCGGCACACTCTCCACCGCCAGACGCTGGGGGTGCTCCGGATCACGGAAGGCGGCCACCACGTCCAGGTCTTCGCGGGCCGGGATATAGCGCAGGGTGTAGGCCTGCCCCACCATCTTGACCTGGCTCTTGTTCATGCGACCGACGTTCTGGATATAGGTGTTCTTCAGACCCCGCTTGTGCAGCAGGGTGTGCAGCGACGCCGTCGAAGCCCGCATCAGTCGCTCGCGGGTCAGGTTGGACAGCTCTGCGTGGGGGTAATCGTTGATGATGCTCATGGGCTCCGCCTATCGCTGGCAAACTGGGTTGTTCGTTGACGGAGTCACTATAGGAAGCGCCGGAAGGCTTTTCAAACAACTTTTTACAACTTGGCTTTTGTCTTGACCTCCACACGACACTAGAGACCATATCGAGAACCCAAAACAGTCCACTTAATCGTTTATTTTCAATTGCTTGAAAAACCCTTTTCACTCAGGATCGGTCAATACACCCGCCCCTTAGACATAGGTCTAATAAGAAAGAATTTGTATTTAAAAGGTACAAGATGTGGTCGAGACGGAGCACTGCCATCCGCACGATGCCCCTCCCCGGCCTTTCCCGCGCCCGGGATGCCCACTAGGCTGATACCCCCCGTTGCTATACATGCCTGTCCGATCACTCAGGAGATTTTCGATGGCTGTACTGACGACCTTTGCACTCGACGGCAAGACCGCCCTGGTGACAGGCGCGAGACGCGGCATCGGCGCGGCCATGGCGCTGGGCCTGGCCGAAGCCGGTGCCGACATCATCGCCGTCAGCACCAGCATGACCGCCGACGGCGGCGACCTGGGCGAGCGAGTTCGCGCCCTGGGGCGAGACTGCACAGGGATCGCCTGCGACCTGTCGGACCGCAGCGCGCTGATGGCGATGGTCGAGCAGCTTGCCGACCGGCGTATCGATATCCTGGTCAACAACGCCGGCACCATCGAACGCGCCCCCGCCACCGAGCACACCGATGCGCTGTGGGACAGGGTCATCGACGTCAATCTGAGCGCCCCCTTCGTGCTGACCCGGGAGATCGGCAGGCAGATGGTCGCGCGAGGCAGCGGCAAGGTGATCTTCACCGCCTCGCTGCTGTCGTTTCAGGGCGGCATCACCGTGCCCGGCTACGCCGCCAGCAAGGGCGGCATCGCCCAGCTGGCCAAGGCCTTCGCCAACGAATGGGCCGCCCACGGGGTCAACGTCAACGCCATCGCTCCGGGCTACATCGCCACCGACAACACCCAGGCACTGCGCGACGATCCCGAGCGTTCCCGCGATATCCTCGCGCGCATCCCCGCCGGTCGCTGGGGCGACGCCGATGACTTCAAGGGACCGGTGGTGTTTCTGGCCTCCAGCGCCTCGGACTATATGCACGGCAGCGTGATGACCGTGGACGGCGGCTGGATGGGGCGATAGGCAGGAGGACGCACCATCGCCCCCCCCTCAAGCAAACGCCCCCGACGAAGACGTCGGGGGCGTGGGTTGTCAGGGGCACAACGTGTCCCCTTGCCTGCTCGATGCTAGGGCTTGTCTGAAAAGTGCCTGCGCTCGGTAATACGGCGTTAAAAATCGGATCAAAATGCTCATTTACACCCCGTAAACTGCGCTTTCTCACCGATTTTTGCCTTGTCTAACCTTCGCTCGTCGACTTTTCGGACAGCGCCTAGCGATAGATCAAGGTCGGCAGCCACAGCGAGATGGAGGGCACGAAGGTGACCAGCATCAACACGATCAACAGCGGGATCAGGAACGGCAGGGTCGCCGAGGCGCAGCGTTCGAAGGGCACCTTGGACACCTGCGAGAGCACGTAGAGCACCAGTCCCACCGGTGGCGTCAGCAGGCCAATCATCAGGTTCAGCACCATGACGATACCGAACTGCACCGGGTCGACGCCGAGGTTGACCGCGATCGGCAGCAGGATCGGCACCAGGATGGTGATCGCCGCGATGGTTTCCATGAAGCAGCCCACCACGAACAGGATCAACGTCATCAACAGCAGGATGATGGTGGGGTTGGAGGTGACCGCCAGCATCCAGTTGGCGAAGTTCTCGGCCACATGGTGACTGGTGAGCAGCCAGGAGAAGATCGACGAGGCGGCGATGATCATCATGATGATCCCGGTGGTCTCGATGGTCTCCATGGTGACCGCCAGCAGTCTCTTGAAGGTCAGGGTGCGATAGACCACCGCCCCCAGCAGCATGGCGTAGATCACCGCAGCGATGGCGGCCTCGGTCGCGGTGAAGATGCCAAGCACGATGCCGCCGACGATGATCACCGGGGTGAGCAGCGACAGAAAGGCACGACGGAAGGTCAAGGCGATCCAGCCCAGGGCGAAGCCGACGTCACGCGGATACTGATAACGCACCGCGTACCAGGCCACCATCAGCATCAACGAAAGCGCCATCAACAGTCCCGGCACCAGGCCGGCGGCGAACAGCTGACCGATCGAGGCCGAGGCCATCACGCCGTAGATCACCAGCGGCAGGCTAGGCGGAATGATCGGCCCGATGGTGGACGAGGCAGCGGTGATGCCCACCGAAAAGCCAGGGTCATAGCCCGCCCGGCGCATCGCCTTGATCTCGATCGCGCCGAGCCCACCGGCGTCGGCCACCGCGGCACCGGACATGCCGGCAAAGATGACCGAGGCGCCGACGTTGACGTGGCCGAGCCCACCGGGCATCCAGCCCACCAGGGCCCTGGCGAAGTCGAAGATGCGACTGGTGATGCCGGCGGAGTTCATCAGCGCACCGGCCAGGACAAAGAAGGGAATCGACAGCAGCGGAAAGCTGTCCATGCCACCGACCATACGGTGCAGCACGATAAAGTCGGGGACGCTGCCATCGACCAGGATCGCCGCCAGCGACGAGGCGCCAAGCGCAACCATCACCGGGAAGCCCATCACCAGCATCAGCAGCAGGCCGCCGAACAGGACCAGTAGCGTCATGATGCCTCCTCGCCGGTGGTGTCAGCTCGCTGCGCCGCCAGCCACTGCTTCGGACCGCTCGCCCGCACCAGCTGCCAGGCCTGACGCAGCGCCATGATGGCGATGCTCAACAGCACCACGCTGTAGAGGGTGTCCATGCCGACCGCCATCGAGGTCATCTTCTGTGCGCTCATCAACGGCAGGATCTTCCAGGTGACCCACCCCAGCAGCACGAAATAGACGAGCTGGCCCAGGTCAACCAGCCAGATCATCGCCGCCGAGGCACGCAGGGGAAGGTAGCGATACAGCAGTTCGAGGCGGATGTGGCTGCGCTTGCGCACCCCCACGGTCGCCGCCAGAAAGCCGACGCAGATCAGCAGATAGCGGGCGACCTCCTCGGTCCAGCCCAGCGGCGAGCCAAGCACGTAGCGGCTGAAGAACTGGGCGAACACCACCGCAGCCATGGTCCAGAAGACCACCAGGGTGAGCGCGTCCTCAAGCCCGATGTCGCGCCAGGCGAAGGTCGGGCCGTCGTCGTCAAAGTCGATATCCGGGCCTTGCGGCCCCTCACGGGCACCCTCCTCGGGTGCCCGTGCGGAGCCCAGAGCCTCGCTGTCGGTGTGGTTCATAGCGTTTTTCCCGAGGCGTTACAGCGCCTGCAAGCGATCGAATTGTTCCTGGGTCCAGGTCGCCTCGTCGCCGTTGAGCACCGGCAACGTCTTCTCGCGGAAGGCCTCACGCTCGACCTCCAGCACCTCCACACCCTGCTCCTTGAACCAGTCGATGGAAGCCAGCTCCTGCTCGCGTACATCGTCGGAGACCTTCCTGGCCACCTCGCCGAGCACCTCGCGGAAGATCTGCTGATCCTCCTCGGACAGGCCGTTGAAGAAGGGACCGCCGGCAACGATCAGATTGGAGCCGGTAACGTGGCCGGTCAGGTTGATGTAGTCCTGGACCTCGTAGAACTTCTTGGCGCGGATGGTCGGCAAGGGGTTCTCCTGGGCGTCCACCACCCCCTGCTGCAGGGCCAGATAGACCTCGGAGAAAGCCACCGGTGTCGGCTGGGCGCCGACCGCACGGGGGAACAGGCTGTAGATGGGCGCATTGGGCACCCGAATCTTGAGGCCTTCCATGTCGGCGGGCTCGACGATCGGCGTATTGGAGGTCACGTGGCGCTGGCCGTAGTAGCAGTCACCCAGGATCACGTTACCGCCGGAGGCATCACGGTAGCCGTCGGCGAATTCCGCGAACAGCTCGCTGTCGGCGTAGGCCTTCCAGTGTTCGTAGTCACGGAACACGAAGGGGGCGTCGGACAGCGCCAGCGGCCCGTAGGTCTGGGCGGCAAAGCTCTGGCCGGTGTAGATGATGTCGACGGTGCCGAGCACCAGCCCCTGGTTGATCTCGACCTCCTTGCCTAGGGTCGAGGCGGGGAAGACCTCCACTTCGTAGCGACCGTCGGTGCGCTCGGCGATCTGCTCGGCGCCCCACTCGGCCCAGTGATGGTAGGCCTCGGAGGGTTCGTACACATGGGCCCACTGGACGGTGTCGGCAGCCTGGGCAGCACTGGCTGCGGCGGCGAGACCTACGCTCAGGGTCAGCGGCAGAAAAGTCAGGCGTGTCATCGGATGCTCCTTTTTCATTGTTGCTATTGGTTGCTGTCGGTTGCTGTCGGTGCTTGAAAATCCGTTCAGTAGATCAATGCATCGCCGCCCCGGTGGCCTTCGCCTCGGGCGCTGCAGCGTCGCGCCGGGCGTCCTGCCCCAGGCCCGCATCCTCGCCGATAAAGTCGGCGCAGCGGCTGCCCAGCATCATCGCCGGGGCGGTGGTGTTGCCGGCGGGTATATCGGGCACCGCGGACATGTCGCAGACCCTCAGCCCGCGCACCCCACGAACCCGCAGTCGCGCATCGAGCACCGCCATGGGGTCGTCATCGGCACCCATGGCCGCAGTACCGGCCGGGTGGTAGTTGGTCTTGACGAAGCGTCGGCAGTGTTCGAGCAGCTTATCGTCGCTGGCGCCGCTTCCGGCGAAGGGCAAGGCCACACCGTGCAGGTTTTCCTTGAGCGGTGACTGCTCGAAGGCCCGCAGAAAGAACTTCTGCCCCTCCACCATCGCCTGCATGTCGTCGGGATGGCCGAGCAGGTTGGGCGACACCCGCGGCATGTCGCCGGGGTCGGCCGAGCGCAGGCAAACGCTGCCTCTGGCCTTCGGCTTGACCACCACAGTGGTCACCGTCAGGCCGTAGTCGTCCTTGAGCGCGTCCCGGGTATCCCGGTCCAGATAGACGATCGGTACGCAGAAGGCCTGGATGGTCGGTGCCGCCTGAGGATCGACGGGATTGACGAAGGCGCCCGCCTCGACCCCGGCCGAGGTCACCGGGCCACTGCCGAACAGCTTGAACTGGAGCCCGTTGGCCAGCATCCGCCAGCCGACGCCCTGGCGATAGTAGCCACACGGGGTCCTGGCGTAGGCGGTGATCGGCACCTCGGGATGGTCGATCAGGTTCTGCCCCACCCCCGGCAGGTCCGCCTTCACCGCAATGTCGTGCTGCGCCAATTGCTCGGCCGGCCCGATACCCGAGAGCATCAGAAGCTTCGGGGTCACCAGCGCACCCGCCGCCAGGATCACCTCGCCCTGCGCGCGCACCCGGTGCACCTTGCCCTTGCGGTCGCGGTACTCGACGCCCACGGCGCGTCCGTCTTCAACCAGCACCTGCTGGACCTCGCAGTCGAGCGCGACCTCGAGCCCCGGGTGCTCGCGCAGCGGCTCCACGTAGGCGTAGGCGGCAGAGCAGCGCTTGCCCGCTCGATTCATGAACTGATAGAAGCCGACCCCGGTCTGACGCTCGCCATTGAAGTCGCCGTTATAGGGCAGCCCCGCCGCCTGGGCGGCCTGGATAAACCAGCGCGAGGCCACATCCACATGACCGGGATCAGAGACCTTGAGTGGCCCGCCGCGCCCGTGGCGATCATTGACCAGACGGTCGTTGTCCTCCATCCGGCGAAAGTGCTCGAGCACCCCTTGCCAGGACCAGTCGGCCCTCGCCGCGTTGCCGGCGAGTCGCCGATCCCAGTCGTCGTAGTCCTCGGGCCGCCCGCGCATGTAGACCTGGGCATTGACCGAGGTACCGCCGCCGAGCACGTGACCCTGGGGAATGTCATGGACCCGTCCCCCCAGATGAGCCTGCGGCTCGGTCTGGTGATAGCGCATGAACTTCGAGCCATTGATCATCTTGAAGATGCCCGGGGGCATGTCGAGCAGCGGGTGGTGGTGGGACGAGCCCGCCTCCAGCAGCAGCACCCTGGCACCCTGCTCGCGCACCAGGCGGGCGGCTACCACGCACCCGGCGGCCCCGCCCCCGACAACAATATGATCGACGTCGCTCACTCGTTCTCTCCTGCAAAGAAAGTGCTGCGCACGAACTCCCATGAGGCCTCGAGGTGATCGACCAGGGCGCGCTCCGCCGCGTCGGGATCACGCATCAGGATGGCCTCGTAGATCGCCTGGTGGGCCAGGAAGTTGTCGTGATTGCGCTGCTCGCTGCGTGGCATCCGGCTCCACTGGGGCGCCAGCCACTCGACAAAGCCGGCGTGAATGGCCGGATAGGCCGGGTTGCCCGAGATGGTGTAAAGCACCCGGTGAAAGGCCACATCGGTGGCGTAGAAGCGCTCGGAATCGCAGATCGCCGCCTGGTTGTCGTCCAGTGCATCCTTCAGCCGCTTGAGGTCGTCCTTGCCCGCCCCGGTGGCGGCGTCCCGCACCAGCACCCGCTCGAACAACACCCGTATCTGGTAGAGGTCATGTACGCCCCGGGAGTTGTCGAGCAGGTGCTTGATTACGCCTCCTGCCGCCTGCATCGCCGAACTCGCATCCGGGCGACAGACGATCGGGCGATAGCGCGGACGACTCTTCAAGAATCCCTTGGCGGTGAGCGCGGTGATCGCCTCGCGAATCACCGTGCGACTGGCGCCGTACTGCTCCATCAGCGCCCGCTCAGCGGGCAACGGACGTCCTTCCTCCAGCTCGCCGGCAACGATGGAGCGCTCAATATCCAGAGTGATCGAGTCCGCACTGCGTCCGCTCATACAACACCTCGTTTATCGTCGTACCAAACTAATCATTAAATTCTCGACCAACAACTACAACCAATGGCTAATATCGCCATAACAAACCGCAAAATCTCTATATTTCATAAACTTGAAGAAAATATAGACAATGGTCGTAGCGCCTTACGCTTGCCAGCCACCTCGACCATCAACAGTATATGGTCGTACCAAACGTCATTTCAGCGTTATCTAACAGACGTTCTGACCACCCCAACGTTGTTCTGGCGTTATCCAATCATCGTTCTGGCCTTACCCAACAGAGGACGCCCCATGGATTTCCAACAGTTCGGTGCCACCCCCCTGGAAGGCCGCATGTGGGTCGATGGTAGCTGGTTTGAGCATGCCGGCTCCCACGCCATCGAGGTGGACAACCCGGCCAGCGAGGCGCTGCTTGGCCAGGTCCCCGCCGGTGACGCCGCCGCCGTGGACGCCGCCGTCGCCGCAGCCACCAGGGCTCAGTCCGACTGGGCCAGGCGACCGGCCAACGAGCGTGGCAAGCTGCTGACCCGCTGGGCCGAGGAGATCGATCGCCATCTCGACCCCTTCGCCCGGCTGATTGCCCTGGAGCAGGGCAAACCCCTGTCCCAGGCTCGCGGCGAGGTCGGCGCCTGCAGCGAATTTCTGCGCTACAGCGCCCAGTGGGCCAGACGCATCGAAGGCGACATTCTGCCCTCGGACAATCGCCACGAGGAAATTCAGATTCGCTCGCTGCCGCTCGGGGTGGTCGCCGGACTGACCGCCTGGAACTATCCGGCGGCCCTGGCCACGCGCAAGGCCGGCCCCGCCCTGGTGGCGGGCAACACCTTTATCCTGCTGGGTCACGAGATCACCCCCTTCGCCGGACTTTATCTGGCGGCGCTGTCCGAGCGCGCCGGGTTTCCGCCCGGCGTCTTCAACGTGGTGACCGGCCAGGGGCCGGTGGTGGGCCAGGCGCTGGTGGAGCATCCCGACACCGATCTGATCACCATGACCGGCAGTACCCGGGCGGGGCGCCAGATCTTTCGCAGCGCCGCCGAGGAACTCAAGATCGTGCGGCTGGAGCTCGGCGGCAAGGCGCCCTTCATCGTGATGGAAGACGCCGACGTCGACGCCGCGGTGAAGGCCGCCGTCACCGCGCGCTATACCAACTGCGGCCAGATCTGCACCTGCAGCGAGCGTATCTACCTGCATCGCCAGATCGCCGACGAGTTCATCGACAAGTTCATCGCCGCCTCGCGCGCACTGAGCATCGGCAATCCGCTGGATGACCCCGACATGGGCCCCAAGGTCAGCCGTGGCGAACGCGACAAGGTCGCCGCCATGGTCCAGCGCGGTATCGCCCAGGGCGACAGCGTGCTGCTCGAAGGCGGCCCGCTCGACTCAGGCGACTACGCCAAGGGCTACTGGATCGCCCCGACCATCGTCGAGACCCGGGACAATCGCTCACCGCTGATCGACGACGAGGTGTTCGGACCGGTGGTGCCGATCCAGCGAGTCGACGACTTCGAGCAGGCCCTGGCCTTCGCCAACGACACCTCCTACGGCCTTTCGGCCTATGTCTTCACCCGCGACCTCAAGCGGCTGATGCGGCTGCCCTCGGAGCTGCGCTTCGGCGAGATCTACTTCAATCGCGCCAACGGCGAGCAGGTCCACGCCTATCACTCGGGCTGGGGCCACTCCGGCGTCGGCGGCGAGGACGGCAAGTACGGTTTTTCCGCCTACTTCAAGAAGCAGACGATGTACGTCAACTGGGGCGATTGAACGCCCCCTCCCTGCAGCACGGAGCACTGCCGACGCGGTGCTCTTTTGACAACAAGCACAATAGCCCAGGAGAACACGATGCCT
This sequence comes from Halomonas sp. BN3-1, assembly GCF_003056325.1. Taxonomy (NCBI): domain Bacteria; kingdom Pseudomonadati; phylum Pseudomonadota; class Gammaproteobacteria; order Oceanospirillales; family Halomonadaceae; genus Halomonas; species Halomonas sp. BN3-1. Next base: position 54,908 of record NZ_PYVV01000016.1, on the reverse strand, counting down.
TCGACCCACCACTCCCCGACTGCCCGTCACCCCCGCGCCCGCCGCCTGGCAGGGCTTGCCACCGCCGCCCTGCTGGGACTTTCCGCCATGCCCGGCTGGGCCCAGCAGTTGCCGCCGCTGGAACAGAAGGACAGCTATCGGGTGGGCTTCGCCCAGATGGAAAGCAACAACCCCTGGCGCATCGCCGAGACCCAGTCGTTTCGTGATATCGCCCCCGAGTGCAACTGGCAGCTGACGGTGACTGACGCGGCCGGTTCCGCCGCCAAGCAGGTCGCCGACGTGGACAGCATGATCGCCCAGGGCGTCGATGCGATCTTCCTGCCCCCGCGCGAGGAAAAGGCGCTGATCCCGGCGGTGATGAAGGCCCGTGCGGCAGGCATCCCGGTGTTCCTGGTCGACCGTATCGTCGATGACGAGGTCGCCAAGGCCGGTGAGCACTATGTCAGCTTCCTCGGCTCCGACTTCATCGAGCAGGGGCGCATCGCCGCCCAGTGGCTGGTCGACAACTTCGAAGGCGAACAGGCCCACATCATCGAGCTCGAGGGCACCACCGGCGCCTCCTCGGCCAATGACCGCAAGGAAGGCTTCGATGCGGTCATCGCCGAACAGGACAACATGGAGATCATCGCCTCCCAGTCCGGCGACTTCGCCCGCGATACCGGCCGCCAGGTGATGGAGACGCTGCTTCAGGCCCACCCTGAGGTCAACGTGGTCTACGCCCACAACGACGAGATGATCATCGGTGCCATCCAGGCGCTGGAACTGGCCGGACGCACCCCAGGCGAGGACGTGCTGCTGGTCTCCATCGACGGCACCCGCGACGCCCTGCAGGCGATCCTCGACGGCAAGCTCGGGGTCAGCGTCGAGTCGTCGCCGCGCTTTGGTCCGATGGCCTGCGACGTGCTCAACCGCTACGCCGCCGGCGAGACCATCGAGCCCTGGGTGCGCGTCGAGGACCGTGTCTTCACCCAAGACAACGCCGCCGAGCATATCGACGACGCCTATTGAGCTGAGCCACGCCGGTTGATCCCGACCTGACATTCCAACCAGGTACCACGTCATGACAGCGCTTATCGACATGCGCGACATCCACAAGCGGTTTGGAGGTACCGTCGCCCTCGACGGCGCCTCACTCACGATCGCGCCGGGTGAGGTGCACGCCCTGATCGGCCAGAACGGGGCGGGCAAGTCCACCCTGATCAAGGTTCTGACCGGGGTCTACACACCGACCAGCGGCCAGATCCTGCTCGACGGCAAGCCTGTGGCCTTCTCCGGCCCGCGCCGGGCGCAGCAGGCGGGCGTTGCCACCATCTACCAGGAGCTCAACCTGGTGCCGCTGCGCTCGGTCACCGAGAACATGATGATGGGCTTCGAGCCGCTTCACTGGTGGGGCGGGATCGACTGGCCCCAGGCCCATCGACGGGCCCGCACGGTGCTCGAGGAGCTGGGGCTGGACATCGACGTCCGCCGTCCGCTCAGCGAGTACTCCACCGCCATCCAGCAGCTGGTGGCCATCGGCCGAGCGGTGTCCCAGCAGGTCAGGCTGGTGATTATGGACGAACCGACCAGTTCGCTGGACGAACGCGAGGTCCAGCGGCTGTTCGAGGTCATCCGGCTGCTCAAGTCCCAGGGCACCTCGGTGCTGTTCGTCTCGCACTTCCTCGAGGAGCTCTACGCGGTGTGCGACTGCGCCACCATCATGCGCAACGGCGCCACGGTGGAGCAGCGTACCCTCAGCGAGACACCACGCCTGGAGCTGGTGGCCTCCATGCTTGGCCGCAAGGCCTCGGACATCCAGGCAAGCGGCACCACCAGCTTTCGTGAGATGGAACTCGACACCGACGAGACGCTGCTCGAGGTCGAGTCTCTGGCCACCGACAAGGGCCTGCGCGGCGCCTCGCTGGAGGTGCATCAGGGCGAGATGGTGGGCCTCGGTGGTCTGCTCGGGGCCGGTCGCAGCGAGCTTGCCCGCGCCCTGTTCGGGCTCGATCGCAGCACCCGGGGCAGCATGCGACTTGCCGGCCAGCGCTACGCCCCCCGCCACAGCCGCGACGCCATCGCCGCGGGGGTGGCGCTGCTCAGCGAAGACCGCAAGGTCGAGGGCATCATCCCCGAGATGAGCGTGCGCGAGAACATGACCCTGCCCCTGCTCGGCACGCTGAGCCGTCGCGGCGTCATCCAAAGGCGGCGCGAGCGCGAACTCGCCGCGCACTATATCGAGGCGCTCAAGATCAAGACCGCCTCCATGGAACAACCCATCGGCCAGCTGTCCGGTGGCAACCAGCAGAAGGTACTGCTGGCGCGGTGGCTGGCGACCCAGCCGCGACTGCTGATCCTCGACGAGCCGACCCGTGGCGTCGATATCGGCGCCAAGCGCGAGATCCAGCGCATCGTGCAGGACTATCAGGCCCAGGGCGGCGCGGTGCTGATGATCAGCTCGGAATTCGAGGAACTCGCCGAGGGCGCCCAGCGGGTGGTGATCATGCACGAAGGCCACTCGACCCGGGTGCTCGACAACCCCGGGCTCAGCGAAGACGCCCTGGTCACCGCCATCGCCACCGCCCAGCACGACCGAGCCGACGGCGCGGCCCGTGACGACGAGAGTTCCCCCGCTACCGCCACCGACCACCAGGAGACCGCACCATGACGTCGCTCCACTCCTCCCGTCAGGCGACGCCCCGGTCGGCCAGCCCGCGATGGCGCCAGGCCATGCCGGTGAATCCCCGCAGCCTGGCGCTACTCGTCGCCCTGCTGGCACTGATCCTGTTCAATGTCGCGATCACCCCCAACTTTCTCGAGTGGCAGACGCTGTCGGTCAACGTCTCCCAGGTGTCGACCATCGCCATCGTCGCCATCGGCATGACCCTGGTCATCGCCACCGGTGGCATCGATCTGTCGGTGGGCGCGGTGATGGCCCTGGCCGGCGCCCTGGCGCCGCTGATCTTTCTGTCGGAGTTCGGCCAGCAGGCGCCGCTGGCGATGACCCTGGTGGCCATCATCGTGGCCCTGGCGGTCGCCGTGGCCTGCGGGCTGTTCAACGGCGTGCTGGTCAGTCGCTTCGGCGTGCAGCCGATCATCGCCACCCTGGTGCTGTTCATTTCCGGCCGCGGTCTGGCCCAGGTGCTGACCAACGGCAACCTGCAGACCTTCGACAATCCCGCCTTCGAGTTCCTCGGCGCCGGTCGGCTACTCGGCCTGCCCTTCCAGGGCTGGCTGGTGGTGGTCATCGCCCTGGTGGTGGCCTGGGTCATCGCCCGCACCCGCTACGGCCGCTACCTGCTGGCCACCGGCGGCAACCCCCAGGCGGCACGCATGGCCGGGGTCCCGGTGACCCGCGTCAAGCTCGCAGCCTACACCAGCTGTGCCCTGCTCGCCGGCCTCGCCGGGCTGATCACCGTGGCCATCAATTCCGCCTCGGACGCGGCCAAGAACGGCAACCTGATGGAGCTCGACGCCATCGCCGCGGCGGTGGTCGGCGGCGCCCTGCTCAAGGGCGGCAAGGCCCCCATCGCCGGGGTCATCCTCGGTGCCGCGATCATTCAGCTGGTGCGCTACACCCTGCTCGCCAACGGCGTCGCCGACGAGGTGGCGCTGGTGGTGAAGGCCGCCATCATCGTGCTGGCGGTGTATCTCCAGACGCCCAGAGGAGCCCACTGACATGACCACCGTCTCCTGGCGCCAGCGCCTTGCCGACAATGGCCAGGCCACCGGGGTCTGCGTGATCCTGCTGGCACTGGTCTGCCTCGGCCTGATCCGCTACGACAATTTCGGCAGCGCCTACAATCTTTCGTCCTTTCTCAACTACAACGCCATGTTCGTGCTGATCAGCCTGGGCATGTGCCTGGTGATCATCACCGGTGGCATCGACCTGTCGGTGGGCACGGTGGCGGCGCTGTCCTCGGTCACCGCCGCCTACGTCAGCCCCTACGGCCTGGTCCCGGCGCTCCTGGCGGGGTTCGCCACCGGACTGGCGGCGGGTCTGGTCAATGCCGTGATGATCACGCGTCTGCATATCCCTCCCTTTATCGCCACCCTGGCGAGCCTGCTGGCGGCCAAGGGCACCGCCCTGATCATCAGTGGCAACCAGACGGTGCCGGTGGACTGGGCCAGCGGCTTTACCCGACTGGGGATGGAGTCGATCGGCGGCCTGCTGCCCTGGAGCTTCGCTATCACCCTGGTGGTCGGCGCCGGTCTCTGGTGGCTGCTGGAACAACGCCCCATCGGCCGCACCATGCTCGCGGTGGGCGACAACGAGGAAGCCGCCCACCTGATGGGCCTGCCCGCGCGCAAGGCCAAGACCCTGGCCTACCTGATCAGCGGCGGTTGTGCCGGGCTCGCCGGGGTCTTTCTGGCCTCGGGCTTTGGCGCCGGCCAGCCGCTGGAGGGACTAGGCTGGGAGTTGACCGCCATCGCCGCCGTCGTCGTCGGCGGCACCCTGCTGACCGGCGGCAAGGGGTCGCTGGTGGCGACGCTGATCGGCGCCTTGATGCTCGGTCTGATCTTCAACCTTTTGAACTTCGAAAACGGACTCGGCACCTTCAACCTCAGCGCCTACTGGCAGATGGTCATCCGCGGCGCCTTTCTCTTCGTCGTGATCGCGATCCAGGTGCAGATCACGCGCACACGCAACACAGGATAATCCTCCCATGTCGACGATCACCTCCATCGAGCTCGACCTCTACCGACTGCCGCTGAGCGAGCCCATGGGCGATGCCAAGCATGGCGTGCACACCGACTTCGAGGTCGTGACCGCCACCGTCACCACCGCGGATGGCCACAGCGGTACCGGCTACACCTATACCGGCGGGCGCGGCGGACACGCCATCCTGGCACTGCTCGAGCACGACCTGGCGCCGATGCTGCTGGGGCGTGACGCCGGTGACATCGCCGGCTGCTACGACGACATGCTATGGCATATCCACTACGTGGGCCGCGGCGGCATCGCCGCCTTCGCCATCTCGGCGCTGGATATCGCGCTGTGGGACCTCAAGGGCCGCCGCCTCGGCCAGCCGCTATGGCAGATGGCCGGCGGCCAGGGCCACCAGTGCCAGGCCTACTTCGGCGGCATCGACCTCAACTTCTCCCTCGAGCGGCTGCTTGCCAACGTTCAGGGCTACCTCGACCAGGGCGCCGAGGCCATCAAGATCAAGGTCGGCCGCCCGACCCTTGCCGAGGATGTCGAGCGGGTGGCGCGGGTACGCGAGCTGATCGGCCCCGAGCGTCCCTTCATGGTGGACGCCAACTACGCGCTGAGCGTCGATGGCGCCATCGAGGCCGCCAGGGCCTTCGCGCCCTACGACATCACCTGGTTCGAGGAACCCACCCTTCCCGATGACTACCAGGGCTATGCCCGTATCTCCGAGGCGACCGGCATGCCCCTGGCCATGGGCGAGAACCTGCACACCTCTCACGAATTCGGCTACGCCTTCGAGCAGGCGCGGCTATCCTTCATCCAGCCCGACGCCTCCAACTGCGGCGGTATCAGCGGCTGGCTCGATGTCGCCCGCCAGAGCCGCCACTACGGCCTGCCCATCTGCAGCCACGGCATGCAGGAATTGCACGTAAGCCTGGTGTCGGCCCAGCCCAACGCCGGCTGGATGGAGATCCACTCCTTCCCCATCGATCACTACACCCGACGTCCGCTGGTCCTCGACCAGGGTCGCGCGGTGGCCCCGGACAGCCCCGGCATCGGGGTCGAGTTCGACCGCGACCGGATGGCCCCCCATCGCACCGGCGGTGCACGGCTCGGCAGCGACAGCGGTGCCGAGCGCCAGCAGCACAGCGCCTGAATTCTCCCTCTTCACAACGCCCCGACGACACGAGGAACCCCCATGGAAGCACTGGTCTATACCGGCCCCCGCCAGGTCGAGGTCACCGAGGTGCCGGAGCCCGCCGAGCGGGCCGGCGCCGTCAAGGTTCGCATGCTCTACTGCGGTGTCTGCGGCACCGACATCGGCATCTACTCGGGCAAGCACCCGCGCGCCCAGGCGCCCCTGGTGCTGGGCCACGAATTCGTCGGCCGAGTGGAGCAGACGCCGCCGGACTCGCGCTTCGCGGTGGGCGACCGAGTGGTGGCCTACCCGCTGATCTCCTGCGGCGACTGCCACCCCTGTCGCAACGGCACCCCGCATGTCTGCGCCAACCTGCGCCTGATCGGCATCGATCGTGACGGAGGCATGACCGACCATCAGTGGATCGACGAAAGCGTGCTGTTCAAGGTGCCGGACAGCCTGTCCGATGAGGTGGCGGCGCTGGTGGAGCCCCTGGCGGTGGTGGTCAGGACGCTGCACCAGGCACGCTTTGCGCTGCTCGACAGCGCAGTGGTGATGGGCGCCGGCCCAATCGGCCTGTTGACCGCCATCGTGCTGCGCCACTCAGGCGCCTCCCGGGTGATCGTCTCCGACGTCGACGAAGGCCGCCTGGGACTTTGTCGCCAGCTCGGCTTCGATACCGTGGACGTGCGCAGCGAGAGCCTGGTCGAGCGGGTGGCCAGCGCCACCGGCGGCGACGGCGCCGACGCCGTGTTCGAGTGCTCCGGTGTCGAGAGCGCGGCGCTGGAGATGACCAAGGTAGTACGCGTCGGCGGTACCATCTGCCTGACCGCCACCCACAAGGCGGCCCACGCGGTCAATCTGATCGACGTGAATTTCAAGGAGCTGACCCTGATCGGCTCCCGGGTCTACACCCACAAGCAGTTCGGCGACGCCCTGACTCTGGCCGACACCCTGGCCGATGAACTGCGCCAGACCATCACCCAGGTGGTGCCGCTGTCCGACGCGGCCGGTGTCTTCGAGATGATCGCCACGCCCTCCCTCAACACCGTCAAGGTTCTGGTGGACTGCCAATCATGAAGCTGTTCGATCTACACGGCCGCAAGGCCATCGTCACCGGCGGAACCCGGGGCCTCGGCCTCGGCATGGCCGAAGCCCTGCTCGAGGCAGGCGCTGAGGTCGTCATCCTGGGCTCGTCGGACAAGGTCCATGAGGTCGCCTCGGGCCTGTCCACGTCGACCAGCGCCTGTCATGGCGTGGTCGTCGATCTGGCTAGACGCCAGCAGCGCAGCGAGGGCTTCGACGCTGCCCTTGCCAAGCTCGGCGGTCGCCTCGACATCCTGGTCAACGCCGCCGGCGTCCAGCGCCGCCACCCTTCCGAGCACTTCCCCGCCGATGACTGGGAGGCGGTGCTCGAGGTCAACCTGACGGCGGTGTTCGAGCTGTGTCAGCTCGCCGCCCGGCATATGCTTAAGCGTAACGTCGAAGGGCCCGACGGCCAGGGCAAGATCATCAATATCGCCTCGCTGCTGTCGTTCTTCGGTGGCATGACGGTGCCGGCCTACGCCGCCAGCAAGGGCGGCGTGATGCAGCTGACCAAGGCCCTGGCCAACGAATGGGCGGCCAAGGGCATCAACGTCAACGCCATCGCCCCGGGCTACATGGCCACCGACATGAATAGCGCACTGCTGGCCGACGAGGGCCGCAACGCCGAGATCACCGCACGCATTCCCGCCGGGCGCTGGGGCAATGGCGACGACATGAAAGGACCGCTGCTGTTTCTGGCCTCCCCTGCCTCGGACTATGTCCACGGTGTCACCCTGCCCGTCGATGGCGGCTACCTCGGCCGCTGACAGGAGACTTGCATGAAGATCGTCTTTACCGACCTCGACCACGCCAACCACGACGTGGAAACCGAGATCTTCAAGCGCGCGGGCTTCGATGTCCCGCTGCTTGAATGCCAAAGCGAAGATGCGCTGATCGAACAGCTCCAGGGCGTCGATATCGCCCTGAACCAGTACGCCCCCTTCACCCGCCGGGTATTCGAGGCCCTGCCCGATCTCAAGCAGATCGTGCGCTACGGGGTCGGCGTCAACAACGTCGACCTCGAGGCCGCCAGCGCCGCCGGGGTCCAGGTCTGCAACGTCCCGGACTACGGCATGCACGAGGTATCCGATCACGCCCTGGCCCTGAGCCTGGCGCTGATTCGCAAGCTGGTGCCGATGAACGCCGGCTGCCAGGCCGGACGCTGGGAGTACGCCGATGCCATGCCGATCCGACGCCAGACCCGGATGACCGCCGGGGTGGTCGGCCTGGGTCGCATCGGCCGGCTCTACGCCCGCAAGATGGCGGCGCTGGGCTTCAATGTCATCGCCCACGACCGCTACCATCAGCCCAACGCCGAAGACGGCACCGACCAGCTTCGCTGCCTGGAACTCGATGAGTTGTTCCGGGAGGCCGACGTGATCGGGCTGTTCTGCCCCTTGACCGAGGAAACCCGCCATCTGGTGGACGCCGCGGCACTGGAGCGGATGAAGGACTCGGCCTATCTGATCAACACCTCCCGTGGCGGCATCATCGACGAGACGGCCCTGGCCCAGGCCTTGAAGGAAGGCAGGCTTGCCGGCGCCGCCCTGGACACCACCGAGCAGGAACCCTTGCCCGCCGACAGCCCGCTCAGGGGCATCGACAACTGCCTGATCACCCCGCACATGGCCTGGTATTCAGAAGACGCCGCGCAAGAGCTCAAGCGCAAGGTGGCCGAAGAAGCGGTGCGCTTCGCCAGCGGCGAGAAGGTGCTGTGGCCAGTGAACCGACTGCCTGCCTGAAGGCCTCGCCGGCCACCGAAAAGCCTGCCTGGAGAGAACGCGTGGAGAGAACACGTGGAGTGAACGCCCGGAGACCGCTCCGGGCGCCTTCGGCGTCGTCCGAAAAGTCGACGAGCGAAGGTTAGACAAGGCAAAAATCGGTGCGACAGCGCAGTTTACGGGGTGTAAACGAGCATGTTGACCGGACTGACGCACCAGCCGATTTTTAACGCCGTGTTACCGAGCGCAGGCACTTTCTCAGACAAGCCCTAGTAGTCGACCCCGGTCATCACCCATACCACCCGCGTCTCGATATCGCCGGGGTTGCGGATAAGGTGGGGCTGGTCGCCGGTGATGGAGAAGCTGTCGCCCGCCTCCAGCAGATGGCATTGATCACCGATGGTGAGTTCGAGCTGCCCGGCTTCGACGTAGCCGGCCTCTTCGCCCTTACGCTGCCTGGGCACCTCACCGCCACTGCCGCCCGGTTCCAGCCGCGTCATGATCAGAATCAACTGGCCGCTGAGACGCGGTGACAGCAGCTCTTCACGGACGCCGATGCCTGAAAATTCCATGGCCCGGCGGCCGGAGGCGCGCACGATCGCGTCCCGCTCGTGCTCGGGCACGTCACTGTCGGCCTCGAAGAACCAGCTCACCCGCACCCCCAGCGCCTCGCTGATCGCCTGCAGCACGCCGATGGGCAGCGACGACGCGCCCCGCTCGACCTGGCTCAGATAGCCCACCGAGCGGTTGACCCGTTCGGCAAGCTCGGCCAGCGTCATCTGACGCGCCTTGCGCAGATCGCGGATCTGCTGACCGAGCCGCAGGGCGTCCTGACCCTCGCGGGTATCCCGGGTGGCCTCCTTGCTGGCGTCCTTGCTGGCGTCCTTCGTCCTGGCCATCGCTTTTCCCATCATTATTGGCGTGGACCTAGACTACCAGAGGCTCGACCGGGGGCTAAGGCATCGCACGGCGACTAAGGCGTCAACTGGGGTCAAAGGCGGGACGCTGCTTGCGAAACGCCTGCTTGCGGGTGATCTTGCCATCTCGCACGCTGAACAGATCGACCCCGTCCGCCTCGACTCGCTTGCCGTCTGGCTGGGTGGCGACGAAGGTCGACTCGGAGACGATACGCTCGCCGCCAGCGCCTGGCCCATCGCTGCCACCGTCGGCGACGCCGGCCATGACAAAGTAGTGCCTGCCGTTGATCCACTGCACGTCAGGCATGGTGCCCCAGGTGTTCTCGAAGGCCGCCTTGACGGCCTCCCAGCCCTCTATGCGGGTGCCATGGGCCTGGTCCCCGGCGACGGTATCGAAGACGATATCGTCGGCAAAATAGCTCATCACCGCGTCGATATCGTGGGCGTTGAAGGCCGCGAAGAGGCGATTGAGCGTCTCGTTTGTCATTGTCGTCATGGGGTGTGTCTCCTGTCGGGACATGTTGGCCGCTGTGTGTAGCGGTCGTTGCGAGTCACGGTTGTGCGTAGCAGTTGTCGTGAATCGTGGTGGTGAGAAGAGGACGCCCGGCCTAGGCGGCGCCCGCCATTGCCATGGCTATCGCAGGCTGTCGAGCACCTGGAAGTACCGGTAAAGGGCACGCTGGCCCAGACGACGCACCGGCCTCAGCGGGTGCCCGGGCAAGGGCGAATTGAAGATCGGCAGGTCGGCCTCCTTGAGCGATTCGCCGGCGATCAGCGCCGCCATCTTTTTTGAGGCGTAGGCAGAAAATGCCACGCCATTGCCGCTGTATCCCTGGGCGTAGAAGATGCTGCTGCCGGGGTCCGGCTGCACGATCCTCGGCATCATGTCGTGGGAGATATCCATCCAGCCGTGGGAAAACCAGGGCGTCTCGATACCGGCGATGGCCGGGAACTTTCGTGCGATGGCATCGTGGACCACCTTGAGGTGTCGCGGGTTCTGGGCGTCGGCACCGCTGATCGCGCTACGGGTGCCGATCTGCAGGCGCCTTTCCGGCAGAAAGCGATAGTAGTAGCGCAGCTTGCGGGTATCGGTGGTCAGCACAGTGGAACGAAAGCCGCAGGCCTCGACCTCGTCGTCGGTCAAGGTCCGGGTCCACACCGAGTTGGCCATGATCGGCATATTGCGGTAGGCCGTGACTCGGTGCAGCTGGGGGCTGGTATAACCCGCGGTGGCGATGCCCACGGCACGCGCCCGCACCACACCCCCCGGGGTCCTGAGGTGATGCACCCCACCCTCGGTGGTCCAGCCCTGGACGGGGCTTGCGGTGTGAATCCTGGCTCCGAGCCGCCGTGCCACCCGGGCGTAGCCGTAGGCCAGCTTGAGCGGCTGAACGGCGATTCCCACCGGCTCCAGCATGGCGCCCTGGGCCTCCTGGTCGCCGATGTAACCCTCGAGCACATCATCGCGGCCGAGCACTCGAGTCGGGTAGCCCAGCAGCCGATTGCACAGCCGTGACTCCTCCTTGAGTCCATCGAGTGCCTTGGCGCTGTGAGCGATCAACAGGTTGCCGTGGTTCTGCGGCTCGCAGTCGATCTCGGGGTCCTCGGCCATCGACTGGAACACCTCGAAGCCCTCGAGGCTATTGGCGTGAAGACGCCGGGCGACGTCCTGGCCCCAGCGCTTCACCCACTGGCTGCGACTCAGGCGGCCCCAGGCGAGATGCCCCTGGCCGCCATTGCGGCTGGTGCAACCCCAGCCGATCTGGTTGGCCTCCAGCACGGTCGCCTTGATGCCGTACTCACGCGCCAGAAAGAGCGCAGTGGCAAGGCCTGTAAAACCAGCGCCGATCAGCACCACGTCGACGTCCATGTCGCGATCCACCGGGCCGTCGTCCTGCGGTGGAGGCCCGGCGTGATGGCGCCAGTAGCTCGGCGCGTAGTCCCGCCCGACACCGGGAGTGGCGTCTTTCAACGGGTCATAGCTGGGGTCGAACGGCGTGAGTACTGACATCAGACACTCCTCCTCGATGGTTGGCGGCAAAGGACGACGACACGGGGTTCAAGCTCGATCATCACTATGCCTCTCGCCATTGGCTCCCTGGCGGCCGATCTTGTAAGGCACCATGCCTCGGTAGAAGACGCCGATCCTGTCGTTGTGCACACCGCCTTTCTTGGCGGACTTGAGCATCCGGTAGACCGACACCATGTAGGCGATACCCACCACGAAGAAGGGAGCGCCGACCACGATGGCGAGGCTTCTGATCGCGTCGAAGCCACCGGTCAACTGGAACATGATGCCGGTAAACCCGATCACCACGCCCCACAGCAGACGCATCGACACCTTGGGGTTTTCATCGCCATTGGAGACCTGCATGGCGGCAAAGAAGGACGCCGAATCGGAGGTCGTCACCGCGAAGATGACGATATTGAAAAGCACCCCCAGACTCAGCCACCAGCCACCCGGCATGCTCTCGAGCAGGGCATAGATCCCCGACTCGGGCTTTTGCTGCACGCCTTCCCATAGAGGCGCGATACCGGTGACCTCGACGTAGCCGGCGGAGCCTCCCCAGATGCTGAACCAGCCGATTGCCAGCAGCATGGGCACCAGGATCACGCCGACGATGAACTCGCGCAGGGTCCGGCCGCGGGAAATCCGCGCGATGAAGCCGCCGCAGAAAGGGATGTAGGAGATGTACCAGAGCCAGTAGAACACGACCCACCAACCGAGCCATTCACGCTGCTCGAAGTTGCCGGCATCGCTCCAGAACTGCAGCGCAAAGACCTCGCCGAAGTAGTCGCCGACCTGCTGGGTGGCAAGGTTCAGCAGATATTGAGTGGGCGCATGGCCGAAGAACAGCAGCGCCAGCAGAATCGCCCCAGCCATCACCATATTGGCCTGGCTCAGTACCTTGATGCCGCGCTCCACACCGGTGGCTGCGGAAATCACGTAGGCCACGATCACCACGATCATCACCAGGGCCTGGCCGACGGGACCAAGGTCCCATCCGAACAAGGTCGCCAGACCGTAGTTGATGGAGGCCACCCCGAGCCCGATCATGGTGGCATTGCCGCCGATCGTGCCGATGATCCCCAGGGCATTGGCCAGGCGCCCCCAGACACTGGTGTTGCAGCGCTCTCCCAGGATGCCATAGAGACCGGTGGCCACCGTCAGCGGCAGGCCCAGGCGGTAGGCCGGAAAGGCGATCGCCCAGGCGGCGATGGCAAATACCGCCCAGCCATGCATGCCCCAGTCCAGCAAGGTCAGCTGGACGGCCTTGGCGACCCCGGCGGCTTCTCCCGTCGCCCCCATGTCGATGACGTGGGAGGACTGATAGAGGTGGGTCAACGGCTCGGCCACGCTGAAGAACACAAAGCCGATGCCAAAGCCGCAGCTGAACAGCATCGAGATCCAGGCGCCGTAGGAGAACTCCGGCACCTCATCGTCGGCGCCAAGCTTCAGATCACCATAGGGGCTGATCACCAGGTAGAGACAGAACAGCAGCGCGCCCCCCATCCCCAGCAGAAAGCCCCAGCCGAAGTTGAAGATCAGAAAGTCGCGGGTCGAGGACAACACCTGACCGGTCAGGGTCGGAAAGAACAGCGCGCAAGCCATGATCAAGCCGTAGATCAGCAGCACAGGCCAGAACAGCGAGCGATCATACTGGCCGAAGATGCGGCTGACCGGTCCCGCTGGCGGATGGCTTTCGACATTCGTTATCGATTGTTGGGTCATCGAAAACTCCTTGGTGGATGACACCCGAAGGCGGTGACACGCCGCCAAGCCGCAACCCCGGCCCCCGCGACAACGCCGCCGACTTCGAGCAATAGCTGGCGTAAAACGCTTTGACTTCACGAAAATGAAAAATAGCAGCTATTTTTTCACCAACAAGAAACGACGCGGATTTATTTCAAGATTCTAGACCAAAGTTCTAGCCTGGTATCCATCGCTCAGATGCCGTCCAGCGCGCCAGGAAAGCGGCCCATATGCCGGAACATCAGCACCTTGGCGAGACAGGGGCGTCTGTCCCCGAGCGTTGTACGAAGCGCAGACGAAAACGCCCCCGACGAAGTCCGTCGGGGGCGTTGGTATTGAAGGCCGTCACAGGGCCTGGCCGTTACACCGGCGCCGGTGGCTGGGCTGGGCTGATCAGCTCTGGGCTTTGGCCAGCTGAGCCCTGCGCGCGTGCAGTTTCTTGTAGCTCTCGATCAGGCGCTGGTGCTTTTCCAGCCCTTCGAGCGCCATGCTGGTCGGGGTAAGGCCGGGGAAGCGCAACTCGCCGCTGACCACACCGACCACGCTGTCCATGGTCTCGTCCCCGAACATGCGGCGCAGGTTGTAGAGGAAGTCGTCGAGCTCTAGCTCGTCGTCCAGGGTGATCTCCAGCACCGCCCGCACCGCCTGGTAGTAAAGGCCACGCTCGACGGTGTTGTCGTTGTACTGCAGGAACATCTCGACCCGATCCAGCGCCTCCTCGTGCTGGCCGAGCGCCAGGTGGAGCATCAGCTTGAGCTCGAGGATGGTCAGCTGGCCCCAAACGGTGTTCTCGTCGAACTCGATACCGATCAGGGTGATGATGTCCATGTGCTCGTCGATCTGGCTCTCTTCCAGCCGCTCGAGCAGATCCGCGAGCTGGTCGTCGTCGAGACGATGCAGATTGAGGATGTCCTCGCGGTAGTCCAGCGCCATGTTGGTGTTGTCCCACACCAGGTCCTCGACCGGATAGACCTCGGAATAGCCCGGCACCAGGATGCGGCAGACCGGCGCGCCCAGGTCCTCGTGGACCATCATGTAGGCTTCCTTGCCCATCTCCTCGAGGATACCGAACAGGGTCGCCGCCTCCTCGTCGTTGCTGCCGGAGAAGTCCCACTCGACAAACTCGACGTCGGGCCTGGCGCTGAAGAAGCGCCAGGACACCAGCCCAGAGGAGTCGATGAAGTGCTCGACAAAGTTGTTGGGCTCGGTCACCGCCAGCGAGTTGAAGGTGGGCGGCATGAAGTCATTGAGCCCCTCGAAACTGCGCCCCTGCATCAGCTCGGTCAGGCTGCGCTCGATGGCGACCTCGAAGCTCGGGTGGGCGCCGAAGGAGGCGAACACGCCGCCGGTCTTGGGGTTCATCAGGGTCACGCAGGCCACCGGGAACTGGCCTCCGAGGGAGGCATCCTTGACCAGCACCGGGAAGCCCTGGGCCTCCAGCGCCTTCACCCCTTCGACGATGTCCGGATACTTCGCCAGCACCTCCTCGGGCACGTCGGGCAGGGCCAGCTCCTGCTCGAGGATTTGGCGCTTCACACCGCGCTCGAAGATCTCCGACAGGCACTGCACCTGGGCCTCGGCCAGGGTGTTGCCGGCGCTCATGCCGTTGGACAGGTAGAGGTTCTCGATCAGGTTGGAGGGGAAGTAGATCACCTCGCCATCGGACTGGCGCACGAAGGGCAGCGCGACGATGCCGCGCTCGACATTGCCGGAGTTGGTGTCGATCAGGTGGGAGCCCTGAAGCTCGCCGTCGGGATCGAAGATCTCCAGGCAGTAATCGTCGAGGATGCCCTTGGGCAGCTCGTCGTTGGGCCCGGGCTTGAACCACTTTTCACAGGGATAGTGGACGAACTCGCTCGAGGCGATCTCCTCGCCGAAGAACTGGTCGTTGTAGAAGAAGTTGCAGCTCAGCCGCTCGATGAACTCGCCCAGCGCCGAGCACAGTGCGCTCTCCTTGGTCGAGCCCTTGCCGTTGGTGAAGCACATGGGCGAGGCGGCGTCGCGGATGTGCAGTGACCAGACGTGGGGCACGATGTTGCGCCAGGAGGCGATCTCGACCTTCATGCCGAGCTCGGCCAGCATGGCAGTCATGTTGGCGATGGTCTGCTCCAGCGGCAGATCCTTGCCCTCGATCCAGGTGCTCTGGCCCTCTTCCGGCTCCGCCATCAGCAGCGCCTGGGCGTCCTCGTCGAGGTTCTCCACCGTCTCGATCTGGAACTCGGGGCCTGTCTGCACCACCTTCTTCACGGTGCAGCGCTCGATAGAGCGCAGGATGCCCTGGCGGTCCTTGTCGGACAGGTCTTCGGGCAGCTCTACCTGGATCTTGAAGATCTGGTTGTAGCGGTTTTCCGGGTCGACGATGTTGTTCTGCGACAGCCGGATATTTTCGGTGGGGATATCCCGGGCGACGCAGTAGACCTTGACGAAGTAGGCGGCACACAGGGCAGACGACGCCAGGAAATAGTCGAAGGGGCTCGGCGCCGAGCCGTCACCCTTGTAGCGGATGGGCTGGTCGGTGACGACGGTGAAGTCGTCGAACTTGGCCTCGAGCCTCAGGTTGTCGAGAAAATTGACCTTGATTTCCATGGAGTCAGCACCGGAGTAATGGGTTTGGGTCGTCGGACACTCGCCACCGACAACGCCTTTGGAGCGCATTATCCAGTTTTCCCCCGGCGACGTCTTGGCCCGCCGGATGAAATTTGCTCGTGATGACCTGGCGAGTCGACCTCCTGCCGCCCCCTGCCCCTCAACGCCTGAGGAGTCGCGAGATTATCAACTGACACACGGCCACGACCAAAAAGAAGCCGGTGCCGAGCCAGGTATCGGCGAGTACCGCCAACAGCAGCGATACCAGCGCGACGTACCGCACCAGTCTCGGCGCCAGCTTGCGCGACGGCCCGCCGCTGTCCGGCGTGGTGTCCGCGGCCACCGGGCGCTCCAGCCGGGCAAACAACTCGTCGACCTCTGCCTGGCGGGCGGTGCTTCTGGGCGGTGCATGGACGAAACGCGCCAGGTAGACGAAACCCACCACGCTGACGACCTGCAGCATTAGCGAGACCGCGAGCTTGATATCGACCAGTTGGGAGGGATGGATCGACGGCAGGCCGAGCCATTGGCTGAACGCCTCGACGTCGAGCCACAGATAGCTCGTGGTGGTCACCAGGATACCCACCAGTACCCCGCCCCAACCGGCCCAGTCAGGGGCGCCGGTCCTGGCGATGGACAGCATGGCCGGCAGCGCCAGCGGCATCTGGAAGATCACCCCGAACATCACCATGATGTCGAACAGGCTGAGGTGGTGGACCTGGCCCAGGGCGATGGCCAGCGTCACGATGATGCTGCCCTGAAGCACCCCGAAACTACGCCCGATGGCCACCAGGCGCTGGCCGAGCCGTTCGCTTACCCCCAGCAGCGGCGTCAGCAGGCTGATGATCACCCCGGCGTCGCGGTTGAGCGAGGTGGTGATCGGCGCCACCGTGACCGCCAGCATCGCCGCCACCACCAGCCCCAGCACCCCCGGCGGCAGAAAGTCACGGATGAAGTGGACGTAGGCGGCGTTGGCGGCGTCCTCGCCAAGCGCCGGATAGAGCGCAGCCAGATCTATGCCCGCCTGCCCGATCAGCCAGGGCGGGATAAACCAGCTTACCGGCCCCACCACGAACAGGATCGAGGCCAGGAAGGCGGCCTTGCGCGCATCGCGATCACCATTGGTGGTAAGGAAGCGATAGCTGGAGGTGGCGTTGTTGATGCTGATGCACTGCTTGACCAGCATCGCCCCCGACCACACGACCATGATGCCCAGGCTGTAGTCGTCGCCGCCGATCCAGAAGTCACGGCCGTCGCCGATCACCCTCATGTCGGTATCGGCGGCAAGCCACAGGCCGAAGCCACCGATGACGAAGGTCAGCACCGCCAGCTGGACCATCTGGATGAAGTTGTTGGCGGACACCACCCAGACCCCGCCGATCAGCGTCACGCAGATGATGACAGCACCGATCACCAGGGTGACGAAGGCCACCCGAACATCGAACACCGCGCCGAGAAACAGCGACACGCCATAGAGCGCGATGGAGGCGGTCATCAGGGTGAGAAGGATCTGGCTCGCCACATAGAAGAGCTGGGTGAACCTGCCGTAGCGCATCCGAATGATCTCGGAGTAGGTGGACACCCGCAGACGCCGAAATCGTGGTGCAAAATAGAGCGCCGCCAGCAGAAACCCAAGCGCGTTGCCCCAGAAGATCATCAGCACCGAAAAGCCATCCTCGTAGGCCTTCTGGGCGGCGCCGGTAAAGGTCCAGGCGGAGAACTGGGTCATGAAGGCAGTACTGCCCGCCATCCACCAGGGTACCCGACCTCCTCCACGGACAAAGCCGTCCGGCGTCTCGGTACGGCGGCGATAGGCGATCACCGTGCCGACGATGACCATCAAGGCGAGCAACAGTGCGACCCTGTCGAGGGTAGGCATCGGGTAATTCTCCGCTAAAAAAAAGGCCGCCCTAGCCAAAACTTCCTCGAGATGTCGGTTCCCGGAAGATAGGCTCCTCTACAGGGTCGGCCCAGGACGGCAAGCGGCCTTGTGAGGTCAAGGCCGCCTTGTTGTCGGTCATGATCGAGGACTGGTCGAAGCGAGTGCTCACTTCGCCCGACAGCGTTTCAGTAGTAGTACTTGAGGCCCACCCGAGTGCGTAGCTGACGCGTATCGGAATCGGAGCTGACGCCGACATCGGACAGATCGAAATACGGCATCCAGGAGCCGAAGCGCCGTCCGGCGCCGAAGATCGCATCGTAGGCCTCCCGGCCGTTGTCGAAGATGTCCCGGTCCTCGTTGTGGTTGTAGTTCAACTCCAGCCAGTAGCGATAATCCCCGGGACTATAGCTCATCACAAAGGTGATCTTGTTCTGCACATAGTCTTCGCGATCGTCGTCACTGTAGCTGGTGTACTGACGGCGATAACGCAGCGTGGTGGTCAGCGGCAGGCTGCTGGCACGATAGCCGATGCGAAACTGCGGCTTGAGGCTGTTGTTGCCGTCACCGAAGGTGATCGGCATGCCGGGCTGGATGTACCAGTTTTCATCGAGGGGGTACTTGATGCCCCAGTCGATCTCGCTGTCGCCACGGCCGAGGTCGGAAAAGGCGCCCTGGGTGCCATCATCTTCGCTTTGCCCAGCGAACTTGGCCTCAAGTCCGTAGTAGAAGATGCCCATGGAATCGCTGACCTTGACCCGGTTGGCGTGCTGTTCGGTGTGATGCTTGTACTCGTGTCGATAGTCGAGGGTGATCGCTTCAACGCTGGTAGAAATGACACTGGTGGACATGAACGCAGCGGAAGACAGAACACCGAGGATAAATTTCTTGCTCATTGGTTCACTCATTGTACTTGTTGCTTTGACGTCGGCTTTTTCGGCAGAGATGGCCCATCGGTCCTGAACGTATCTGGCGCCCCGCAGGGGCCGATGTTCAGACGATCGATACAAGGCCCGCTGGATAACGGCCTACCCTCTTGAGGGAAGCGAAAGCGGCCATGGTCCAGCGTCTCGAGAAAGTGATGGGCGGGGTACCGAGCCTCGCAGAGGCTCGGGTCCAGGACCGCCGACAGCAGAAGTCCGGTCTTCCTGCTGTGGTCAATATTGAGTGGCATGATGGATCTCCTTGTTGCTTGTTGTGTCTTCAAGGGTGCTAGGCGTATTCCTCCTTCTTGCTGCTGTTGGTGGTTTTCTGAATGGAGCCGATCAGTACCAGACCGATCGCCAGGATGATGCCGCCGCACACCACAAAGGTGACGCGTCCCCACAACGGATTGGGCAGCAGGAACATCAGGGTCACGCCGAGGCCGGCGACGATGATCAGGTAGCCAAGGATGTTGCGCTGACGGTTGTCCACCTCGACCTGTTCGTCCTTTCCGGTGACCACCGGGGTGTCGCGGTTGGTAAAGAAGGTGTCGACCTCGACCTGACGCTCGGAGCTGTGGCCGCGGTAGAACAGGCAGGTCGAGACGAAGAAGCCACCGGTGATCACGACGTGGGAGATGATGCCCACCGCGACCTTGAGATCGGCCCATTCACGTCCGGTCAGAGCGGTGTCGAGCTGGAAGGTGTTCTGGATGAATTCCGCCGTCATCACCACGCCGACCAGGTAGGACACGATGCCGCCGACGATCAGGGTGGCCCAGGCCGACCAGTCCGGGGTCTTGCGGATAAAGAAGCCGAGCAGTGCAGGAATCGTCATCGGCAGGCCGATCAGGGCGCCGACGTACATCATGGCGTCGAACAGGCTGAGTCCCTTGAGCGAATTGATGAACAAGGCAAAACCGATGATGGCCAGACCGAACACCGTGGACGAGATCTTGGAGACCAGTACCAGCTCCTTCTCGCTGGCGTTGGGACGCAGGATGACTTCATAGAAGTTCTTGACGAAGATGCCGGAGTTGCGATTCAGACCGGAGTCCATGGAGGACATGGTGGCGGCGAACATCGCCGAGATCAGAAGCCCGAGCATACCCGCCGGCATGTACAGCTCGACGAAGCTCATGTAGGCGAAGTCGGCCGCCTTGGCGCCGGCTTCGGGATACAGCGCCCCCAGATCGACGCCTTCACTGGCCATGAACCAGCTCGGCATGAACCAGATGAAGGGCCCCATGGTCATCAGCACGCAGGCCAGCAGGCCAGCCTTCCTGGCGTTCTTCGAGTCCTTGGCAGCCAGGTAGCGATAGGAGTTCAGCATATTGTTGGTGATGCTGAACTGCTTGATGAAGATACAGAAACCCCAGATGGCGAAGATCGACAGATAGTTGATGTTGTCGCCGACAAAGAAGTCGACCGGGAAGTTTTCGACGATATTGGTGGCACCACCGGCTTGATAGACGGCGACGATGGCGCAGGTGATGGTCACCGACATGATGATCACCATCTGCATGTAGTCCGAGGCGATAACCGCCCAGGACCCACCCGTCACCGACATGAACAGCACCACCAGACCGGTGATGATGATGGTGGTCTCCATGTCATAGCCGAACAGGCCCGACGCCACGATCGCCAGACCGTTGAGCCAGATACCCGCCGAGATGACGCTGTTGGGCATGCCTGACCAGGTGAACACCTGCTCGTTGACCTTGCCGAACCTGAGACGAATGGCCTGAATCACGGTGATCACGCGCAGTTGACGGAAGCGCGGTGCGAAATACAGATAATTCATCAGATAGCCAAAGGCATTGGCCATGAAGATGATGGCGACCGCAAAGCCATCGTCATAGGCCTTGCCGGCAGCACCGGTAAAGGTCCAGGCGCTGAACTGGGTCATGAAGGAGGTGGCGCCGACCATCCACCACAGCATCTTGCCGCCGCCGCGAAAGTAATCACTGGTATTCGAGGTAAAGGTCCTGAACATCCAGCCAATCGCAATCAGAAAGAGGAAATAGACCCCTATGATGACCGTATCGATATCTAGACTCATGTTGGCGAACTCGTGTTGTCGTTGTACTTCCACTCGGAAAACTGGAGCCAATCACTTCCGGGACATGGCGCAGCCTGAATTTCGGGCATAAGGGGGCCATGCCCGGAGAGCCGAAATTTCAGCTTTCCGAACCATTAACGCTTTTATTTCGAGGTATTACTGAACGGAGTGAGGCGTTATTGCCTCAACATAGAACGATCATTTCATATATCCCCCTCCCTTCAGACTGACGTAGTCGGAGCCGGAGGCAGCGTTCGGGTCGATGACCAGCGTCTCGCGCCTCCAGGGGAAGGTAAGCCTTACCTCGATCCGCTCATCGGCCCGGCGGTCGAACTCCACCGACTTGAGGGTCGGCCTGGCATTCAGACAGGCTTCATGGGCTTCATCAAAGTGACCGTGCTGCTCGAAGACATTGACGAACACGGTCGCCTCGGCGTGGCTTCTCGCCATGACCTTCTTCTCGTGGCGCAGATTGCGCTCAGGATCGTTGGCGCCGACCAATAGCTGCATGGCGCTCGATGGGTGCTGCGAGCGCTGGTGCCAGGTGATGAAACGATCGCCATCCAGCCAGGTCATCGCGTGGCTGCTGGGGCCTTCCTGGGAGCCCCGCTGCTCGCCCACCACCCACAGGTGCTGATAGCCATCGGCCTCTCCCAGCACCTCGAGGGTGTCGCGGGCGGCGTAGCCCCCCCACCACTTGATGACCTGGCCGGTGAAGTTGAACACGTAGTCGTAGCAGTGACGCTCATGGCCGCTGGTCTCGACGATATCGACCAGCAGCGGATGCTCGCTCAGCTCGGTCGTCAGCAGCAGGCAGTGGCGACGCAGGCTGACTCCCGGATAGGCGTCATCGGTCGAGCAGCACACCGCGGTGACACCATCCACGTCGCTGCGATCGACGAACTGCTCGATGCGCCCGGCGCTCTGATCGGCCAGGCGATGGTCGCCCCGGTGCTGACTGGCCTGGTCCACCACTACCAGGTTGTGGGCGACCGACTGCTTGGCGTAGCCCTCGTTCTCGGCCAGGTAGCGCCCGCCGAACTTGGGCTCCACGTTGACCCAGCGGCAATAGCCATACTCGTTGAGGCGCTCGCGCCCAGCGCTGAACAAGGACAGGCCCAGCAGATCGAAGTGCCCATGCCCCATGCCGTGCTGGCCCGCCGCCACCACCAGATGGTGGCGCTGCGCCCCCTCCCCCTGCTTGAGGTGAGCCTGTCCCCCTGCGCCATCACTCAGAAGTGCGCTGGGGATCGTGGCAGAGGCCGACGACCGAGCGACGGCCTCGGCCAGATCCACGCCGAAACCATGGGCCCAGGTGCCACGCTGCTGGGCCGCCATGGCGACGAGTTCCGGGTCGGCACCGTGGCGGCCAATGTGCACCGCCAGCGCGATCCGCACGCCTTCGTCGTCGATGTCCATGGTGCGCGAGGCGTCATTGAGGGCGGGAAAGGTCCCGTCCGGGTAGGCAGTCGCCAGCAGCGCCCGGATGGACTTGCTGATTCGTCCGTCAGAACATTCATGGATCGCCAGTTCGGGCCGATGCAGCGCCAGCGCCTCGGCGAACAGACACAGCGGGTGGATGGCAAAGCGGTGGTAGTAGGGCCCTTCCACGTAGTAGCCATCGGCCGAGAACAGAGTGTCGATCTGGGCCAGAAAGCCGCCGGTTTCTCCACTGCCATCATTGCCGAGGATCGCCTTGTCGACGACGTCCTGGCGGCCGATGACCAGCGCGCAGATACCCGCCGCGGCCACCGCCCACAGGCCGTGGTTGTGGATGCGATCGAAGTCGTGCTCGTAGGTGACGGTGAACATCTCGAGCATGGGCTCGAAAAGCCCTTGCTCGATGCGTGTGCGCTGGTCGTCGCTCAGGTCGTCGCGCAGCAATGAATAGCCGAGCGAGGCCCCCAGCAGCCACATCTGCTCGTTGAGAATCTGGTGGAACAGCTTGCCCGGCGGGTTGGTGTTCCTGGCCACCTGATAGGGCATGCCCCGATAGATCTCGGCGTAGGCCAGCAGCAGGTCCCGGGCAACGTCCAGACAGGCGGAATCTTCCCTCACCCGCCCCACCAGCGCGGCCTGCTCGATCAGCTTGCCGTTGTGCTTGTGGGTGTTGTGCTCGAAACTGCCCGCTTCGCCCTGCCCGGGCACCACGATCCCTGCGGCCAGGGCGTCATCGACCCGCTCGCCAAGCTCGTCCAGGGTCACGCCGAGCCGGCTCGTGCTACCGATGTGCTCGGCCATCCGCGCCAGATCGTTCCGTGTCCACAGTAGTCCCATCATCGTCTTCGACATCTTCTGACTTCTCACTGATTGTTGCCGCGGCGATGCGTCTCGCCGGTCAGACTTCCTGACGCACATCAGGGGGCGTTCTCGACGGCGCTGAGGCTGACCCAGCCATCCCAGGCCAGGCTGTTCCCGTCGATGCTGACCTGGTGATGACCACCCTGCTGTCGCGCCCAGGCCAGGTAATAGGCCTTGCCCGAGTCCAGCGTCAGGGTCACGACCAGGTGAGTCTCGTCGGCGGCCGCGATGGCCACCCGCGCAAGGCTCGGCCGCGCTCCGCGCGAGATCTCGCGCGCCTCGTTGAAGTAGCCGTGGGTCTCGATGACCGTGGCGAAGATATGCCCACGCCCCGAGGAACGCGCCATCAGGTAGGGTTCGTTGCGCAGGTTATTGTCGGGGTCGGCCGCGCCGATCAGCCCGTATCCCACGCTGAAGCGGTTGCTGGCCGCCAGGTGGGCGGTGGAGAAGGTGTCACCGTCAAGCCAGGTGACATGTGCACATTGGTCGGGCTCGATCGTCGCGCTCTCGGACAGCTTCCACAGGTGCTGGTAGCCGTTGGCGCTGCCCAGCGCCGCCGGCGCCGGGACCGGCTCGAGTGTCGGGCGTGTGGTCATCAGCTGGCCATTGATGTGCAGCGGGCTGTCGTAGCGATGCGTCTGGTCACTGTCGGCGCACTGGATGTCGACCAGCAGCGGTTCAGCGATCTCGGGCAGGCTCACCAGCGCCACGCTGCGCTGCAGCTCGACGCCTTCGTAGTAGCCGCTCAAGCGCGCGCTGACGGCCTGAACCTCCGGCCGGGAGGTCTCGAAAAACACCAGCTCGCCGTGGTTGTCACAGGCCCTGGAGGTGCTGAAGCCGTGCTGGGAGCGCTCATCAACAACCAGTGTGTTGTGGGCCACCGTCTGCTTGGCGTAGCTCTTGTTCTCGGCGGTATAGCGCCCGCCGAACTTGGGCTCGATATTGACCCAACGACAGAAGCCGTAGTCGGTGAGGGTCTCGCGGCGTCCGTTGTAGAAGCCCAGATGCAGGCCGTCGAAGTGGCCGTGATCGAGGGCGCTGTGCAAGTTGGGGTCGCTGCCGTGCTGACCGAAGGTCAGATAGGCCATGGCCTCGTGCCCCGACTCGGTGGCGGCGCGCAGCACCCCGATGCCGCCCAGGCCGCCGTCGCTGCCATCGGTGATGAACAGGCTGTCGCGCGGGGCATGCGCCTGGCCGCCGCTCTCCAGGTAGCTCGCGAGTTGCGGCAGCGTGGCGAGGTAAGAAAGCGGTGTCGACTGGTCGAGCAGGATCTCGCGCAGGGCCAGCGGCAGATCGCTCTGACGGTAGCGACCGACCAGGGTCATCGCTCCGAGGATGGCGCCCTCGTCGGCAAGCCCCATCGTCCTGGAGCTGTCGTTGATGGCGATGAATCGTCCGTCCTCGAAGGTCAGCTCATTGAGACAGGCGATCGCCTTGCCGATGATACCGTCGCGATAGCCGAAGATGCCGGTGTCGTTGCCGCTCTGATAGAGCGCCTCGGCCAGCAGGATCATCGGGCGCAGGGCAAAGCGGTGGTAGTAGGGCCCTTCCAGGTAGTAGCCGTCCGGCGAGAACAGCCGGTCGAGCTGGGCGTAGAAGCCGCCCGACACTCCGTCACCGGCGTTACCGTACAAGGAGCGATTGACCAGCTCCTTGTCGCCCAGCACCAGACCGGCGAAGGCGCCTGCGGCCACCGACCAGATGCCATGATTGTGGATGACGTCGAAGTCGTCGGCGTTGTGATCGGCGATCAACTGGACCATGGGCACCAGCAGGCGCTGTTCGATATGCCGTCGTTCCTCTTCGCTCAGCGCGTCGCGCACGTTGCTGTAGGCATCACTGCCGTACAGCAGCCACATGCTCTCGTTCAAACACTGATGAAACAGCCGACCGGGCGGATTGCTGTCCTTCGACACATGGGACGGCAGCGACTCGTAGATGTCGGCATAGCCCAGCAGCATCGACCTGACAAAGGCCAGATAGTCGGGATGTTCGGTCAACAGCCACAACTGCGAGGCAAGATGCAGCTGCTGGTAGTTCTGCTTGTGCCGGGTGTGCTCGGCGCCCCCCGCCTCCCCCTGCCCGGGGATCTGGGGGGGCTCGCCAAGACATGGACGCAGTCTTACCTGATCCAGAATGATCTGCTCCTGATACAGCGCAGGCAGGCGCTTGCTTTCGAGCGCTTCGCGCAGTTCCTGAATCTCGCTTGTGGTAAACAGCAAGGCGTTATCCATGTTCTCGACTCACTTCATCTATTCGCAGGGTGACGGTGTAACGCGGGGGCAAAGGGTCGCCGAGTCGCTACGCCGTCTGACGAAGGCGACTCGGCCTGGATGGCGGCTGCCGTCAGGGGCACATCTGGCCGCCATTGACGTCGAGCACCTGACCGGTGACGTAGCCGCTCGCCGTGTGGGAGGCCAGGAAGACATAGGCCGGGGCCAGCTCCGCCGAGGAGCCGAAGCGCCCCATGGCGATGGTGCTGCTGATCTTGTCCCGCGTGCCCTGGTCCTTGTCCTCGTGGAAGGCGGTATCGATGGTCCCGGGCGCCACCGTGTTGAAGCGGATGTTGTCCTTGGTGAACTCCTTGACCCAGTTGCGATGCAGGTTGTGGACCATGGCCTTGCTGCCACCGTACAGCGATGCTCCTGGACCGCCGCCTTCACGCGCGGCGATGGAGCCGGTGCTGATCACGCTGCTGGTTTCCCCGCTCTGCTCGGCGGACCGGCGCAGGTAGGGAATGGCGTACTTGGTCACCATCACCACCGAGCGAATATTGAGATCCAGCACCTGATCGAAGAAGGCATCGTCGATGCTCTCGAGTCCGTTGCGTCCCCCGAGGCCACCGGCATTGTTGATCAGTACATCGATGCCTCCGAGGTGCTCCGCTGCAGACTCGACCAGCGACTTGCACGCATCGCTTGAGCGCACATCGGCCTGAAAATAGGCCACATCGGCGCCTGCCTCGAACTGCTCCAGCACCGCCTGGGCGGTATCGGCAGAGCGGCTGCCATGGATCGCCACCCTGGCGCCGGCGCTGGCCAGCGACTTGGCGGCTTCCAGTCCGATGCCAGCGGTCGAGCCGGTTACCAGAATCTTCTTGCCTTTCAGATCGTCAAACATGGACTTGCCTCATGGGTTGTCATGGGAGGACGGTCGGCCGCCATTGCCAATATTTGTCATCAAGTGTCGTGCAAAAATCGCCAAACCCGCCAAGATCGTCTGTAAATAAGCATTTAGCGGCAGTCGCCAGAAGCTCGATTTGTAAATATTTGGATAGCGTTTCAGCAACGCTAGCAACGATGCATATTTTTTAAAACGCTATTTCAGATACTATTTGACTATAAGCTTATTCGAAAAACGAATTTGTAGATTTTGCGCGGGTTCCCGTTGTAGGAGATTGCAGACATACGACAAAAGACGTATAACTCGAAACCAAGAGATAAAACCCTATTTCACAATTTCTGGAATCTTGGCCCTATGGCTACTGAAGCGAAGGTCGACAACGTCACAGCGGTACTCAAGGTCATGGCGATCCTGGAGGCTCTGGATGAGGGCGGAGAATCCAGCCTGGCGGTGCTGTCCCAACGCGCCGTGATGTCAAAGAGCACCGCCTATCGCTTTGTGCAGACGCTCAAGAACCTGGGCTACGTCGCCCAGAATCCGGAAAGCGAGAAATACCGGCTGACGATGAAGGTCTTTGCGCTTGGCAGTTCGGCGCTCGGCAAGGCCGACCTGATCAAGATGGCCGATCCCGACATGGCGGCACTGTCCGAGCTGACCCGCGAAGCCGTGCACCTGGGCACCCTGGACACCTCCACCGCCGAAGTGATCTACGTGCACAAGTACAACTCTCACTTCAACCTGTGCATGCACACCCGCATCGGCGACCGTAGCCCGGCCTACACCAATTCCATCGGCAAGGCCCTGCTGGCCCACCTGCCCCCAGCACAGCTCGACGCCCTGCTCGCGAACGTCAAGTTCGAACCACGCACCCAGAACACCGTGACCACCGAAGCGGCACTGCGCGAAGAGCTGGCCGAGATCGCCGAGAGCGAGCTGTCCGAGGATCTCGAAGAGATGGATGAAGGCGTCTGCTGCTTCGCCACCCCGATCTTCGATCACACCGGGCGCGCCATCGCCGCCCTGAGCATGTCGATCCCGAGCATCCGCTACCACCAAGACAAGACCTCGGAGTACAAGCGCATTCTGGTCGAGGCCGGTCGCAACATTTCGGGCAACCTGGGCTACCTGGCGCGGCGCTGACGCGACCTCCCTGCCCTGCCGCCTGCCATGACGAAAGAAGCCGCCCCTTGGGGCGGCTTCTTTGGTTGCGGCCTGTCCCTCGCATCGAGGGCAGGTATCGCAACGGGTCAGTGCGAGTTGCGTC
The DNA here is from genome assembly GCF_003056325.1 of Halomonas sp. BN3-1. NCBI lineage: Bacteria > Pseudomonadati > Pseudomonadota > Gammaproteobacteria > Oceanospirillales > Halomonadaceae > Halomonas > Halomonas sp. BN3-1. The sequence goes on along the minus strand of NZ_PYVV01000016.1, from coordinate 27,521 downwards.
TCACACCAGGGTGCGGTGGCCCTTTTTCGCCTCACGACGATCGCGGGCAACGGCGCGGCAGATCAGCAGCAGCACGCCCAGGGTGAGCGCAGGCCAGATCAATACGTAAAAGCCAAAAAGCAGGGTCATGGGGAATCTCCGTCGGTGGGCGCCACCAGCCTGCGGCGCCCGTCAAACAAGGGTTCAGCGCTGGGTCGCAAGTCCTGCCGGGGCGGGCTTGGACGGGCGCTCGTCGGCTACCGTCACGGCCTCGGCGGCATCATAGTTGCCGACCCGCTCGGCGATGGTGTCGAAGTCGAACCGCTCGCGGCTGGCGAGGCTCATCACCACGCACACCAGGGTGCTGGTGCCGTAGGCGGTCAGCGACGCCAGCAGCACCGTGTACTCCCTGAGGAAACCAGTGGCGAACACCAGCATGGCGACAAAGGCAGCGAGCCCGGCGACGGCACCGGCCACGCGACCGAGGAAGCCGAACACCATCAGCGCGATGATGATGCCGCCACCGATGCTGGCCAGGAACTCGAAGCCAAGACCGGCCACACCGGTCATCGGCAGCCATTCAAAACGCGCCACGCAGAAGGTCACCATGGCCACCAGCACCGAGGTGGTGAAGGCCGCGTTGGTGACCCGGCTCCAGAAGCAGCTGGCGATCACCGGGAAAACGATGGCCCCCCACAGTGCCCCGACGAAGACCAGCATCACCAGGATATCCAGCGAGAAGCTGGCGAAGACGATACCGATGGCGGTGGCCACGATCATGGTGATGCGCCCTACCAGCAGCATGCGGCGGGGGTCGGCCTTGCCTCGAGCGATGTTCTTGCCGTAGACGTCGGCCATCATGATCGCCGACAGCGCCGACAGGTCGGAATCGGCGGTCGAGGACAGGGAGCCGATCACCAGAATAAAGAAGGCAGCGATGAACACCGGCGGCAGGTAGCTGGACACCATCTGTGGGATCAGGTTGTTCATGTCACCGTTGAGCGGCTCGACCCCCAGGGTCAGCGCCATCAGGCCGATCATGCCAAGGCCGATGACGATGGCACCGTAGCCCACGGTGGCGGTGAGGAAGGTCGGCTTGATGTGGTCCTCGTTCACCGCGAACAGACGCTGGGAGATGGTCTGGTTACCGATGGCATAGGCCAGTACCGCAACGAAGAAGGGTGCGCCCTGATTGAGGATGGCGTCCATCGAGAAGAAGTTGGCCTGCTCGGCGGTGAGGCTGTCGAGCCCGGCCACCAGTTCAGTGGGCCCGCCCATGGCGAAGAACACCGCCGGGATGATCACCACGGCGATCGCCATCAGCGCCACCAGTTGGGCGAAGTCCGTCAACACCGAGGCGCGGAAGCCCGACCACAGCGTGTACAGCAGCACCCCGACACCGGCGATGATGACGCCGGCCTGGAACGACAGCGGCGAAAGCACCGATACCAGCGCCCCGGCGGCAGTGAAGTTGACCATCAGGCTGATGATGCTGCCCAGCAGGTTCGATAGCGCCAGGATCAGCTGGCTGGAGGAGCCATGGCGCGCGTGGATCAGCTCGCCCAGGGTGTGGGCGTTGGGCGCCAGCCGCCGGAAGCGGCGGCCGAACGGATAGATGAACAGGATCATCAGCGCGCCCCACAGCCCGTAGTGGATCGGGCCGGACACACCATAGGTATAGCCGGAGGTGGCAGCGGCGTAGAAAGAAGCGGCCCAGATCCAGGTGGCCGTCATGCTGGCGGCACCAATGCCGAAGCCGACCCGGTGGTTCGAGACCATGAAGGCGTCGGCGTCTTCCTTCTTCTTGCGGATGCTCAGGGTCAGCAGGTAGGTGCCGCCATAAAAAGCGATCATCAACAGGATGACCGTCAGGGTCGAAAACTGGTGGAGGGAGGCGCTATTCAAGGGCAATTCTCTTGTTGGTGGAACACAGGCGAGCGACGGTTCATGCGAACGCATGCCGGCACTTCACCGCGAAAAACTCACTAGACGAGCACGACAACGCCAAAGGAATACCGCCCACGAAAAGGACGAAACTTCCTCGGGATCATCGAAGTCTCAAGGGCCGAAATAAAACGGATTACTGCCGCTTTTTCGGTACAGAAAGGCGTCGGGACGCGCCGCAGCACATGGCCAGCCATTGCAGCAGGGGCAGGCGGGCCGATATTGCGACAACCGGCGGGGCGTATCGAAGACGCCAGCAGACCACTGGTGGGTCAGGGAGGCGGGCGGCGCGGCATGCAGCGGCCCTGGTCGGTGTAGTGGGGCGACATCTCGGTCCTCTCCAGCGACAACGCAGGAACAGCATTAGACAAGACAAACAGGTCCCCGCCGGGCCATTGGCCCCGGGGTAATCCAGTCGGGAAGGTGCCATATCCATCCAGCGATGGCACTTCTCCTGGCGGTATAACGCCAGCTTGGCATCGGATCGCGAGCCAGGATAAGGGCTCGGCGTCCAGAGCGACGTGAGGCCTGTAAAAAACGGGATAAAACCATCGCTGCGGCGCACATACCCTACTGTGCTGTGCAGAAAATGTCCAACCTGACGGACGAAGGATAATTTACCCATTTTCGACCAGACGTCAAGATAGCGAAATTCCCGCGGCTCGCGGCGTAACCTTTCCTGCATTAAACCCAGTAACGCCCCCCCTGAATCTGCTTCGGCAATAGACGGATACACCAGAAAAAATCAAGCGAACGATAGCGTTGAATTCGATGCTCCCAGAACGATTTCTCGCACGCGACAGAATACCCGCTTGGACCTGGTACGCGTCGGTTACGGCCGCGAGTTCGACCAACTACGATGCTATGGAGTCGTCGTCGGGTCAGCGTGCTGGACGGCCAAGATGAGTTCGGGCGTTCGTGGCAGAGCGTCAAACGATGCCTTGCCGGCAACAACATGGCGCCCCTTGCCGATCAGCGGTACGCCGGACACACTGACGATTAGCGGCGGCGATGGACTGGCGCCGCGGTACCCCATCCGACAACAGACTTCCGTCGCCCCCTCCCCCGGACAAGCGAGGCCGCCGTGACCACATCGACTCCCACTTCCACCCTGTCGGCGGCCTGGAGCCTCTGGGCGCTGCTGCTCGGCGTAGGCCTGCTGATGCTCGGCAATGGCCTGCAGGGCAGCCTGCTCGGGGTGCGCGCCGCCGAGGAATCCTTCGGCAACACGGTCACCGGTCTAGTGATGTCGGCCTACTTCGTCGGCTTTCTGGCCGGCTCCACCCTGACCCCACGCAAGCTTCGCGACGTCGGCCATATCCGGGTGTTCGCCGCCCTGGCCTCGATCACCTCCATCGCCATCCTGGTCCACGTCATGTTCATCGACCCCTGGGTGTGGGCGGCGATGCGGTTAATGACCGGCTTCGCCTACGCCGGGCTCTACGTGGTGACCGAAAGCTGGCTCAACGGCCACGCCAGCAACCACCTGCGCGGGCGTCTGCTGGCGTTCTACATGGTCATCAGCTATCTCGGCATGGGCGGCGGCCAGTTGCTGCTGAACGTGGCGGACCCCAGCGGCATCCTGCTGTTCTTGATCGTCTCGATACTGATGTCGCTGGCGCTGGTGCCGATCCTGTTGAGCTACACCCCGCAGCCGGACACCAGCCAGCCCGAGGCGATGAACCTGCTGCGCCTGTATCGACTGTCGCCGCTGGGCACCCTCGGCTGCCTGCTGACCGGGATCGCCAACGGTACTGTGTTTGGCATGGGCGCGGTGTTTGCCGCCAACCATGGGCTGGAAACCCACCAGATCGCCGCCTTCATGGGGGCGTTCATCCTCGGTGGGGCGCTGTTTCAATGGCCCCTGGGCAAGCTCTCCGACAAGACCGATCGCCAGTGGGTGATCCTCATCGTCGCCGCCCTGGCCACCGCCTTCTCGCTGGCCGGGCTGCTGTTCGACCAGGGCGCAAGCCATGCGCTGACGCTGCTCGGCGTGCTGCTGGGCGGCACCACCCTGACGCTCTATTCGCTGTTTCTCGCCTGCGCCAATGACGTCCTGACACCGCAGCAGACGGTGTCCGCCAGCAGCAGTCTGGTGCTGGCGCTCGGCATCGGCGCCATCCTCGGCCCGCTAAGCACGGGGCTGTTGATGGACCTGCTGGGCTCTGCCGGCTTTCTGTGGGACCTGGCGCTGATCCACGCGCTTATCGTGGTCTTCGGCGGCTACTGCCTGTGGCGCTATCCGAACCAGCCGTCGGACACCCACGGCCACTATGTCGCGGTCCCCGCCGGCACCGCCTCCCTGGGGGCGACCTGGGTCGAGGAAGCGGCCGACGATCCGGTGCAGCTCGACCTGGAACTCATGGACGCGGACGAGGAGTCCTCCCTGGAGGAAGGCCCGGCGAGCGCCGCCGAACCCGGGCGCAGCTGACAGGCCCCTGCCGAACGCGCCCGCCAGAACACGCCTACCGTCGTCTTTCCCCGCCAGCGCCTTGCGCTGGCGGGCCTCGCATCACCGCCAATGTCCCTTCCCACCTCCAGCGGCGTCTTCTACCGCCGGCCGCCTTCTGCCAGATCGTCGTCTTGCCTGGTCGTCGCCGCGCCTGGTCGTTAGCCATCAGCTGCTTGCCTGCCTCTCTGCCTCTCTGCTTCTTGCCTGGCCTGCTCTTGGTTCCTGACCTTCTCCGCTTGCTCGGCCCCAGCACCAGGCCAATGGTGCCACTTCGCCAAAAAGTTCTGCCGTTTTGTGCATTTGTGGCATCTCGCATAGACAACTTGGCAGCGCTCATAAACACCCGCCAATAGAAACGTGAATAATTTGCATTCTTAAAACATAAACAGGGAACCCCTTTCGTGCCGTACCATTCCGCTCCCCTCACCTGCCTTGTTCCAAGCCGTCTCGTTCCTGGCCACCTCGTTCCTGGCCGCCTGGCTATCGCCATTGCCCTGGCCTCCGGTGCCGCCCTGTCGACCCCGGTGCTGGCCCAGGACGCCGAGCAACTCGCCAGCATGACCGTGGTCGGTGACGATCTGCGTGCCACCACCGAATCGACCGAGAGCTACCAGGTGGCCTCCAGCACCAGCGCCAACGGCCTGACGCTGACGCCGCGCCAGACGCCACAGTCGGTCAGCTTCCTGACCCGCCAGCAGATGGACGACGAGGCCATCACCAGCACCACCGAGGCGGTGGAACGGCTGCCCGGCGTCTCGGCGATCCGTCTGGACGGCACTCGCACCAGCTTCCAGTCCCGCGGCTACACCATTCGCAACTTCCAGTTCGATGGCCTGCAGAGCAATACCAGCGCGTTCTGGCCGTTCGGCGACGCCGAGTGGGACACCGCCATCTACGACCGGGTCGAGGTCGTGCGCGGCGCCACCGGCCTGATGACCGGGGTCGGCGATCCTTCCGCCACCGTCAACTTTGTGCGCAAGAAGCCGCTGGACGAGGCGGCAGGTAGCGTGACTGCCGCGGTGGGCCGCTGGGACCGGGGGCGCGGCGTGGTCGATGTCAGCACTCCGCTGGACAGCGAAGGGCGCGTCGGCGTGCGCTTCGTGGCGGCCAAGGACAGCTCGGACAGCTTCATGGACGGCGTCGAGAACGACCGCGAGACCCTTTACGGGGTGATCGCCGCCGAGCTGACCGACAACACCGAGCTCAGTGTGGGCATCGAGTACCAGCACTACGACCAGGACGGCGCCTACATTGGCGTGCCGCAGTACTACCTGGACGGTGGCCGTACCGACTTCGACCGCTCCACCGCCAACAACACCGACTGGGCCAACTTCTTCACCGAGAACACCCGCGCCTTCGTCGACCTGACCCACCACTTCGACAATGGCTGGTCCGCCCGCGCCGCCTACAGCTACGGCGACGCCAACTATGGCCTGACCTACAACTACCGCGGCGGCTATCCGGATCGCGAGACCGGTGTGCTCTACTACACGCCCAGCTACGCCACCGAATCCTACCTGGTCGACTATCGCGGCGATCGCACCCAGAAGAATCTGCATGTCAGCGCCGAAGGTCCCTTCACCCTGTTCGGCCGCGAGCATCAGCTCGGCTTCGGCTACATGGACCTGCACGAGGACTACCAGATCAACAGTCGCGGCCCGGCCGGCGACGTGCCGGCGCTGGGCAGCTTCAGCGACCGCAACGACCCGGCCCTGGCAGAACCGGTCTGGGACGAGTGGGGCCTGACCGATGACACCGTGACCGAACAGCAGGGCTACTACGCGGTATCCCGCTTCTCGCTGGCAGACCCGGTGCACTTTATCGTCGGCGCGCGCATGACCGACTGGAAGATCGACCAGGACTATCGCGGCGAGCGTGAGTACGAATACGACAACGAGTTCACCCCCTACGCGGGTCTGATCGTCGACATCACCGACGACCTCAGCGCCTACGCCAGCTACACCGAGATCTTCAACACCCAGAGCGAGCGCTCGCCCAGCGGCGCCCTGCTGGATCCGCTGGAAGGCATCAACTACGAGGCCGGTCTCAAGGCCGAGCTGTTCGACGACCGTGCCGACGTGTCCTTCGCGGTGTTCCACAGCCAGCAGGACAATCTGGCGGTGGAAATCCCCGGGGTCTTCGTGGCGGGCACCACCGACCAGGCCTACACCACCACCGACGGCGCCGAGGTCGAAGGCTTTGAGCTCGAGATCGCAGGCGAGGTGGCCGACGGCGTCAACCTGTCCGCCAGCTACGCCCTGGTGGACGCCGAGGACGCCGACGGTGAGCAGCTCAACACCAGCTATGCCCGCCAGCAGGCCAAGCTGTTCGCCAGCTGGCAGCTGCCTGGCCGCTGGTCGAACCTGACCCTCGGCGGCGGTGCGCGCTGGCAGGGTGACACCTACCGCGACAACGACACCCCCAACGGCACCGAGAAGATCGGTCAGGGTGACGTCTTTGTCGCCGATGCCATGGCCCGCTATCGCATCAACGACAGCATGAGCGCCCAGCTCAACGTCACCAACCTGTTCGACGAGGAGTACTACTCGCAGCTCGGCTTCTATAGCCAGGGTATCTATGGCGAGCCGCGCAGCGCGCTGCTGAGCCTGACCTACGACTTCTAGTGCCCTGGAACGCCGAAACCTCGACATCCGCGTCGGGCGCTGTGCGCCCGACTGGCACTCGCGACACCACTGTCAAACCGGCTCTCCTGCGAGAGCCGGTCATCGCCTCTACAAGGAAGATCCCATGCCCCTGATCCACCCACGCTGGCCGCTCGGCCTTGTGTTACTCGCCGCCGTCCAGCCTGTCCTCGCCGCTGGCGACGATGGCTATCCGATCGAAATCGAGCACGCGCTCGGCGTCACCGTGATCGAGGAAAAGCCCGAACGGGTCGCCACGGTGGCCTGGGCCAACCACGAGGTGCCGCTGGCGCTCGGAGTGGTGCCGGTGGGGTTTCCCGCCACCACCTTCGGCGATGACGATGGCGATGGCCTCTGGCCCTGGGTGGAGCAGCGCCTTGACGAGCTCGACGCCGGCCCTCCCAACCTGTTCGACGAAGGCGATGGCATCGACTTCGAGGCGGTGGCCGCGAGCCAGCCCGACGTTATCCTGGCGGCCTATTCCGCCCTCAGCCGCTCCGACTACGACACCCTTAGCAAGATCGCCCCGGTGGTGGCCTACCCCGAAGCGCCCTGGTCGTCGGGCTGGCGTGACATGATCCGGCTCAACAGCGCCGGCATGGGCATGGCCGAGGAAGGCGAGGCCTTGATCGCACGCCTGGAGGCCCAGGTGGAGCAGCAGATCACCGAGCACCCGGAACTCGCCGGCAAGAGCGCCATGCTGATCAGCCATATCAAGCCCACCGACCTCAGTCAGATCAACTTCTACAACGACAACGACGCCCGGGTGCGCTTCTTGCACGAGATCGGCCTGACCTCGCCCCAGTTCGTCACCGACAGCTCCGTTGACGGCCGTTTCGCCGGCTCCATCAGCGCCGAGCGTATCGACGAGATCGCCGATGTCGACATCATCATCACCTATGGTGGCGAGCCGCTGGTGGAGCGACTCAACGAGCATATGCTGACCTCGCGCCTGCCCGCGGTGGAACAGGGCTCGCTGGTGCTGCTCGGCAACAATCCCACCGGAACCGCGGCCAACCCGACGCCGCTGTCGATCCCCTGGGTACTCGACGACTACGTCGAACGACTGGCCGAAGCCGCTCGCAAGCGTCAGCAACCCTGAATCAAGCGTCAGCAACCCTGAATGGAGCGTCTGGACGGGATGGATACGCACAAATGAGCAGGAAGGGAAGGATATGAAGGCAAGGCCGCTGGCGCCTGGCAGGCCACGCCATTCGCGCCCGACCGGCGTCTATCTGCTGCTGGCGGCGCTGGCCGCCAGCGTCATGATGTCGGTGGTCATCGGCGCCAGGCCGACGGATCTGACCGCGCTCATGGGTCTGCTGGATGGGCGTATCGACTCCATCGACGAAGCGGCGATCGCCAGCCGTCTGCCCCGCACCCTGCTGGCGTTGCTGGCAGGGGCCGCGCTGGCCGTGGCCGGGGCGACCATGCAAGGCCTGACCCGCAATCCTCTGGCCGATCCAGGCCTGCTCGGGGTCAACGCCGGCGCCGCGCTGGCAGTCGTCATCGGCATCGCCTGGTTCGATATGCAGCAGGCCTCTGGTTACATCTGGGTGGCCATCGCCGGCGCCGGCGCCAGTGCACTGCTGGTCTATCTGGTGGCCAACCTCGGACGAGGCGGCGCCACCCCTCTCAGGCTGGCGCTGAGCGGAGCGGTGGTGACCGCCGCCCTGACCTCGCTGACCTCCGCGGTGATTCTGCCCCGCGCCGACATCGCCGGGCTGATCCATTCCTGGCTGATCGGCGGCGTCGGCGGCGCTACCCTCGATCGCATCATCCCAGTGCTGCCCTTCCTGGCCCTGGGCCTTGCCGCGTCGCTGCTGGCGGCGCGCAAGCTCAACCTGATGGCGCTGGGCGATGAGGCGGCGACCGGCCTCGGCGAGCGCGTGGCCCTGGCCCGAGCACTGGCCGCGGTGGGGGCCATCCTGCTGTGCGGGGCGACCACCGCGGCCTGTGGTCCCATCGGATTCGTCGGCCTGGTCGTGCCCCACGCGCTGCGCCTGCTGGTCGGTGCCGACTACCGACGCCTGCTGCCGCTGTGTGCCCTCGGTGGCGCCCTGCTGGTCATACTGGCCGACACCCTGGGCCGGGTGCTGGTCCGTCCGGCCGAACTCGACGTCGGTATCGTCACTGCCCTGCTCGGCGGTCCGGTCTTCATCTGGATCGTCCGCCGCCATACGCTGAGGTCACTGTGACGACGACACCGACCACCTCCCCGCGAGCGACTGACACTCAAGCCATGTCCTGCCGAGCGATGTCCTCTCAAGCCATGTCCCCCCGAGCGACGTCCTCTCAAGCAAGGTCCACACCGTCGACCGTCAGGCAACTGCGACGGCAACGCCAACGCCAGCGCCGGCGGATCATTGCGCTGCTGCTGTGTGCGCTGCTTGCCGGGGTCTGCCTCACCCTGATGCTGGGCCAGTCATGGATCGACCCTGCCACGGTGATCGCGGTGCTGTCCGGCGAGCAGGTGCCCGGCGCCTCCTTCACCCTGATGGAGCTGAGGCTGCCCCGGGCGCTGATCGCCGTACTGGCCGGGGCCTGCTTCGGCCTCGGCGGCGCCGCCTTCCAGACCATGCTGCGCAATCCGCTGGCCAGTCCCGACGTGATCGGTATCAGCGCCGGCGCCAGCGCAGCGGCGGTCTTCGCCATCGTCATGCTGTCGCTGCGTGGCGCTCCGGTGGCACTGGTGGCCATCGTCGGCGGTCTTGGCGTCGCGCTGCTGATCTATGCCCTGTCGTGGCGCCGCGGCGTCGCCGATACCCGCCTGATTCTGACCGGCATCGGCCTCGCCGCCATGCTCCAGAGCGCCATCGCCTACCTGCTGACCCAGGCCCCGGCCTGGCCACTGCAGGAGGCCATGCGCTGGATGACCGGCAGCCTCAACAGCGTGCACCTGGATCAGAGCCTGCCCCTGCTGCTGGCGCTGGTCGTGCTTGGCCTGCCGCTACTTCACTTCGCCAGGGACCTGGAGGCGATGCGCCTGGGCGATGACATGGCCCGGGGGCTCGGTGTCAGGCTGTCGCTCACCCGCCTGGGCATCGTGGTCGCGGCGGTGGGGCTGGTCGCCTTTGCCACCGCGGTGACCGGGCCGATCGCTTTCGTCGCCTTCCTCAGCGGCCCGGTCGCCGCCTGGTTGATCCGTCACAATGGCTCGGTGCTGATCCCCGCTGCCATGGTCGGCGCCCTGTTCGTGCTGCTGGGTGACTTTATCGGCCAGCATCTGCTGCCGGCCCGCTATCCCGTGGGGGTGGTCACCGGCGTGATCGGCGCCCCCTACCTGATTACCCTCGTCATGCGCGACAACGCCCGAGGATCCACCTGATGACGCCTACCCGACTCAGTGCCCGAGGCCTGACCGCCGGCTACCGTGACCGTGCGGTCCTCGACAACATCGATCTGGAGGTCAAGCCAGCGGGTATCACCGCCATCGTCGGCGCCAACGCCTGCGGCAAGTCGACCCTGCTGCGTTCGCTGTCACGCCTGCTGGCGCCGCAGCGCGGCCAGGTATTGCTCGACGGCCACGACCTGCACCGGCTGCCCGCCCGGCGCCTGGCCCAGCGCCTGGGACTGCTGCCCCAGGCGCCACTCGCCCCTGAAGGCATCACCGTGCTGGAGCTGGTCAGCCGTGGCCGCCACCCTCACCAGGGCATGTTTCAACGCTGGAGCCGCGACGACGATGACGCCGTCAGCGAGGCGCTGGAAGCCACCGACACCACCGGCCTCGCCGAGCGTGTGCTGGAGGAACTGTCGGGCGGCCAGCGCCAGCGGGTATGGATCGCCATGGCCCTGGCCCAGCGCACCGAGGTGCTGCTGCTCGACGAACCCACCACCTATCTCGATATCCATCACCAGGTCGAGGTGCTCGATCTGCTCGAGGACCTCAACCGCCAGCGCGGCACCACCATCGTCATGGTGCTGCATGAGCTCAACCTTGCCGCGCGCTATGCCGATGAGTTGATCGCCATGGCCGCCGGCAAGGTCTACTCAAGCGGCCCAGCCAGTGAGGTGATGACCACCACCATGGTCAGGGAGGTATTCGGACTGGACAGCCACGTCTTCGCAGACCCCGTCAGCGGCCGTCCGATGATGGTCCCGCTGGGTCGACAGGACCGCAGGCCACACTCGCAGGCAAGGGCAGTGCACAAGGATCGTCGATCGACGGTCCCCGACACCGAAGCGTCATCATCGTGACATGACCTCGGCAGCACGCTGGGACTCGCGGTGGCGACGGTCGGCCGCCCTGATCACGATGCTGGCCAGGATACGGGCCAGGGTGCCGACGCGATGCTGGCGCGATGGTTGAGCAGCGCCGTCGCGGCACGTTAGGGTCCCGGATTGTCAAACGCCCAGAGGCAAGCACCCAGAGGCAAGCGCCCAGAGGCCTTGTCAGGCGCTATGCCCAGGCGTGCCGCGACCGTTCCTTTTCCCAGACAGGAGCACGATGATGAAGACCATTCTGATCACCGGCGCCGGCAGCGGACTCGGCGAGGGTACGGCACTGGCCCTGGCCAGGGCGGGACACAAGGTCATCGCCACCACGGAGATCTGGCCCCAGGTCACCTCGCTCAAGGAAAAGGCCCGGCAGCAGGAACTGACGCTCACCGTCGAAAAGCTCGATATCACCGACAAGCGCGACCGCGACGCGGTGTTTTCTAGCTACGGACACCAGGTCGATATCGTGGTGGCCAACGCCGCCATCGGCGAGACCGGCCCGCTGGCCGAGATCCCGGTGGACCGGGTACGCCGAGTGTTCGAGACCAACGTCTTCTCGACCCTGGAATTCGTGCAGCCCTACGCCCGCGAGTTCGTCGAGCGAGGCAGGGGCAAGATCGTACTGACCTCCTCCATCGCTGGTTTCACCACCTTCCCCTACCTCGGTCCCTACGTCGCCTCGAAGCACGCCCTCGAAGGCATGGCGCAACTGCTCTACGAAGAGCTCGCCCCGCTGGGCGTCAAGGTGGCCACCATCAACCCCGGCCCCTTCCGCACCGGCTTCAACGACCGCATGTACAACACCCTGGACCAGTGGTACGACCCCGACGCCTGCTTCACCCCTGAAAAACCGATTCGCTCTGTGCAGCAGCAGTTTGCCGGCGACGACCTGCAGCAGGACCCGGCGGCGATGATCGACGAGATGGCACGACTGATCCCGCTGGACGAGCACCGCTTCCGCAATGTCTACCCGGACAGCTTCGAGGCCAGTGCCAAGGAATATCAGGATGGGCTGTGGGATCGACTCATCTGAGGCTTGTCCGAAAAGTGCCTGCGCTCGCCGACTTTTCGAATAAAGCCTGGGCTCCCCTGTTGATCGTGTCCCGGGGCCTGTAAGGTTGGTTGCCCTGCTAACGACCAACCCGGGACACCTTTCTTCAGGAGTAGAGGCTGACATGCCCACACCCCAAGATAGCCGCGACAGCGACACCACCATCACCGTCGACATCGTCTCCGACGTCGTCTGTCCCTGGTGCATCATCGGCTACCGCCAGCTCGCCGAGGCGGCGCGCCAGAGCGGGATCGACATCGAGGTGCACTGGCACCCCTTCGAGCTCAATCCGCAGATGGGCGAGGAAGGCGAAAACCTGCGCGAGCATATCGCCGCCAAGTACGGCACCAGCGATGAGGACTCGCGCAGCGCACGGGAACGGCTCACCCGGATGGGCGCCGACCTCGGCTTCACCTTCAACTACGCCGATGACATGCGCATGGTGAACACCTTCCGCGCCCACCAGTTGATCGACTGGGCAGAGCAGCGCTCTCCAGACGAAGGCCACCGCATGAAGCAGGCCCTGTTCAGCGCCTTCTTCACCGAGCGCCGCGACCTCCACCGGATCGATGTGCTGGCCGATGTGTCGGAGAGTCTCGGCCATGACCGCGACGAGGTCGTGGCGACGCTCGAGTCGGGCGAGCGCAGCGAATCGGTGCGACAGCGCCAGGCCTTCTGGCAACAGCAGGGCATCAGCGGGGTACCCGCCATGGTGTTCAACCGCCGCTACCTGGTCACCGGCGCCCAGGGCGTTGAGAACTACCAGGAAGTCCTTGCGCAGGTGGCCGCCGAGCGAGCCGAAGTGACGTCATGACGACAACGCCGGGTGCCACAGCACCCGGCGTTATTGGTCAGGCCCGCGGGCCTGACCCTACGTTCTGACGAACGGAAAGGTCAGTTCAGCTCAGCCCTAGATGGCTCTGAGACTCTTCGAGCGGAAGATCGACCGAGGCATGTAGAAGGACACCACCCAGTTGGGCTGATCGACGATCTCGCTGACCCGTAGCCGCCCTGCCACGCTGCAAAGCGCGTAGGCCAGCTGCTCATCCATGCCGGCCTGACGGTGCAACCGATCGATCATGAAGCGCACCGCGTCACGGGCGCCCTGCATCAGGTCCGGCCCCACCCCGGTGGTGACCAGAAAGCCCGCATCTTCCTCGCTCGACGCTCCCGGCGGCACGTCGAACATCGGCGCAGGAATATTGCCTGCCTTGTGCAGACGCAAGGTTGCCGTGGCGGCCATGCGGGTCTCTACCGCCGTTCCGCAGACCTCACCGTCGCCCTGGCAGGCGTGGGTGTCGCCGATGCTCAGAAGCCCTCCCTTGACCTGCACCGGCAGGTACAGCCGAGCTCCCTTTACCAGGTCACGGATGTCGAGATTGCCGCCGCAGATGCGCGGCGGCACGATGGAGTGCTGCCCCGGCTCAGCAGGCGCGAGCCCGATGGTACCGGCGAAGGGCCGAAACGGAATCACGATGTCCTCGTCGAAGTACACCGACTCGCTGTCGTACTCCGACACCTTGAGCCAGGGCGAGGTGAAATCGTCGGCCAGCAGCCCGAAACCCGGGATCAGCCCCGTCCAGCCCCACTGCCCCGGCTCGAAGTCGACCAGCTCCACCTCGATCACATCGCCGGGTTCGGCATCCTCCATATAGAGGGGGCCACACACCGGATTGAGCTCCCCTGCCGGCAGTCGGGTCAGCGCGTCGGCCTGGCTGTGTCGGGTAATCAAGCCACCGCTGGCATCGAGAATATCGAAGCGCCGAGTATCACCGGAACTGATCGTTTCCTGCGGCTCGAGGGCGTGGTCAAAACAGTGATGAACGTCGTGTATCGTCTTGATCTTCATTCTTGCGTCTCCACCTCGAGGCGCCGATCGTCTTCGCCGACCGGCGCCTCGAGTGTTTTCAATTGGCCCTGGGCGCTGTTCTCAACATCGACGAGCGCAGGCACTTTTCAGGCAAGCCTTAGATTTCCATCTGCACGGCACGTCCACCGCGCTTGGCAAAGGCGTAGACGCCGACACCGACAACCGCCCAGGCCAACCCGATCAGCACGGTATAGGACTCGAACCCGCTCCAGATGTAGCCGACCACGGCCAGGCCGAGCAGCGGACACAGGATATGCAGGAAGGGATTGGCGGCCTTCTTCTTGAACACGAAGTAGTAGAGCGTGGTGATGTTCAGAATGATGAAGGCGGTCAGGGCGCCGATGGTCACGATGGAGGTCAACAACGCCAGCTGCTGCATGAAGGCGATCCCCGCGACGATGGACACGGCACCGACCAGCAGCGCACTGACGTAGGGCGTCTTGAAGCGCGGGTGAACCCGAGCCAGCGGCGCCGGCAGCAGCCGATCACGGCCCATGCTGTAGAGGATTCGCGCGGTCGCGATCTGGGCCACCAGGGAGTCAGCGACACCCCAGGCGATAGCGGTGGTCGCGGCGGTCAGCACCGCCAGCCAGCCGCCCCCGGCGATACGCGCGGTTTCATAGAAGGCGGTGTCGAGATTGTTGAACGAGGCGGGATCGGGCTGGATCAGCGCCGCCACCCAGGTCTGGGCGATGAACAGGCCACCGATGATCAACAGCACCAGGAAGATCGCCTTGCTGACCGCCTTGCCACCGCCCTTGGCCTCTTCCGCCAGGGTGGAGATGCCATCGAAACCGAGAAAACTGAGCACCGCGATCGGCACCGCAGAGATGATCAGCCCCAGCGAGAAGTCATCTGCATCGTAGACCGGGGCCATCGAGAAGACGGCACCGTTGACGTTGTTGCTGATGGCCACCACCCCCACCACCAGAAACACCGCCAGCACCAGCAGTTCGGCCACCAGCATCCAGCGGTTGAAGGCGGCGGTGAAGCTGATGCCGCGAATATTGATGTAGGTGTTGAATACGACGAAGGCCACCACCAGCAGGATCGGTGACAGTGACGGGAAGATGTCGTGAATCGCCAGCGCCCCCACCACGTACAGCAGCGCCGGAATCAGGATGTAGTCCAGCAGCATGATCCAGCCCGCGACGAAGCCGGCAAAGCTGCCCGCCCCGCGGGACACGTAGGAGTACACCGAGCCTGCTACCGGGAATTCCTTGGCCATCTGGGAGTAGCAGATGGCGGTAAACAGCATCCCAACAAGGCCGATGACATAGGCGGTGACGATCATGCCACCGCTGGCGCTCATGACGTGGCCGAAGATACCGAAGGGAGCGATCGGCACGATGAAGATCAGGCCGTAGATCACAAGATCTCTCAGCTTGAGCGTTCGTGAGAGTTCCTGGGTGTAGCCCAGACTCTCCAGGGTATTGTCACTCATCGGTGATTTCCTCTTGTTCTAGTTGGCAAGGCGGGGATCTCCCGCCATCGAGCGGTCGAAGACGTCCACCGGGGGCGAGGCTGCCTGCGTGGCGACACTGGGCGGCCTCTTGCTGTGCATTCCCTTGGCCGGTCAAGAATCTGACGGCGCCGTGTATACTCGAACCCGCCAGCAGACCCGGACGCGGTTCGCGACCTGCGACAGTGCGCCGGACACAGCGACGTTGGCCGCTTCATTTTTAGAAAATCACACTTAAAGGTATTGTGACAATACCTTTTGGAGAGAACCCTATGCTTGAACCGTCTCGAACCGACCTGCCAGGCGCCGGCGGCGCCCGCTCGGCCACCCAGGAGCTGGCGGACCGGATCGTGACGGCGATCGCCATTGGCGCCTACTCCCCCGGGGATCGCCTGCCGCCGGAGCGCGACCTGGCGGAGCGCCAGGGGGTCAGTCGCGTCACCGTCCGCGGCGCCTTGAAGATCGTGGGCGAGCTTGGCCTGATCGAATCCCGCCGTGGTCGTGATGGCGGTACCTTTGTCACCTTCAAACGGGTCGACGAGGCCTCGCCCAACACCGCCCAGCGTATCCTCGGACAGGAGCTGCCCCAGCTCAGGGACTTCTTCGACTATCGCTGTCTGGTGGAGGGGCTGGTGGCCAGAACCGCCGCCGAGCGTCACGACGAGGCCCAGGCCAAAACATTGCAGGCGCTGCTGGACCGCTTCTGCGACACCGACGACGCCTCCGTCGCCCGCCAACTCGATGAGCGCCTTCACGACTGCATCATGGCGATGGCCGACAATCACCATCTGGTCGCCCAGTCACGTCAACTGACGGCGCGCGCTACTCTGGGATTCGGCTCCGAACCCTACCCCGCCGAATCATTGCCAAGGGCAAGACGGGAACATCGTGAACTGGTCCAAGCCATCCTCGAGCGACGCGCAGACGACGCCTTCAGCGTCGCCCAGCATCACTTCACACTGACGCTTGCGATCATGGAACATTCACTGGATGGGCGACCGCTCTAGCCCGACTCCCGGGAAAGCGGCTTTGGTGAGGGGTTTGATGAAGGGCTTTGCAAGCGGCTTTGGCGAGGGGTTTGATGAGGGGCTTTGCTGAAGTGCCTTGGCAAAGAGTTCAGAAATCAAGGAAGAGAACCGGTGGACGAACGAGCCGGGCAGGCCCTCTGATTCGCCTAAAAAATGGCCCGCTATTCGCGGGCCATGGTCGTCTCGGTGCATCCGTTTTCAGGTTTCACAGAACTGCGCCACACCATCCCTGAACGACCAGTCGATGTCCTGGTTCTCGGTGATGGTGATCATGACGTTATGCGGGGGGATGCCGGGGTTTTCGGCAAGTGACTCGACGACCCTGGCGTAGAACGCCTTCTTGTCGGCGTCCGGGCGACCACTTCGCATCACCAGGTGCATCATGACGCGATCCGAATCACGCCTTTGCAACTGCAGGTTCTCCGGCTCGCACTCATTGATCACCTGATAGCGATCGTCGTCGGGGAAGCCCATGGTATCGATGACGGCGGCGTTAACCTGATCCGCCACGGCCCTGACGTAGTCTCTCGACTTCCCTTTCACTAGATTGATCGTCACAAACGGCATCCACCCCTCCTGTCCCGGTCAATGATTGACGCTCTGTATTCGACGCTGTTGGTTGTCTTTCGTCGCGAGCTCGGCCGACGTCTAGCGATGGCGGAAGACCGGCGCACGCTTCTTGACGAAGGCATTCATGCCTTCCTTCTGCCCCTCGGTGGCAAAGGCCGCCTGGAACAGTAGACGCTCCTGGCGCAGGCCTTCTGCCAGCGGGGTCTCGAAGGCCGCGTTGACCGCTCGCTTGGCCATCTTGACGGCTGGCGCGTTGTAGCCTGCGATGGTGTGCGCTGCCTCGAGGGCGTTTTGCATCAGCTCATCCTTCGGCACGACTCGCGCCACCAGCCCGATCTCCTTGGCCTCCTGGGCACCGATGTTGCGACCGGTCAGCACCAGGTCCATCGCCATCGCCTTGCCGACCGAACGTGCCAGACGCTGGGAACCGCCGATGCCGGGCAGGATCCCCAGCTTGATCTCGGGTTGCCCGAACTGGGCATCGTCTGAGGCGATGATCATGTCGCACAGCAGGGCCAGCTCGCAGCCGCCGCCCAGCGCAAAGCCGGCCACCGCAGCGATGATGGGCTTGGAAATCTGGCGCACCTCGTCCCAGGGGGCCAGGAAGTCATCCATGTAGAAATCGGTGAACGACTTCTCGGCCATCTCCTCGATATCGGCGCCGGCCGCAAAGGCTCTCGGGTTGCCGGCAATCACGATGGCACCGATGCCGGGGTCGGCGTCCAGCTCGCGCAGTACCGCTAGCGTTTCTTCCGCCAGTTGGCGATTGAGTGCGTTCAAGCTTTTCGGGCGATTCAGGATGATCAGCCCGACCCGTTCGCGGCGTTCCACCACGATCATCTCTGGCTCACCGTTACCTGCCTCAAACGAAGCCTCGGAGGCGACATTCTGTGTTTGTCCTTCGACCTTCTTGTTCATCTCTTGTCTCCTGACGTTACCCGTAAACCAGCTGAGTATCGGTTCGATACGCTCCCACCTGCGGCCGTCATCTCGCCTGGTCGTGATGCGACCTGACAGCGCCGCGCCACACCGGATATTCACGACCCGGTATCGCCAAGCGGCGTACATCTGATGAAAAAACGCGTCTGACGACTATGGTTTTCCGACCCGCTTGCCCAGATCTCGAGCGGGCTCTTGACCCTGTTTGTCGGAGGCCGACTGGCCACCCTTTATCCGGGTGGCGGCGCTGCCACTCGCCTTGCGCGAGTCTTGCCTGGCCATCGCTGCTTGATCGCTCTGGGCTCCTTGACGTTGCCCCGAGGATGTCGCGCCGGCCTTGGCCGACCGCGCCTTGCCGGCTTGCCCTGGCGTGGAAGGCAGGCAATAGGAACCGTGACGCGCCATCAACTCATCGAGAATGGCCTGTCGATGTTGTCCCAGGCCTGGCGCCACCAGCGGTGTGTCGCTGCCAAGGTCCACCCTGCCGGTCATCTTTATCGGGTTGCCCGCCGTCCTGAAGGGCTTCCCGGCGCTTCCCTGGACCTGGAGGATCATGTTTCTCGCCTTCAACTGGGGATGATCGAGCAGTTTGTCGATGGTGTTGATCGGCGAGCAGGGAACGCCTTCCTCGTTGAGCAGGTCGACCCAGTGCTGCACGGGCCTGGTCGTCAGGATGCGCTCCATCTCCTCCACCAGCGCCGGGCGATTCTGGCAGCGAAGATCATTGGTGATGAACCGGGGATCGAAGGCCAGTCGCGAGGCGCCGATGGCATCGGCCATCAGCAGAAACAGGGTGTCGTTGCCGGCGGCGATGACCAGCTTGCCATCCTCGGCCTTGAAGCTTTCGAAGGGCGCCAGCGACGGATGGCAATCACCGGTTCTATTCGGCACGACGCCTTCGATGTCGTAGCGTGCCAGCGCCGTTTCCATCATCGCCGCCTGGCAGTCCAGCATGCCGATATCGACACGGGTCCCCTGAGCGTCCTTGGTTCGGCTATACAGCGAAGAGATGATGCCCACCGCCGCAAACAGGGCCGCGCTCAGGTCGCCAAAGCTGGTACCGACTCGGGCCGGTTCACCGTCCGGCCAACCGGTCAGACTCATCACGCCGCCCATGGCCTGCACCACCATGTCGTAGCCTGGCAACTCGCTGAACGGGCCGGTGTGACCGAAGCCTGAAATCGAGGAATAGATCAGGTGAGGATGGGTCTGGGCGAGACGCTCCGGCCCATAGCCAAGACGCTCCATGACCCCGGGCCTGAAGTTCTCCACCAGCACATCGGACTCGTCCAGCAGGCGCTCCAGCAACTCGCGATCACGCGGCGACTTGATGTCCAGTACGATGCTTTCCTTGTTTCGGTTGAAGCAACTGAAGTAGGCACTTTCGTTTTCGACAAAGGGGCCGAATTCTCGTGTGTCGTCACCGGTGCCGATCTTCTCGACCTTGATGACGCGGGCGCCAAGGTCCGCCAGGACCATGGTGCAGTAGGGCCCTGCAAGCACCCGCGAGAAGTCCAGTACCGTCACGCCGTCCAGAGGCCCTTTCTTTGGTTCGTCCAGTGGTGTGTTGGCCATCAACTTGTCTCCTGTGTTGTTGTATCGAGCGCCAGCGTCAGCTGGCGACTGGCCACACCGGAGGCACGGTGGCAGACGTGCTGATGGCCCGGAGAGGCACGTTCACCGATCTGGCCAGCGACGAGATGGGAAGCGATAGCGGTCATGGGGATCGGCCCTTTATAAAATTTTTTTAATCTGCACCGAGGGGAATCGACCCTTGGTGGGGCTCCTTCTTGGTTATGCCTCAGAATATGGGGACCACAGACCAGTACAATTCAGTTATTCGCAATCCAGATATAAGTTTTGAAAATATCAAAACCCACTAAGTGAGAACCCGATACGGTACTCACCGCCCGAAGCGCGCCAGCATCACGATGGTGTGCCCAGCCGATCGACATCACGGCGGCATCCTCAGCAGCCGATCACGTCCTGGCGTTGCATCTAAAGTTGAAGCCACAAACAACGACGCCCGGGGGACCGGACGGTATTGGGCGTGCACGGGTTGGGGATGGTGTTCGAGCGCCGTTGCCTGGCCATCGGCGTGCAGGGGGCGGGCAACTACCGCAAGGGGCTTGCCGTGGGGGCTGTCGAGCAGGCCGATGTGTCTTCATGGCCTGAAAACGGACGCGGACGGTCTGAGGAATCGCTTTCAGGCCCCAGCCGCGCCCTGTTGCAGATCTTAAATCGCCTGCCATGCCTCCGGCAGTTCCACATACCCACTCACTGCCGATCCGACAAAGGAGGCGGCAGCCTCGAGTCCGGCCAGCGCCATGGCGCCACCATGCCAGCCGAAGATGCCGTCGCCCGAGTCCCGAGAAGATTCAGCGCTGAAGGAAGCCTCGTCATCGAACAGGTCACCAAGGTGAAGGGCGTCATCACGGGCCCCGGCCGAGAAGACGCTATCGCCGGCATCGGCAAGCGAGACCTCTTCCCTCGACCACTCGACGCCTTGGCCTTCCTGAGGTGCATCGACGAAGGTAATATCGCGATCGAACCAATCGAATCGAAACTCGTCTTCCAGACGATCGTCTTCGATAACGTAGCGCAGGCCGGGACCGGCACCGCGAAAGCCGCCACCGTACTCGAACTCGATGCGCTCGATGCCGCTCGCCAGGGTCAGGGAATCATTGCCGGACACGCCAATCCGCCCATCATCCAGCCGGTAGACCTCGTAGTCGTCCGCCTCTCCCTCGAATAACAGGGTGTCGGTGCCCTGCCCCCCTTCGACCTGGTTGGTGCCGGTCGAGACCCGGATCTGGTCGTCTCCGGCAAAGCCTTCGATGTAATCATCGGACGTGCCGTCACGCAGCAGGTCGTCAAAGACACTGCCGACAATAAAGGCCGGCTCGCCCGCGTGATTGGATGTCGGCGAGTCGACGTCGCCCACCCAGTGTATCGCGCGCCCAGCAGCACCAAGCGAGGACACCACCACTACGCTGTCCTGACTCATCAACTCATAAAACGATGAGGAGACAATGCGCGCGACCGCGTCCGACGTGATGCCACCGAGATGCGCGCCCCAGGCGAAGGGATTCAGCCCGCTATCACTGGCCAACAGCCAGGGCGACTTGCTGTAGACAGCATCGAACAGCACCAGATTGTCCACGGAGCTTGAGTAGTTCTCATCGCTGTTCTCCAGAAAGCCATCGAAGCCCTCGAGCGCCGACTTCAGATCCTCGTGGTCACCGACGAAACGATGGATGACGTCGTTCTCGAAACCGATATTGAGCACATTGTCGGCTTCGAAAATCAGCGGTGACGCATGGCCAAGATAGTGACTGTCAGCGAAGAACCCACCCGCCAACTGATCCGAGAAGCGCGCCTGGATATTGGCCAGCGCCCCGCCCAGGCTGTAGCCGGTAATGATGGCGTCATCACCCTCAAGCCCATGCTGGTCCATGAACGACGCCACCCCGGACAGCACGGGCGCCATGGTCTTCGCGATCTCCTTGCCGGAATTCAGAAAGGAGTAGTCGACGATATCTACCGGGGCATTGGTACCGGCATAGGACACGCTGACGCGGCTGATGTTGCCCAGGGCGTCCTGCTCGGCCAGGACCTTGAGCTGGGGGCCACGGGAGACATTGCCGAGCAAGGGGCTCTGAAGCGTGATGTAGCCATCGACGTCCACCAGAGAGGATGGCAACCCCAGTTCGCTGGCCGAGACTTCTCGCCAGCCTCCCGATAGGCCACAGGTGACCTGATTGGCTGAAAAGGTCCCCGGTCCTGCGATGTTGTCCAGGGTCACCAGCATCTGTCCAAGGGGAAGCCCGAGCGCACGGTCTGTCTGCGAGTAGGTCGCCAGCGCATGCGAGGTGACAGCGAGCTCGGCAGAGGCCGACGAGTCAAGCCCAGAGATCGTAAAAAGTGGCATAGAACACCCTCACCTGTGAACTTCAGCACAAGAAAAGACAACAGCCTAGCCCAGTTTCTACGCTTTCCGACCCCATCATTGCTTCACCGACTCTTCAGGCAAAGCTGCTGCGATAAAGCGTCGAAAAAAGAAGCGATATGGAAAGAAGATTCCTCCCATCCTTCTTGTATTTTACGAGCTATCAAGACGGTGAGTTTTACCGAACCTCCATGCCGGAACCAGTGTCGATCGCTGCGTAGATGTGCCCGAACGGTGCCCTGGCAATGTCCTGAAAAACATCTGCCCGGCCATTGCTGGCGTATATCTGCAGACGGTATCGGCCTCAACGGTAGTGCCTCGACTGCGGTAGAATGGCGTTTTTTACGCTGGAGTCAGCGTTCGATGAAGGCCCGTCATCTCCCCTCGACCACCACGCTTCAGTGTTTCGAAGCCGCTGCCCGGCACCTGAGTTTCACCCGGGCTGCGGATGAGCTGAGCATCACCCAGAGCGCCATCAGCAAGCAGGTGGCCCAGCTCGAGGACTACCTGCAGCACAAGCTCTTCCGTCGACTCAGGCGCACCCTGGTGCTGACGCCGGAAGGCTCGCTGTACCTGACCGAGGTGCGCAAGATCCTGGCCCACCTCGAGATGTCGGCCAACGCCATCATGACCTACAGCGGCCACGGTGACGTGCTCAAGGTGGCCACGCTTCCCACCTTCGGCACACGCTGGCTGTCGCTGCAGCTACCGGCCTTCTTCGAGGCTCACCCCGGTATCACCCTGCACCTGTCCGACCGCGTGGAGACCTTCGATCTGGAAAACGAAGGCATCGACATAGCGATCTTCCACGGCCACGGCAGCTGGCCCAACCTCGAATGTCACAAGCTGTTCGAGGAAGAGGTGATGGCGGTCGGCGCACCCGGCTATCTGGCGCGCCAGCGCATCGTCAGCCCCGCCGATCTGGCCAACTGCCGGCTGCTGCACCTGTCGACCCGCCCCGACGCGTGGCACCGCTGGTTCGACGAACAGGGCATTCGCACCGATCGCAGCTACCACGGTATCCGCTTCGAAACCTTTCAGACGCTGATTCGCACGGTCATGGCCGGCGGCGGCCTTGCCCTGATTCCACGCTTCATGATCGACCATGAACTGGAAGCCGGCGCCCTGGTCCCCGCCTGGCCCACCCTGTTGCGCGGTCCCAACGCCTACTACCTGGTCTATCCCGAGCACCTGGGAGAGCTCGCCAAGGTGCGCCAGTTCGTCGACCACCTCAAAGGCTGCGCCGCGCCACAGGCCCCGTCCGAGCAGGCCCGGTCAAAGTAGCCCCCCGCGAGTAGTCCCCGTCCGAGCTAGCTCCGCCCGAGTAAGCCCCATCCGAGTAAGCCCCGTCCGAGCAGCTACCAGGGGCGTCGCCGGCTGAGACCCTCCGTTTTCGGTGGCTCGGCACATGGCCTGGCCCCTTCCCTGCTCCCGCACGAAAAGTTTTCTTCTGGTTGTAAGGTCCCGCTTTCAGATGCGACACAGCCTCCCACGGCGCTCGCCCATCGAGCGCCATCCCCTAGAAGACGACCAAGGAAGCTCAGATGCACACTGAAGGAAACGAGATGGCGGGCCTCAAGGGCGGGCTGCTGGCGATGCGTATCGGCATCTTTCTGGTACTGCTGGTCTGGACCCTGAGCAAGTTCATCAATCCAAGCCAGGGCAGCGGGATCATGGACAAGTACTTCGGCATCACCGGCGTCGGCACCGCCGTCGTGGTGGCGCTAGGTGTGCTCGAACTGGTGCTGATCCTGGCCTTCGTCAGCGGCAGCTTCAAGCGCATAAGCTATGGTGGCGTGCTGCTGGTACACGGCGTCTCGACACTGGTGACTATCCCGGCGATGGTGACCGATCCCTTCGGCCATATGCTGTTCTTCGCCGCCCTGCCGATGCTGGCCGCCTGCTACACCCTCTATCGACTGCGCGACCACGACACCCTGCTAACCCTGGAACGCCCGTCGCCCCTCGCCACCGTCTGAGGCGACGTCGCCAGAACAGAAGCACCCCTGGTAAGGGATGCCTCACCTACCGGGGGCCGTCTATGTCAGGCAGGTTGATTCGTTCGGGCACGCCCCCCTAGGCGCTGTCCGAAAAGTCGACGAGCGAAGGTTAGACAAGGCAAAAATCGGTGAGAAAGCGCAGTTTACGGGGTGTAAATGAGCATTTTGATCCAATTTTTTACCCCGTATTACCGAGCGCAGGCACTTTTCAGACAAGCCCTAGCCCCGCCATCCTTGCAGGTACCGTCTTTCCATCAATGGCTGAGGCTACCTCGTGCCGCCCTTTCCGCCAGCGTTGCCACCACCGAGCGCACCTGTTCGTAACCGGTCCTCAACAGGAAGGTGGGGGCACGGCCGTAGCTCTTGATGCCCAGGATATACAGCCCCTGCTCCGGATGGCGGAGCTCCTCGGCGCCGTGGGAGGGTACCGAGCCACAGCTGTGTACGTTGGGATCGATCAACGGAGCCAGACGAACCGGACTCTGGGTGGCCGGATCCAGCTCGAGGCGAAGCTCGGTCAACAGCGACAGATCCGGCCGGAAGCCGGTAGCGACGATGACCTCGTCTACCGGCGGCAGGCTCTGACCTTCCCCGTGGATGAGCAGACCATCGGCCCCCTCCTCAAGTCGCTCGATCCTGACCCCGGGATAGACCTCGATCCTGCCATCGCTCACCAGGCGCTGAACCTCCAGCCCGAGCCGACCACGTTCCTCGAGAGGATCGTCGGTGCACCCGCAGAACATCCTGGCCAGTGAATCACCACGGATCGCCCACAGCACCCTGGTATCCGGGGCTGCCTCGCCAAGCTCGGCCAGATCGCGGAGTAGATTGAAGGCCGAATGCCCGGCGCCGACCACCAGCACACGCCGGTTGGCGTAGCGATCGCGCCCTTCCTTCAGCACCGCCGGCAGACCGTAGGTCACTCGCTGTGGCCGTCGCGCTTCCCCCAGCGCGGGCATGCCGTGGGCTCCCATCCAGTTGGGCTGGCCGAAGGTACCGGAGGCATCTATGACAGCATCGGCCAAAAGGTCGCGCTCGCCATCGGGGTCTTCGATCCTCAGGATGAACTGCGCCTCGAAGCGCCCCTTGTCCTTCAGCACATCGATCCCGGACCGACTCACGCCCACAACTCTACTTTGCAGGCGCACGCGGTCTCGGAGCTCAGGCAGGTTCGCCAGCGGCTCCAGATAGTGCTCCACAAGCTCCTGCCCGGTCGGGCAAGCATTGCCGCCTGGTGGCTGCCATCCCCAAGCCTTCAACAGTGCGGCAGCGTGATCGTCGAGGTTGCATTCCCAGGGCGTGAACATTCGCACATGCCCCCACTGCCGCAGATGTTCACCGACGCCCGTACCCGCTTCGATGACTACCGGATCGAGTCCATGCGCTAGCGCATGGGCGCAGGCGGCGAGCCCCATGGGGCCGCCTCCGATAATCGCGACCCTGCCGCTTGTCTGATTCATCTATCGCTCCTTCAGTGACTGGCATTGTTACGGGAGTGCCCACGTACCATTCTTTAGTTGTCACTATCAACGATATAGGCAAAAAAACTCAGGTCTCGTCCTCGACAGCACTCAGGGCCCCAGGCCCCGAACCACAGCGCCGTTGCGCGGCCTGGGTCAACTGCCGTATCAGGGTCAGCGCCGCCTGACGCATATCCGGGGTGAGACCTTCGAGCATCGCCCGCTCTTCAGCGATCAGGTCGGCGCGTATCTTCTGGTACAGCGCTTCTCCCTGCACCGTGGGGCGAATCAGTGCGGCACGTCGATCTACTGGATCGGCAACCCGGTCGACATGTCCCTTGCGCACCAGGGCGTCCACCACGCGACTCGCCGTGCTCTTGTCCAGGTACATTTCGCTTGCCAGCCCCTGCAGGCGCAACGGCCCTTGATGGACCAGGGTCTCCAGGGCATAGCACTGGGCCACCGAGAGGTCATAGCCGCAGATGCGATCGCGATCTCGAAACTGGTGGACCCGAATCAGCTGATTGAGTGCGTCATAGAGCGCTCGGGCATCCCGGTCGAGGTTCTCGCCGCTCGGGAGGTCGCGAGGGTTGTTGCTATCGCTTTGATTGTCGCTATCGCTTTGGAGAGGCATGGGGTCTTTGGCAATTTAGTTGGCACTTGCAACGTAAATGACGGCCCTGCCCGGGTCAAGCCGTACCCTTCGGGCCACCTTTGCTGAAATTGACAGGCAACATGGCCATCTGAGAGAAGCACTCGCCCTCGTCCCATTGCGTTGCTTACTGATCGCTCGCCGCCCGCACCACCTGCTCTGCCAAGATCAGTACCCTATCCACCACCGCAACAGGGGCATCGAGCGCACCACCGATCTCCGACAATTCGGTGCAGGCCAGCACCAGCACTTCGGCCCCGCGCTCGGCGAGTTTGTCGGCTGCTCCCGCCAAGACGGGAAACACGCCAGGAAACACACCGCCGCGCCATAGAGCATGAGCCCCTGGCTGCGGCGGCAAAGCGCCTGGCGGACGCCGGTGAATGCACGGATCCTTTTGCACGGGACTATACGGGCTTACACGAGCCTATACGGGCTTACGCGGGCCAAAGAGCCCGCATCCTGCAATGCGGAGACTCCGCTGAGTTACATATTCGGGTAGTTGGGCCCTCCACCTTGAGGTGCCACCCAGGTGATATTCTGAGCCGGATCCTTGATATCGCACGTCTTGCAGTGAACACAGTTCTGAAAATTGATCTGAAACCGCGGTTGCCCATCGGCATCTTCGAGCACCTCATAGACTCCCGCCGGACAATAGCGCTGGGCCGGCTCCGCGAAATCGGGCAGGTTCTCGCGGATCGGTAGTTCAGGATCCTTCAGTCGAAGATGGCAAGGCTGGTTCTCCTCATGGTTGGTATTTGATAAAAACACCGAGGAGAGCTTGTCGAAGGACAACACGCCGTCCGGCCTGGGATAGTCGATCTTCTCGCACTCCTCAGCTTTCAACAGGCGAGCATGGTCCGGCCTGGTATCGTGAACACGCGGCAACTTGCCACCGACAAGCTGGTCAAGAAAGTTGTATGCCCCCCCTGCCACCGTGCCGTACTTATGAATCGCCGGACCAAAGTTACGGCTCTTGTCGAGTTCAGCGTAGGCCCAGCTGGCCTGCCACTTGTCCTCGAACGCGGCAAGCTCACTCCCCCCTGGATCCCCCTTGCTCAAGGCCTCGAAGACCGTTTCTGCGGCGACCAGCCCTGACTTCATGGCTGTGTGCAGCCCTTTGATCTTGGCAAAATTGAGGGTGCCAGCGTCGCAGCCAATCAATAACCCACCAGGGAAGGGGCGGTCTCAACCTACAAGCGCAACACTATTGGAGTGCCGGAGATCCGGGCACTGACTTCTGGAGAACCTCCGCGTATACCTCCAGAGGCGTCTTGGCGTTCAACGTCTCTCTAGGCCTGGTATTGA
>NZ_PYVV01000015.1:0-151249 GCF_003056325.1 Halomonas sp. BN3-1 | reverse complement strand
CCATGGCAACGGCGGTGTCCGTAGGCTGACGTTTTGGCGAATATCAGCTTACTCGGATTTACCGCCGTTTCTCTATCCTGCCTGTCCTCACGCGCCTTGCCCGTTTCACGCTAATCTGCGATGAACCAAATATTGGACTGCCCGATATCGTCGCCCCACAGCACCAGGATGTTGGGTTTGGACGAGTTTCCGTTGTCCTGCTGCTGGGAGTCATTCTCCTGGGCAAGCACCGACGTGGACATCGTCATGATAAGGCTGGCCGCTAGATAGCCGCTCCAGCGTTGCGCTCTGTTGCGATAAGGATTGAATGCGAACACCGTCTGTCTCCCTGACCCGGTCACGTACCACGATGACCAGTGATTTGACGCGATGAGAGGCTCCGAGGGAGCCCGATCGCTCGAGTATAGGAGGAGTTGTTGACGATTCAGTGCAACAGAAGAGGTAAGGCGGGGGAGGATAATCAGGGTAAGGCGAGAAAGCGTCTCATTGCGGCGAGAAAGTCCGATGTTGGCGGACGTTTCGCGCCAAATACAAGGAGTTGCCGGATTGTCGTATTTTTGTAAAAAAGTGTTTTGATGACGCGGTCGACGTCGGTACAAAGATCGGAAGGGCGTCGAACGAAAGGTCAGATAGAAAGGCTAGACAGAAAAGCCAGACAGAAAGGCCAGAAAGAAAAGACAGACAAGATACAGGAAAGACAATCGATGGCGCGCCCGGGAGGATTCGAACCTCCGACCACCTGATTCGTAGTCAGGTACTCTATCCAGCTGAGCTACGGGCGCGCAGATGCCGCAGGGGATGCGGCGTCGAGAGGCTGCGCATGTTAGAGCAAAGAATGTGATTTCGCAAGGTGTCTTCGGGAGGCAGTACCAGGCCCGGCCTGCGGGACTGGCCGCCGAATCAAGTAGCGGAGCTGCTTGATCAGGAACCAATCAAGCGATCCGCCAACTTGCCGATATCGTCGACGCTGTAGTCCGGGACCGGGACGCCGTCTGCCGGCAACATGGCGTTGTAGGGTCGGAGCACCAGCGCGCCCTGCCAGCCAGCGGCCTGGGCGCCGATGGTGTCCCACAGGTGGCAGGCAATCAGGCACAGTCTCGATGGCGGTGTCTGCATGGCCTCGGCGACCTGGGCGTAGGTGTCCGGCGCGGGCTTGAACTTTTTGACCTGGTCGACGCTGAACGAGCGCTCGAAATACTCGGCCAGTCCTGCCTTTTCCAGCGGCGTGGGGCCAGCGCCCGGCGCCGAGTTGGTCAGGGTGACCAGGCGAAAGCCGGCCTGGCGAAGCCGCTCGAGTGCCGGGGCCACATCGGGATGCGCCGGCATGGAGCCGATGCGCTCACCGAGTTCGTCGAGATCGTTCTGCTCGAGGGTGACCCCGTGGATGTCGGCGGTCATGCGCAGGGCGCCAGCGCCGAGCTGACCGAAGGGCGTATAGAGTCCCGAGAGGGTCATCGACTGGGAGTAGAGAATCAGCTGGGCGAACCATTCGCGCAGCATCGCAGGGTCGCCGAACAGCCGATCGAACAGCGGCTCAAGGTGGGTCAGGTCGAGCAACGTCTCGTTGACGTCGAAGACCAGCACGTCGGGGCGTTCTGGGGCAGTCATGGCGTCTCCTTGATCGAGTCCGTCGCGACCGACGGGGCCTTCGGTGGCCTCGGCCAGTCACCACGACCAGTCACCACGACAGGACGCCACAGTAGCGTCCTGTCGATAGGGTGGTCTTTACTCGGCCTTGTTCCAGTTGAACTTGGCGAAGGGTTCGTCCACCGGGGTGTTGGCCAGGTGGTTGGTGTAGTTGCTCATGACCTTCTGGGACAGCGCCAGGATCACTTCGAGCACCTGGCGCTTAGTGTAGCCGGCGTCGAGGAAGGCCTGCACGGCGTCGTCATCGACATTGCCACGTTCGCGCACGACAGACAGGGTGAAGGTACGCAGCGCTTCGAGGCGCTCGTTGGGCAGCGGGTCCTCGTTGCGCAGCGCGTCGGAGACGGTGTCATCCACGTCCATCTGCTTGGCGATGGCGGTGTGGGCCGGCACGCAGTAGTGGCAGTTGTGCTCGACGTTGATGGTCTGCCACACCACGGTGGTTTCCTCGGCATCGAAGGAGGAATCCAGAAACAGCTGGTGCAGGCGCTGGTAGCCTTCCAGCAGGCCCGGCGCCTCGGCCATGACCGCGTGCAGGTTGGGGATCATGCCGAAGGCGTTGACCGAGTTGTCGAGCAGTGCCTGGCTCTGTTCGGGGGCGCTTTGCTTGTCGTGGAGGCTAAAGTCGGTCATCGGGTTCTCCTGTGTGATGGCGCCTGGGTCAAAGCCGCAGGCCGTTGCAGACTGGTGCGTTGCATACCCAGTGCGTTGCACGCGCCATTGATTCCGATTTTTTTTGAGCGATTGCTCAAAATTGGCCGCAGCAGACGCTGCTGAAAGCCGTTCGGGCATACTCTAGCTATACCTGAGCGATCACTCAAGTTAAAATTTGAGCAGTTGCTCAATTTTCTGAAGGCCGTACCGGCCACGACACCGGACCCATCCATGCCGCGCGCGACACTACATAACCGTCAGGATTCGCTGGAACGTGCCCTGCACCTGTTCTGGCAGAAGGGGTTCCACGCTACTTCGCTCAAGGACCTGGAACGCACCCTCGATATGCGGCCGGGCAGCATCTATGCCGCCTTCGGCAGCAAGGATGCGTTGTTTCAGGAGGCGCTGGAACGCTATGCCCGGCTCGGGCTGGTCGAGCTCGAGCGTACCCTGGCCGAGTACGACTCGCCCTTGTCGGGGCTGGCCGCCTACCTGCGCAAGCTGGGCTGTCTGCGCGACCAGGAATTGCCCAGCCGGGCCTGCATGCTGGTGAAGAGCCTGCTGGAGCTGGGCGAGCGAGAGCAGGCGGCGCTGGGCAAGGCCGAGGCCCTGCTCGAGGCCATGGAAGCCTGCTTCGTCGATCAGTTTTGCGCCGCCAAGGACGCCGGCGAGCTTGAACCGAGTGCCGACCCGGTACGCCTGGGGCGGCGGCTGCAGGCCGAGGTGATGGGCCTTCGCGCCTACGCCCAGCGCGAGGTCGACAGCCAGGCGGTGCACGCCCTGGCCGACGATATGGCCCGCTCGATCGAAGCGCTGCGGCGTTCCTGATAGCGGCGCGCCTGTTCTGATCGAAGCGCACCTGCCCTGATCGAGACACGACTTGCCGGAAGGATGACGCGCCGCTGATGCACGTCCGCCAATGGTGGGCCGCCTGCCGAGTCCGACGTTGGTGCAACGCCAGACTCGGCAGCGGACAGGGCCTCAGGAGGCGGAGGGTGATGTCGCCTCGGGTGACGCGGTATCGCTATCGCCTGAGCGTGGCCGGCGACGTTCCACCAGGCGACGCACGCCCACATAGAACAGCGGGGTCAGCAAGAGCCCGAACAGGGTCACCCCGATCATCCCGTAGAACACCGCCACGCCCATCGCCTGACGCATTTCGCTACCCGCACCTGAGGCCAGCATCAGCGGGATGACGCCCGCGGTGAAGGCCACCGAGGTCATCAGGATCGGCCGCAGGCGCAGGCGGCAGGCGGTCAGCACGGCGTCCAGTCGCGACTGTCCCTGGCTCTGCTGCTCGCGGGCGAACTCCACCAGCAGGATGGCGTTCTTGCAGGCCAGCGCCACCAGCACGATCAAGCCGATGCGGGTGAAGATGTTGTTGTCGCCGCCGGTCAGCCACACACCGGCCATGGCCGACAGCAGCGTCATCGGCACGATCAGGATGATCGAGAACGGTAGCGACCAGCTCTCGTACTGGGCCGCCAGCACCAGGAACACCAGCAGCACCACCAGCGGGAAGACGTAGATCATGGTGTTGCCCGCCAGCACCTGCTGGTAGGTGACCTCGGTCCACTCGTAGGCCACGCCGGCCGGCAGGGTGGTGGCCAGCACTTCCTCTATCGCCTGCTTGGCCTGGTCACTGGACATGCCCGGCGCCGGCGAGCCGTTGATGTCGGCGCTGACGAAGGTGTTGTAGTGCATGACCCGGTCCGGCCCGGTGGTCGGGCTGATCTCGACGAAGCTGCCCAGCGGAATCATCCGGCCGTCGTTGCTGCGCACCTTGAGCTGGCGGATGGCCTCGGCGTCCAGGCGGTATTCGGCGTCGGCCTGGGCGCGTACCTGATAGGTCCGGCCGAAGCGGTTGATGTCGTTGACGTAGAGCGACCCCAGGTAGATCTGCAGGGTGTCGAACACCGCATCCAGCGAGACATTCATCACCAGCGCCTGCTCGCGGTCCACCTCCACGTCGTACTGCGGCACCTGGATGCGATAGCTCGAGTAGACACCGGCCAGCCGCGGGTCCTGATTGGCGGCGCCGACCACCGCCTGGGTCGCCTCGAACAGCCCGTCGAAGCCGACGTTGCCGCGGTCCTGCAGCTGCAGCTTGAAACCCCCGGTGGTGCCGAGGCCAAGGATCGGCGGAGGCGGGAACACCGCCACGTAGGCCTCGTCGATCTGGGCGAACTGGGCATTGAGGCGGGCGGCGATGGCGCCGGCCGAAAGCTCCGGCGACTGGCGCTCGTCGAAGGGCGCAAGCGGGGTAAAGACGATGCCCGAGTTGGAGGCATTGACGAAGCCATTCACCGAAAGACCGGGGAAGGCCACGGTGTTGGCTACCCCCGGCGTTGCCAGGGCGATCTCCTGCATCTCGGCGAGCACCTCGCTGGTGCGCTCGAGGCTCGCGGCGTCGGGCAACTGGGCCATGGCCACCAGGTACTGCTTGTCCTGGGACGGAATGAAGCCGCCGGGGACCTCCTGAAACAGCTTGCCGGTGAGTCCCAGCAGCGCCAGGTAGCCGAGACCGACGATCAGCCCGAAGCGCAGCAGGCGACGAATCAGCCCGGTGTAGCCCCGCGACATGGCAGCGAAGGCGCGGTTGAAGGGGCTGAACAGCCAGCGGCCGAACACGGCGTCGATCAGCCGGGTCAGCCAGTCGGGCTTCGCCCCGTGGGGCTTGAGCAACAGCGCCGACAGCGCCGGTGACAGGGTCAGCGAGTTGAACGCCGAGATCAGCGTCGAGATGGTGATGGTCAGCGCGAACTGCTGGTAGAACTGGCCGGTCAGACCGCTGATGAAGGCGGTCGGCACGAATACTGCGGTCAGCACCAGGGCGATGGCGATGATCGGCCCGGTGACCTCGCTCATGGCGATGCGGGTGGCTTCATAAGGCGAATGGCCGAGTTCGATATTGCGCTCGACGTTCTCCACCACCACGATGGCGTCGTCCACCACGATGCCGATGGCCAGCACCAGGCCGAACAGCGACAGCGTATTGATCGACACACCGATCAGCTGCATCACCGCGAAGGTGCCGATCAGCGAGACCGGCACCGCGATCAGCGGAATCAGCGATGCTCGCCAGGTCTGCAGGAACAGCACCACCACGACCACCACCAGCAGCACCGCCTCCAGCAGCGTATGCACCACCGCCTCGATGGAGCCCCGCACGAACACGGTGGGGTCGTAGACGATGTCGTAGTCGACGCCGTCGGGGAAGGACTTGGCGGCCTCGGCCATATAGTTGCGCACGCCGTCGGACAGAGCGATGGCGTTGGAGCCCGGACGCTGGAACACCGGCAAGGCCACCGCGTCCTTGCCGTCGAGCTGGGCGCGCAGGGCGTACTGGTCGGCGCCGAGCTCCACCCGGGCGACGTCGCCCAGACGAGTGATGCGGCCGTCGTCGTCCACCCGGATCACGATCTGGCGAAATTCTTCAGGCGAGGACAACCGTCCCTTGACGTTGAGCAGACGCTGGAACTGGCTTTCGCGCGGGGCCGGCTGGGCGCCCAGGCTGCCGGCGGCGACCTGCTGGTTCTGCTCACGCAGCGCCGCCACCACGTCGCTGGCGCCGAGGCCCCGGGAGGCGATGGCGTCCGGGTCTAGCCACACCCGCATGGCGTACTCGCCGGCCCCGAACAGGCCGACGTCACCCACACCCTCGAGGCGTGCGATGTCGTCCTGCAGGTTCAGCCGCGCGAAGTTCGACAGCCATAGCTGGTCGTAGCGCCCATCCGGTGAGGTCAGGTGGACCACCATGGTCAGGTTGGGCGACGACTTCTCGGTGGTCACCCCAAGCGCCTGGACCTCCTGGGGCAGGCGAGGCGTGGCGCGGGCCACTCGGTTCTGGACGTTGACCTGGGCCTGGTCCAGATCGGTGCCGAGGGCGAAGGTCACGGTCAGCGTCAGGTTGCCGTCGGCGGTGGACTGGGAGTCCATGTACAGCATGCCCTCGACCCCGGTGATCTCCTGCTCCAGCGGGGTCGCCACGGTCTTGGCGATAACCTCTGGATTGGCGCCGGGGTAGTTGGCCTTGACCACCACGGTGGGTGGCACCACCTCGGGATACTCAGAGACCGGCAACTTGAACAGCGCCAGGCTTCCGGCCACCACGATCAGGATCGACAGCACCGCAGCGAACACCGGGCGTCGGATAAAGAAGTTCGACAGGTTCATGTGCGCGCAGGCTCCTGATCGAGGTGCTTGGCGTCGAGGCGTTCGGCCAGGCGACGGGTACGCTCTCGCAGTTGCTCCAGCGGGGCGCGGTCGGGGCCGTCGACCAGCGCAGGAGAGATCGCCATGCCGGGGCCGAACTTCGAAGGACCGGCGGCGACCACGGACTCACCGCCCTCGAGCCCTTCGCTGATCTCGCGCCAGGCCCCGAAGCGGGCGCCGGTGGTGACCTTGCGGTAGGCGAGTTTGCCCTGTTCGTCGGCGACCAGTACAAAGTTGGCGTCGAGGTCGGTGCCAATGGCGCGGTCGGGCACCAGCACCCCATCGCGATGGCGGGCGGCAGCGATCCGCACCCGGGCGAAGGCGCCGGGGCGCAGCGAGGGATGCCCGGCGTCGAAGCGAGCTCGCACCCTCAGGGTGCCGGTCGCCTCATCGACCCGGTTGTCGATAAAGTCGAGCTCGCCCTGGTAGGCGAAGTCGTCCTGGCCGGCCAGCTGCAGTTCTACCGGCCAGCCCTGATCGGCGGTGATCTCGGCAAAGTCGCGGTTCCAGCTGCGCTCGTCGATATCGAAGTAGGCGTCGACCTGGTCGGTGCTGACGATAGTGGTCAAAACGCTCTGGCCGGCGCTGACCACGTTGCCCACCGTCAGGTCGGCGCGGGAGACGCGACCGCTGATCGGTGCGCTGACCTCGGCGTGGGCCAGATCGAGACGAGCACTGTCGAGCTGTGCCTGCAGCGAGGCGACCTCGGCATTCTGGGCCTGGGCACTGGCGCGCCGGGCCTCGGCTTCCTCGCGGGCCATCAGGTTGCGCCCGACCAGCTGATTGGCACGGTTGGCCTCACCGTTGGCGCGGGCCAGTTCGGCCCGGCCCCTGGCAAGTCCCGCCTCCAGCTCACGCACCCGCGCCTCGAAGGGCGCCAGGTCCAGGCGAACCAGCGGTTGGCCCTGTTCGACCAGGGAGCCTTCCTCGAACAGGATCTCGGCGACCTGACCGGTGACCCGGGGGCGCAAGGTGACACGCTCGGGAGCCTCGAGGCGGGTGGTGTAGCGATACCAGTTCGAGACCGGCTGACGCACCGCCTGGACCACCTCGACCCGAGGCGCGGGCGCAGAGCCCGCGCCATCGGCAGCGTCACCCTGTCCTCCCTGACCTTCGCCGGGTTGGCAGGCTGCCAGCAACAGCGCCAGGGCGGCGAGCCCCAGGCCACGGGCCAGGCGACGTATTGCACGAGGTGTCTTACGCGGTGCTGTACGACGTGCCGTGCGACTCGCCTTGCGATGTCCAGTGCGGCCAGCGCTATCGGCACCCCCTCGAGCAGGCTGGTCGTCAGACTGCGGTGGCGATACGGCAAGCGCAGGGGAGGGGGCAGGCGACACCACCTGGGGGTCGCACGGGGGGCGTTGGTCGGACATCTGGCGACTCCTGAGCAAAAGGTTCGCCAGTGTAATCCTCGATCGAGGCTTGTATTAGACCGGTTGGTCGCACATTATTGATGCCAAATATGCACGCATCTGTGCGCTTGTACCTTCTGTGGAGACCTTCATGGACCAACCGAGTCGTCTGCTGCTGCTGGTCGATGTGGCCGAGCTTGGCAGCTTTTCCGAGGCCGCCAAGCGCCGCGAATTGGATCGCTCGGTGGTGTCCAAGCATATCGCGCGCCTCGAGCAGGAGCTGGGGGTGCGCCTGCTCAATCGCTCGACGCGCTCGCTGTCACTGACCCAGGCGGGGCAGGCCATGGTGCAGCAGGGGCGTGAGCTGCGTGACTGGATGTACCACACCCAGGCGCTGGCGGAGAACCTGCAGCAGATGCCGAGCGGACGGCTCAAGGTGAGCGCCCCGGGCATCCTCGGCCGCTGCCTGGGCTTCGAGGCCATGAGACGCTTTCGTCAGCACTATCCCGATGTGCAGGTGGACCTGCAGTTGGAAGAGCGTCGGGTCGACGTGATCGGTGAAGGCTACGACCTGGTGCTGCGGGTCGGCGACCTGAAGGATTCCAATCTGGTGGCCTCGCCACTGGCGCCCAATCATCTGTTGATCGGCGCCAGTCCCGCCTTTATCGAGCGTCATGGCGAGCCACGAGATCTCGCCACCCTGGCCCGGCTGCCGGCGTTGACCTTCAGCTCACAGCAGTTCCAGCTCGACTATCTGCCTTACCTGGATGACCAGGGGCGGGAGCAGAAGCTGCCGCTCAATAGCCAGGTGCGCACCAGCGAGGCCGAGGTGATCAAGCGCGGGGTGATGGAAGGCATGGGTATCGGGGTACTGCCGGCCTTCGCCATGTACAACGAAGTCAGCGACGGACGTATCGTGCCGCTGATGACCGACCTGGCACTGCCGGAGTTCGGCGTCATCACGCTGCTCTATCCCCACCGCGAGATGCCGCTGCGTACCCGGCGCTTTATCGAGATTCTGCGCGAGATGGTCGGCTCGCCACCCCAGTGGGAGGCACGCATCCCCGGCTTTGCCGAGATGTACGGCAAGGGCGCTGGAGGGATGGGTCTGGCGTCCTGAGAGTGGCCAGGGTGACGAGCCGGCTGTTATTCGCACGTCGCTGCACGGTGAGCCTAGCCAGCATCGAAGGCCGGCAACACTTCCTCGGCCAGGCGATGCAGGGTCTCTTCCACCGGCGCCTGGTTGCGGCGCAGGTTCAGGCCGATGTGATTGACGCCGGCGGCCTGCATGGCCTCGAGCTCGGCGATCAATCCCTGGCTGCCGACCCTCAGCCCGAAGCGGTGGCGGCGAGGCGGTTCGTCCGCGCGCTCGGCCAGGTCCAGGTGCAGGAAGCTGACGTAGGGCTTGTCGCCGGCCACCTCGCGCCACAGGCCGACCCGACGGCGGTGGTCCTCCGGCGTGCCGGGGTAGGCCAGCCAGGCATCCATGTGCTGGCCGACCCAGTCCGGGCGCTGCTGGGCCAGACCGGCCACCAGCAGGGGCGGTGGCGTCGCCATCGGCAGCAGCGCCTGGCCGGCGTCCAGCCGCGCATCCTGATCGCCCCTCAGCACCGCGACGGCGTCGCGGAAGGCCTCACCGCGCTGCTCGAAGGGTATTCCGAACAGCGGATATTCCACCGGACGGTCACCGCTGGCGACACCCAGCAGCAGCCGGTCACCGCTGAGCTGTTGTACGCTGGCGGCGGCCTTTCTGACCAGCCAGGGCATGCGCAGCGGCAGCACCGCAGCGGCGGTGCCCAACAGTGCACGCTGCGTGGACGCCGCCAGATAGCCCAGGTAGGTGAACATCTCGAACACCTGACCGGCATCGCCAAAGTGCGGGTCGTAGAGCGGTACATCGCGCAGCCACAGCGCACGAAAGCCGAGCCGATCGGCCAGCTGGACACGGTTAAGGTGTTCGCTCAGATCGGGGACGCCGAAGGCGCGACCATCGCGCAGGCGGGCGGCTTCACCGGCGGGGCTCCAGTCATTGTCCAGCGCCAGCTCCAGACCCAGGGTCAAGGGGCCACTGGTCAGTCGTTGCAAGCTCATCTTGGCTCCTGCCTCGAGGGGAGGCGTATCAGTTCGATAGAACGCTAGGCGCTGTCCGAAAAGTCGACGAGCGAAGGTTAGACAAGGCAAAAATCGGTGAGAAAGCGCAGTTTACGGGGTGTAAATGAGCATTTTGATCCGATTTTTAACGCCGTATTACCGAGCGCAGGCACTTTTCAGACAAGCCCTAATCGTTGTAATGGAGTGTGGCGCCGTCAGGGGCGGGAAAAAGAGGCTCGCGGCGGAATCACTTTTTCGTTTGCGGCAACAATCGACACGAAACATCCGATGATGCTGGCGCAGGCACGGGGCAGGGCGACACCATTGAACCGACACCGTGAGTCCTGCTTCACTAGGACAATGGTATCGGCGATAAAGGTATCGGCGATAAAGGTATCGCCGATAATGGTATCGCCGACTGGGGCCGGCTCAGGGAGGGGCAGCGGGCGATGCCACGGCGCAACGGGAGGAAACAATGAAAGACGAGACAACCCAGCAGGTCATCCTGGCCGGAGAGCCGATCGAAGAGCACCAGGGCCACTATTCCGACGAGCGCTTCTGGGCCAAGGTCGGGCGCTACGCCAAGGCCGCCGGCGAGGTCACCCTGTCCCGGGCGCTGACGCTCTATTACGCCGCCCGGGACAAGGACACCCCCGTGTGGGCCAAGACCACCATCTACGGTGCGCTCGGCTACTTCATCTCACCGCTGGACGCCCTGCCGGATCTGACCCCGCTGGTCGGCTACACCGACGACATGTGCATGCTGGCGGTGGCGCTGATGACCGTGGCGGCCTACGTCAAGGACGAGCACAAGGACAGGGCCAGCGCCACCTTGAAGCGCTGGTTTTCCTGATCAGCCCTCGACCTCCACGACCACCTTGCCGACGGCCTTGC
The DNA here is from genome assembly GCF_003056325.1 of Halomonas sp. BN3-1. NCBI lineage: Bacteria > Pseudomonadati > Pseudomonadota > Gammaproteobacteria > Oceanospirillales > Halomonadaceae > Halomonas > Halomonas sp. BN3-1. The sequence goes on along the minus strand of NZ_PYVV01000015.1, from coordinate 140,396 downwards.
CCGAGGTGAGGTGGGCGTAGGCCTTGCCGACGTCGGCCAGGGCGAAGCGATTGTCGTCCACCAGCGGCGTCAGTGCCCCCGAATCGATGATCTCGGCGAGCGTCGACAGGATGGTGCCGTGCACTTCCCGACCGACGTTGTGGATCATCGGAATCAGCATGAAGATCACGTGCAGCGAGGCGCCCTTGAAGTGCGCCGGCGTCATGTCCAGTTCGGCCAGCGACATGGTCGTCGCCACCTGGCCGTTGACCTTGACCGCATTGAAGGAGTTGATCAGGTTGGGGCCGCCGACGCTGTCGAAGATGACGTCGAAGCCGGCACCATCGGTGTGCTGGTTGACGTAGTCATCGACGCTCTGGGTCTTGAAGTCGATGGCGGTGGTACCGAAGCCTTCGATCAGTTCGCGCTGATGCTCTCCCGAACCGGTGGCGTAGACCTCACACCCCAGATGGCGGGCAAGCTGCACCGCCACATGGCCGACGCCACCGGCACCGCCATGCACCAGTACTTTATCGCCGGTTCCTGCGCCTGCGCGGGTCAGGCCCTCGTAGGCGGTGATGGCGACCAGCGGCAGGGCCGCGGCGTCACGCATCGACAGGGAACGCGGTTTGTGCGCGATCAGTCGGGCGTCGGCGAGCATGTACTCGGCCAGACTGCCCTGCAGGTCGGTGAGCCCGCCGGCGCAGCCGTAGACCTCATCGCCCGGGGCGAAGCCGGTCACGCCTTCGCCGACTTCCTCGATGGTGCCGGCAAAGTCCATGCCGAGCACGGCGGGCAGATCCGGTGCGATCGGCAGCTCCTCCTGGCCCAGCTGACGGATCATGGTGTCGATGGTGTTGACGCTGGTGGCGGCGATACGCACCACCACCTGACCGGCGCTGACCTGGGGGCGAGACAGGGTGGCGGATTCGAACGGCGCGTCCTCGCCGTAGCGGTTGAGGACCATGGCGGACATCGATGAGGTGGACATTGTCGGTCTCCTGTAGGGGGTGTGGATCAATGCCTACAGGATTGCCGATGCCGCCTTGGAAAAAAACGCCATGACCCGGGAATCAGTTTATGGAAATCGCTGACAGTGCGCGCCGGCTACGGCGTAGTAGGGCTTAGTAGAGCGTAGTGCTGTCAGTGCCTGTCCCAGGTCGGTGGTGTGCCGATCTTCTCCAGCAGGAAGTCGATGAACACCCGCACCTTGGCGGTCAGCACGTTGGCTTTCGGGTAAACCAGCCAGATGGCGGAATGATCGTCGACCTCGTGGTCGGGCAGAACCCTGACCAGCGTTCCCTGTTCCAGGTCCTTGTGGATGCTCCAGAGCGCATGCATGGTGATGCCGGTGCCCGCCACCGCGGCCACCCTCATGCTGGCGCCATCGTCGCAAGTCACGCGGGGCTTGGCCCCGGCCGGGGGAAAGGTGTGAGGGGTGCGCATCCCGTTCTTTGATAACGCCCGCGGCGTGCCACCCTGAAAGGCCACCAGCCGATGGCTTTGCAGGTCCCGCGGCGTCCTGGGCACTCCGTGGCGGTTCAGGTAGTCGGGGGAGGCACACAGTACGCGCTTGTCGTCGGCCAGCTTGCGCGCCTTGAGGTTGCTGTCCTCGATCGGATAGTTGCGCAAGGCCAGGTCAAACCCACCCTCGATCAGGTTGGTCTGGGTATCCGATAGTCGCAACTCCAGGCTGACGCTGGGATAGCGTTCGAGAAATTCCGGCAGAATCGGTGCGACATAGAGCTGGGCGAAGGTGCTGGAGGCGGCGAATCGCAGGCGCCCGGTCGCCTCTTCGCTGTCCTTGCCGAGGGCGGCGAGCCCGGCGTCCTCCTGGGCCAGCATCTCCTTGGCGAAGGGAAGAAAGGCCGCGCCCTCCTGGGACAACGATACCTTGCGGGTTGAGCGATGCAGCAGGTCGGCACCGACCTGATGTTCCAGCTTGGATAGTCGAGCGCTGGCGACCGCCGGCGCGATGCCGAGCTGGCGTCCCGCTGCGCTGATATTCAGCGTCTCGGCCGCCAGTACAAACAGGCGTAGTCCATCTGTGTCCATTCACTAGGCTCCCGGTGACGTTGATGGCCCCGGCACCAGCTTAAGGCAAGCGCCACGCCGCAGATAGCGCGGTTCGCTGCAGGGCCTAAGCCAGGGCTTGAAAGGGCCGCGTCGCGGTGGTGCTCCGGCGATGCCTTACCCTGCCTCGGCGATGCCTTCACCATGCGCAGCGCCCCCCGGCCGGGCCGGGCGGCAGCACCGAGCGGCCCGGGAGGGCTGAGGCGCGGTATCGAGGCCGCACGAGTTTTTCCAGGAGGCCGGGAGGCCGGGGGCATGGCGAACGCGAGGCGTCAGCAGGTCAGCGCGACGCGAAGTCGAAGCTGCCATCCGTGCGCACGTAGAACAGGCATTCGGCGTCCGAGGTGCAGGTCAAGAGCGGAGCCGAGTCGTCATTCGCGCTGAAATAGCTGCCAGAGGGAAGCGGTGACGAGCCCTGAAAATCGGCCCCGCTCAATTCGGCGTCGCCCTGGATGACAACCGCGCGCAAGGTATCACCGTCCCCGCTGATGGTCCCCGAGGCTCCTGCCGGGATCTTCAGCAGGGAGCCGTTGGCTTCTCCGGGCGCGGTGCTTCCCCAGAGAAAGGCCACTTCGGCGCCATTTTCCTGCGACTGGCCGGGTACCTCGAGCCAGTTGATGGCATCGGCATCTAGCCAGACCATATTGCCGGCTTCCAGGTTGACGGGCTTCTCGCCATTGTCGAAGGCCTGGTCCGAGGGCTGGACCAGGTAGGGGCCCTTCAGAATTTCCAGAAAGATGGTGGCGCCTTCTTCGGCGATGGCGGAGGTAATGTGGTCCTCGCCAGCCGGCTGTGTCCAGAACGACCCCGGACCCATCCACATGGTGGCGGCATCCGGGTCATCATTGTGCACGGCACCCTCGATGACGACCGCACGGTAGGTGATGTTGTGAATATGTGGGGGCGAGGCAAAGCCTTCCTTGAACTCGATGATGGCGCCACTGGGCACATCTTTGGTGATGTCGCCCCACAGCACGCTGGCCTGGGGACTGGCGTCGCCTCTGGCAGGGTTCAGCGGCTGTGGCGTCACCTCCGAGCGCAGCACCACCTCGGTGGCGGCGCTGGCCGGGCCGGCGATCGAGAGCGTTGCCATCGCGACGCCGGTGGCAAGCAAAGGAAGAGCAGATAAGCGCATGGGGTCACTCCTGAAAAGACGCTGGATGGACGGCAGGGGCCGGATCTTCGGAATGCGAGGGTCGGCAACCGAAGCCTCGTTCAAGGCACCGCAGGGAGGAGCATGGTTACCGGCCCAGCAGTGAGGCGATGAACGGTATCGGCTGGGGTTGGGGGGATAAACCGCCTATATTCGAAAAATAAATCCGGAGAATCCGAATAATGCTCGTTCACAACATGCGCCTCTTTCTGACCATCGTGGAAAAGGGCAGCCTGGTGGCGGCGGCCAGAGAGACGGGGCTTTCCAGTACCACCGTGTCCGAGCGCCTGGCGTCGCTGGAGCAGTACTTCGGCGTGGTGCTGATCAATCGCACGACCCGCTCCATCAGCCTCACCGAAGAAGGCCGTACCCTGGTCGAGGGCGCCAAGCAGGTGCTGGCAGAGCTTGAGGAGCTGGAATCTCGCATTCGTCATGGCGCCCAGACCCTGTCCGGGCCGATTCGCATCAGCGTGCCCATCGACCTGGGCCGCGGGGTGGTGTCCCAGGTGATGGCGAACTTTGCCCGCGAAAACCCGGACGTATCGCTCGAACTGTCGCTGTCGGACGGTTTCACCGATATCGTCGGTCAGGGCTTCGATCTGGCGGTTCGGTTCGGGCAAGTGCTGGACAGCAGCCTGCGCATTCGCCAGCTCGGATCGTTTCGCCGGATCGTCTGTGCCGCCCCTACCTACCTGGAGCGCCATGGCGTTCCTGGCACTCCCACGGAACTCGCACAGCACAACTGCCTGGTGATGCGTTTTGGTGCGGCGCTGGACAACGTCTGGAGCTTTGGGCCTGAGGACGCACCGCAGCAGGTGACGGTAAAGGGCAATCGGATCGCCAACGACGGCTCACTGGTGCGCCAGTGGGCGGTGGAAGGTCATGGCATCTGCCTCAAGTCCGAGCTGGACGTCCAGGAAGACCTTGAACAGGGACGGCTGGTGCCACTGCTCGAGGACGTGGCGGCGCCGCCCAAGCCCTTGCAGCTGATGTTTCCTCCCGCTCGCGACCAACCCCGGCGGGTGAAGGCGTTTGCCGAAGCGCTCTGCCAGGAGCTGTCTGCCAGAGAGCAGGCCGTCTCGGCCTACAGGGCTGACAGAGAGAACCGGTAATGAGAGCTGGTAGAGAGAGCTGGTAGAGAGAGCTGGTAGAGAGAGCTGGTAGAGAGCTAGCAGAGGGAACTGGTAGAGAGAGCTGGTACAGAGAGCTGGCACTGCCGGGCGTCTTGTCGGGGGAGAGAATGTGAGGGAAGTGCCTGAAAGGGCAAAAATTGGTCCCCATTATACGGATTTTGCGAATTCTGAAACCGGAAAGCGGCCATTCTGAAGCCATCTCGACTGGGCTAAGTTGGTCCGAGTGTCATCGAGCTGAATGGTAGCCACGGGAGGCCGGCGTGCAAGGCGCAGAATGGCTCGACCATCCGCAGTGCCAGGCCGGCGACGGATTCACGAATCTGTCCGAGGGGATTGTCATGCAGTACAGAAATTTCACCACCTTTAACGTATCGGTACGCCGAGGTGCCGCCTGGGTGACCTTCCTGGATGCCCCTCTGGACCCGAATGGTGCCATCTTTCTCGACGAGATGAGCAAGCTGCTGGATCATCTCGAGCGCGATGCCAGAATCGATGCCATCGTCTTTCAGTCTCGGTTCCCTGAAGTGTTCTCGCGCCTGGCGGGATACAAGACATTGAAGGGTGCCTCGTTCCCCCAGGTCGGCGATGACGACAGCAGAAAGCGTGAGTTCAAGCGTCTTCTTGCGCGAATCGAAGACCTCCCGCAGACCACCATCGCCAAGGTGGAAGGCATGGCCCGGTATGGTGGCCACGAGCTCGTCATGGCGTGTGACGTGCGCATTGCCGCAAGAGGCCTTGCGAGATTCGTGCCGATGGAGGTGGGCTTGACGGGGCTGCTGGCCCGTGGCGAGTCTTACGGGCACGAGAATCGTGTGGGTCCGGTCGGTGGACTGAGTTCCTTGCTGGGTAGCCGAGACTACGGAGCCGATCAGGCGGAATATCTTGGCACCATTCACCGTGCCCTGGACCCGGAAGATGTCGCCGCCTATGTCGATGATCTGGTGAGACGCCTGACGGGCCAGACCGCCGTGACAGACGAGCGACGAGACATCGACCCTGCGTCGACAGCCCTGCACGATAGCCCAAGGGAAGATGCGCAGACGGATTACACAGGCTTCGCCCTGACCTAGGGCTTGTCTGAAAAGTGCCTGCGCTCGGTAATACGGCGTTAAAAATCGGATCAAAATGCTCATTTACACCCCGTAAACTGCGCTTTCTCACCGATTTTTGCCTTGTCTAACCTTCGCTCATCGACTTTTCGGACAGCGCCTAGTCGAGAGGAATGACGCGCGACCTGACGCACAGTGCAGCGCGCGACATGACAGACGGTATGACAAGCCCGGTGTGAACCTCCCGGGCCGGCAGGACCATGGTTTCCCGGGTGCGAGCGTGCCGACATCGACAGCACGATCCTTGATGTAACGTTCTGTTGTTTAATTGCTTTCTTTTGGATGTTTTTCCGTTTTGCCGGTCATTGGTGAGATAGGCTGGGGGCGCCGATAGCTCGGCGACTTTTCACCAAAAAAAGACGGGAAGGATCCATGTCACGACACCTCTTGCTTGCCTCTCTGCTGATCGCGGTATCCACCAGCGCCATGGCCAGCGACCTCAAGCCTGGACAATGGGAAATTATCCAAAGCATGTCGGGCGACCAGATGCCTGAGCAGATGACTCAGGAGACGACCGAGACGCAGTGCATGACCGCAGAAGAATCCAGTGACATGATCGCCACGTTGCGCGAGGACTGGACATCGTCTGGTTGCGAAGACATCAAGATCAGACGCGATGGCGATACCATCGATGCCCAGGCAACCTGTCCCGCCGGCGCTCGCACGACCACCTTCGATGCCAGTATCACGATGCACAGTGACGAGCACTTCAATAGCATGATCGAGATGGACAACGGCCAGCAGGTCACCATCGAGCAGGAAGGTCACTGGGTCGGCGAGAACTGCGAAAGCTAAGCCAAGCCAAGCCAAGTAAGGCCAAGCCAAGTAAGGCCAAGCCAAGTAAGGCCAAGCCAAGTAAGGCCAAGCCAAGTAAGCCAAGCAAGGCCTCCGAACCACTTGGCCTGCACTATGGCTGATCAAGCAGAAGGCCCGCCTATGGCGGGCCTTCTGCTTTTCTCCATCAAGGCGATAGCGAGTGAGGGCGTTGCCACCTGGCCAGGTTCCCTCACACATTCTCGGGTGGGATCGGTAGTTACTGCGCCTTCTCGATATCACCTGGCTTCCAGCTACCATCCAGCGCCGGTTCGGCGGGGGCATAGAGGTGCAGGATGCCGAAGGCCTCCGCCGCGCCGTCGCGCATTCCCATGGTGTTCAACAGTGGCAGCGCCCATAAATAGGTCTGTGTCGCTCGCTGGAAGGTCAGCTCCTCCATCAACTGCTGAGCGGTCTGCTCGGTGGGACGGTTCTGTTCAAAGGGCAGGTTGGCAAGTTCCGTCGCGCGCTCGGCCTGGGCCAATGCGACCGGTGTCAGGGCCAGTGGCAGGGTCAGGGCAAGACCGGCACAGAGAAGGGGTCTGGACCGGCATTTCATGATCGGCTCCCGCGGCGTGAAAAGGGGCGACCCGCCGGCAAGGGCGGCGGGTCGAACAGGGGATTACTCGACGAGTTCAAAGTCCGGGAGTGAGAAGGACTTGTCGAAGAAGGCCTGGCCTGGTGCGTAGAGGCGGAAGTACACGAACCAGCCGTCATCCTCGACCGTCTTCATGTGATTGCTTTCCAGGCCGTCCGGGGCATCCGGGCCGATGTAGAGATCGATGGAGCCGTCTTCGTTGTACTGGAGCTGTTCCATGCGGCTGTCGAGGCTGACATCGGAGATCTCCGTTCCTCCGTTGTCATAGGGGCGGCGCGTGTCTTCGCTGTAGAGCGTCAACGACCAGAACTGCTCCACCGGGACCTCCGCCGGGACATGCAGCACGTAGTTGCGATCGGCGCGCAGCATGTCGCCGTTGGCATCACGCTTGGTGGTCATGTAGACCTGTCCCGCGCCGGGCGTCGGGTTGACCATGCCCTCGCTGGAGCCGACCGCCTCGTAGAACCAGGTCGCACGTTCGTCGATCTGCTGCAGCGTATCGGTGGCCTGGGCGACGACGAAGTCGAAGCTCTTGTACCAGGAGGTGCCCTCCCACCAGACATCCGCATAGCGCGGATTCACCTGGAGGTTGCGGGTCATCAGCTCACCCAGGGCCGCGCCCTGAAGCAGGATCTCTCGCTGGCGCTCGTCCGGTGCAAAGGCCTCGCCCTTGACGATGCCGAGCGGCGCGAGCATCGCCATCCACGCCTTGTCGATCTCGCGCACCGGCTCTTCGTCGATGATCGAGGCGAGCTTTTCCCAGTAGGCGAGGCCCCGTGGGGCAGTGGCGCTCCACTCGACGTCCTTGCCCTTGACGAAGGTGCTGGGCGAGGTGTCACCCACCGGCCCCATCTGGTACTGGGACACATAGGTGTCGTAGTAGGCCGGGTCGGGATCGAGGATACGGATGCCCACCAGCACGTTGTTCGTCTCGCTCTGGAAGACGTGGGCATCTTCTTCGCTGTAGTCGTCGGGATCGTCACCGGGGCCGACCACGATGTAGGTGGCGCCTTCGCCCTTGTCGGGGCCGGTCAGGCCGAGGTCGAATACCGGGCGCATCCACATGTCGAGCACCCCGCCGGCGGTCTGGCCGGGTGGGTAGTCGATCTGCACCGGCCCATCGGAAAGATCGGTGAAGTTGAAGATGTAGGGGGTGGTCAGGTTGGCGGTGACGATGCCGCGTTTTTCCTTGAGCGTCTCGAGGACGGCAAAGGCACCGGGTTCATCGGTACCGAAGGCTTCGCCCTGGTTGTCCCGCCAGGTCGTCGTGCTGACCAGCGGCGTCGACCAGATATAGGCCTGGGCGGCCCGTTGCACGTCCATGGTGTCGAACAGTCGCTGCGACGCCTGTTCATCGAAGTAGCTGTCCTGCAGTTCGATCTCGCCGGCGGGCGTCTCGATCACCTCGTCGCCCTTGAGGGTTGCCTGATCGAGTGGAACGGCCGACTGCGCAAGCCCCGAAGCGCAGAGCAGCGCCCCGGCGACGGTGGCCGTGGTCATGTGACGAAGCATCTTCCCGAACTCCCTTTCTGTTATCGATGGTGGTCTGAGCCGGGCGGAGTTCGCCTCCATCCCGCTAATCCGCGCCGTCGTGCTGTAGATCAGATCGTGCCTGGTTGCGTCCGAGTCTCGTGTGGGGGCCCTGCGCATCGACAGGACGCAACAAAGCCCGCCCGGCGCGGCGCCTGATTCGCCACCGCTCGAGAATCGTCTTCAAAATATTTCTGATTTAGAAAGCTGGCACAGAGCCCGAGATCCCGCCACTAAGCCGCCTTCGGGCTGATGGTGATTCTGCATACTTTTATGTGACCGGATCCAGGCCTGCCTGGTGTCGTTTCGAGTCGTAGCTGTCAGGGAGCGGACGAGGCATGGCTGAGGTAGACACCAGGGATCGCTGGCAGGAAGAGAGCCGTGGCCTGATTGCGTCCGGGGGCACTCCGGATATGGTGTTGGCAGACATGCCCAGGTCCGATGTTCCAGACGGATGATCGTAGGGAGAGGGTGGCTACTTGGCGGCGGGCGTGAAATGAAGATGGGGATGGCGGTTGTCATGGTGAGCGGCCGCCAGGCGACCGCTCACACCCGATGGGGTCAGGCAAATTTCCGGGAGAAGGTGACGAGGGTGGACTTGAGGTCCCTGTCGTCCACCGCTTCACCGATCGAACGGAACTTCCAGCTCTCACCGTGGCGGTAGACGCTGGCCATGATCATGCTGATCTTGCCCGAAAAGCTGGCGTCATTGGCGACATCGAAGGTGCCAAAGACCGAACCACTGCCGTCATGGATACGAATGTTGGCATAAGGGATGTCGGCGAAATCCTGCTTTCGAAATGAGTTCAGGACAAGGCCGAGTCTGGTGATGTTGGCAGGGATCCGATTGAGGTCGATAGAGATGACCTCGTTGTCGCGGCCGTCGTCACCGCCGATATCGCCGGTCAGGTCGTCACCGCTATGGTGGATGGCTCCACACCTGGATTTCAGCTGACCGAAATAGACGATATCGACGACTTCGCCTGACTCATCGAAAAGCCCTACCGAGGCGTCGAGGTCAACGTCTACATTCCTTGTTTTTTCGCCGCCAAAAAAGCTTTTTTTGTCTTTTTGATGGCGCCCCAGTTTACACCGATTTCGATACGGGAAAGGGATGTCCCATTCTTTTCAAGACTGATGCGCTGCCCCTTGGAGAGATTGATGCTCATATGAGATTTTCCTGGTGATGTCTATTTAGGCTCTTGCGAAACGATATCGGCCGGTTGAAATAGGCCGAGACAAGGACGAGAGGTGATGACGTCGCACCTTTAGCCGAAGAGCCCGAAGAGGCCTTTCTTTTGCAGCTTCGCCTGGTCGACGTTGGCGAACGTCTTGGTGATGTTTCGCTGGCGGTTGTACGAGGGGCCCTTTGACGCCTGCTTGCCCTTGAAGACCGCTGGGCCGTTGACATCAACATCGACTGAGCTTCCGTGCCAGGAGATCCAGGCGGTTTCTTCTTCACCTGGTTGTGAGGTCTTTCCAGATGGAGCGAGGATTACCTCGGACTCCGTGACGATGGCGTAGCCGATGACGTAGGTGTAGATGTTGGGGTTGGCTGCGCTTATATCCTTGGAGAAGTCGTAGGAGCAGACGACGACATCCGTGCCGCAGCTCATTTTCATTTGAGGCTTCAGCGATGCGACCGAGACGGCGCCGTTGCCAAGCGCGGAATAGACGCTGAACACCATGGCCACTGGCCCACCGGCCCTCTTGGCGATGTCCTTGGCTACCGTGATGACTTCCTCTCCCGGCATTTCCTGGCTGGCATTCTGAACATCGCCGTGGTGATGGGCATAAGGCGCCTGGTCGAGCGCGCAGCGGTACTCGGCATCGACCAGATACATCTGCCCGTCTGGAAAGAGAATCGAACAGCGAAGGTCCAGATCATCGTTGTCACTTGAGGCATCGCCGTTGTCTACCCACTGGGCCTTGACGACCAGGTCGGTGGTGCCCTTGGAGAGATCGATCGTGGCAGTTTCGTCGACTTTGTTGAGGTTGATCATCGTCAGCTTCCTTACTGTTGATGTTGATACTCGGCTTGCAGGGAATGGATTCGCTGCGCCCAGGACCCATGGCAGGTCTGCTCGAGCATTTGCCCGTTATCCTGGAAGACGGCGTCTCCACGTGTCAGGAGTTGGTTGGCCTGTTGGCGCTGTCGCTGGATGGCCTGCTTCAGGTGGGCCTCGATGACATCGATCTGCGATGGGTGGATGCAGGTCTTGGCGTAGAATCCCCAGGCGATGTCCTGAGCGACCTCACGGGCCAGCGTCTCCGGCTCCCCGATCAGGTCACAGACCGGCGCCGCTATCTCGTAGCCGGCCGGTCGGAACAGGGTCACGATGCGCTCCAGTGTCGAGCGTAGCGGTGTGTCGTAGATCGTCATGCCCGGTTCGCGCTTGATGCCGAGCGTGCCCAGAAGATCGTTGGCTCCGATGCGCAGTGTGATGACGGGATTGCGCAGTTCCTCCAGAGACTCGCCGATGGCATCCGCCGTCGCATCGCGAAACAGCGCGGTTGTCTCCAGAGTGGGCATCAGTGGCAACTGTGGGGCGCTGTCGAGGACCGACTTCCAGCGCGCCGCGCTGCGGCTGTCGAACTTCGGCACCACGATACCGTCCAGGGCGTCCAGCGCTCCCGCTGACTCGACCAGTTGGCGTAGCACCAAAGGCGAGCGTGGCCTGACGAATCGCAGATGTCGGGTATCTCTCGGTGTGCTCTTGAGTGCCTTGATCAGGCGCTGCACAGCCCAGGCGACTGCATCGGGTGCCACCGCATCCTCGGTGCAGAAGATGATCGAGCGTGCCCCGTGGCAGCCGTGGGCAAGGATATGGTCAAGACGCGGGTGGGTTGCCGGAACATACAGCGAGGCGCCCAGCGCGGCGTAGACTCGGGAGACGCTCATGGGCGTGCCTCGGCGGTCAGGGTCTTGATGATCGAGCAGGCGTGGAAGGGCATGTCCGGACGCTCCACAACCGCAACGGCCTTCTCACCAGCCAGCAGCAACAGGTGTTCCACATCAGGATGGCGCTTGTCTCGCACCAGCAGCAGGGCCGGTACGCGACGCAGCATGACGCGTGTGGCCTCGGCAATGCCGGGTTTGATGTGATTGATGTCACTGACCTGATAGTCCCGGGCCAGGGTATCCAGCATCGTCAGCATCGATTGCCGCTGGCGGGCACGTTCGGCGGTGGCGGTGGCGCGGGAAAGGGAGCTATCGAGATCGGTGAAGTGCGTTGAAATCTGATCCAGAAAGGCATTAGAGCGGTCGTGTTCGGCCAGGTCATCATGGATCACGCAGCCGTGGAAGGCGCCGGCGGGCACCTGCTCATTGACCACCGAGCGGGAGACGAGACCCGAGACGGTCGCGTTGAGCACGCCGGAAGGAATGGCGTAGTCGTCGAAGGTGGCCGAGTAGTCGGCGGTGCCTCCGATGTCCGAGATGACGGCCAGGCGCACCGGGACCGGCGACTTGCCAGCCGCTTTGCGTTCATCGTTGTAGCGCGCCAGACTGGCACGCAGCTCCCGCGTGATGACGCCTTTGGCGGTCCAGGCATCGATGAAGACCAGCCGCTCCGGTGCCAGGCCGACGGTGTCGAGAAGATAGTCCAGGGCCTGGGTGTCGATGCCACGGTCGCGAACAATGGAAATGCTGTAGTGCTCGCAGGGCTGTTGCCCCTGCCCCACCAGGGCGCGCCGAAGCAGTGCACCCACCGGCGTTCCGGCCCGAGCGAGGCTGACCAGTCCGATCGGCGCCTGACCGTGGCCGATGTCGGCCAGCAGACGTCCAGCGAGCGAGCAGACTTCCTGGGCCAGACGCTGGGCGTAGCGGTCACTCAGGGCGTCGAAGAGGCTCAGATACCGAGCGCTGGGCGCCGCCTCGCGATGGATCATCTCGCTGTAGTGGGCTTGTCCCGTCTGAATTCGCCTTTCCTTCTCCTCGATGGACAGAAACTGTGGGCGGATCGGGGTCAGGAGGAACTGGCAGTCGTCGGGACAGTAGGATCCGTGGATGGGAGTAAGGCCGATCATCGAGGTCATTGGGCAAACTCCTGTAATTGGCGCCAGATCTGGCTGTTGGTCGGCGCCACGGCCATATCGCCGGTCCCCATGAAGCCGATGTCGGACAGGCTGTCACCGAAGGTGAGCACAGTGTCTTCAGGGTGGCGTTCCAGCAGCTGTTCGAGGACAAACCTGGCGGCGCTGGCCTTGCAGGTGTAGTGAGGGCGCAAGGCTGCATTGCGTGCGTTGGCGTGGAGTCTCAGTCCAAACCGAGCGGAGGCCTCGCTAAGCGCCGCGACAAGGCGCTCTGGCAGTTCAGCGCAAGACTTGACGGAGAGATAGACGGGAACATCGAGGTCATGCAGGACGCGCAGATGGATGTCGCCACCTGGCGCGAGTCTGGCGACGAGCGGTTCGAGATGATTTCTGGCCTGTTCAAGGGCCGTCTTGGCCTTATCCAGGTGCGGTGCCAGATGCTCTGCCCAGGCCGAGACGATAGTGCCATCCAGTGTCACCAGGGCACCGTGGCTAGCGATGGTGTAGCCGCCTCGCGCCAGCAATGTCACTCGTTCGACCGCGTAGCTGGTGCGACCGGTCACTGGAATGATGATATCGGCGGTGCGTTCGATCAGCTTCCACAGCGCATTTTGCTGGGCTGTCTGGAAGCAGAGGGGGGCTCCCTGGCGATCGACTGCAGCAAGATGGAGTCGCTTGTCATCGGTGGGCTCTGCGCGATGGGTGCTGAACCAGGTATCGTCGAGGTCGCTGAGAACGATCAGGCGGTTGGTCATGGACAGGCCTGTCGGCTGAAGGACTGGAGATGGTTGGCTTCCAGTTCGCGGCTAAGGTCGATCCGTCCGATACCGTCAAAGGCCAGTGGCAGGTGTCGAGCCGGAGCGTTGTAGAGGTAGTGCCTTTTGCCTCCGGCATCCGGCGCCGCGTGCTCGATCCGGGAAGTCACCGCGTCGGCCACGGCAATGGGCGAACGTGTCGAGCTTTGAAACAGCACTTCTTGTCCACGCTGCTCTAGCTGAAGCGCCAGGCGAAAGGGGGCGTCAAGATATTCACCCATGCCGAACACCACGACAGGCACGTCGGGGGTGATATCGAGAGCCTCGAGCAATGCCAGCGGGGGCTGCTGGCGAGAGCTCATGACCTTGCCGTAGAGGCCTTCGTTCTCGATCGGCAGCGGTCGATGTTGGCGATGCGCAATCGCCTGGCAGAAGCCAGTGTCAACGTCGTCGGGCAGGGATGGAGCAAAGTCAGGGCGGGGGTGGAACGTGAATTCTCCCGCCATCAACTGGACGAAGCGGACCTCCAGCGTCTCAGGCAGTTGATCGAGAAGCGCCTGTCGAGCGGTCGGCGAAAGCCAGCTTACCAGAGAGACGATATGGAGCCGCTTCACCCGCGCAAGCTCGGGTTGAATCATCAGCGCCCGTGCCAACTGGGCCAGCGTTCTGCCGGTCGTGATCTCATCGTCGACCAAGACCAGATCCTGCACCTCGCTGACCGCAGCTTGAGCCTCCACGCCAAGCTTCGCCAGGTGCATGGTATCTGCATGGGAATGGGCCTCCCTGATACGGATCCAGGGCGTCGCGACGGTGAAACGTGTGGTGTGATGGAAGACGCTGTCGTCATGGGTAGCGGCGAGGTGACGGCTAACCCCGGCACCGAGGCCGACGGCGGTTTCCGCCATGCCTACGACGTAGGCGGTCGACCCCAGCAGCTGGATCGCCGACGCCAACTCTGCGTGAATGCTATCCATCGCGCTCGGGCGGACGGGGATATGCTTGCCCAGAACCCTGGAGATAAACAGATAGCCACGGCGCGGATTGAGGCGCGAGCCGAAGGCCAGCAGTTCCTCCAGCCTCTCTCCCTGCTCGTGGAGGGTCAGCTCGAGAGTGCCGGCACAGATGGTGGCACTATGCTGCGTGATAGGCACGGAATCCCCTATCGTTGGTGCAAGCGAGGGTCAGCCCATGAAGACGGGACCTGGCGCTTTCCCGGACGCTTGATGGATGAAGGTGGGGCGAAAAGCCCCACCGTAGCTGCTCAGTTTCGGGCTTTGGCTGGGGGCCAAACGTCTGCAAACAATGAAGCGACAATGAGAAGATCGGCAGGTAGCCTGAGTTCACCAGGTGCAAGAGCATCTATTGAGCCGATCCATCATGTCGTAATGCCCGATGCAGACTCATGGCAGCCAAGCCTCAGGCAGCGTTGAGGCCATACTTGCTGACAAGGTCAGCCAGACCGCCGTCGAAGCCCTGGCCAATGGCGCGGAACTTCCACTCTTCGCCGTGACGATACAATTCACAGAAGATCATGGCGTCTTCGGTGCTGTAATCCTCTGACAAGTCGTAACGAGCCACTTCCTGGTTGTTTTCCGCGTTCACCACCCGGGCAAAGGCATTCTCCACCTGTCCAAAACTCTGCCCACGGCTCTTTGACTCATGGATGGTGACGGTGATAGCAATGCGATCAATGTCGCGAGGGACAAGAGGCAAGTCGATGACGATGGTTTCATCGTCGCCTTCACCGTCGCCTGTAGTGTTGTCTCCAGTGTGTTCGACAGACCCGTCAGTAGATTTGAGGTTGTTGTAGAAGATGAAATCTTTCTCGTTACGGCATTTTCCGTTTTCATCAACCAGGAACACGCTGGCATCCAGGTCGAAGTCATGCCCGGTAGTGATGCGAGCATCCCAGCCAAGGCCAACCCGAATTTTCTTGATGCCAGGCGCTTCCTTGGTCAACGAGATGTTGGCGCCTTTGGAAAGTGAGATTGCCATGATGACCTCCGTTAGTGGCTTTCGCTCTTTTGTCGGCTAGTGGAAGAGGTGTTACTGAAGTCCGTATTCCTTGAGGAATGCAGCCAGTCCCCCTGCGAAGCCATCTCCCTTTGCTGCGAAGCGCCAGTCACCATCTTTCTTGTAAAGCTCGCCGAAGATGACAGCCGTCTCGGTAGAGTAGTCTTCGGAAAGGTCATACCGTGCGATGACATCCTCACTGCCATCCTGAAGGATGCGGACATAGGCGTTGCTGACCATGCCGAAGTTCTGTCCACGACTTTCGGCTTCATGGATGGTTACCAGAAGAATGATTTTTTCGATGTTGCTATCTATGGCAGTGGTATCGACAATAATGCTTTCATCATCACCGTCTCCTTCCCCGGTCAGGTTGTCCCCAGAGGATGCGACACCGCCACACGGTGATGTTTGCTGACCATAGAACACCAGTGACTTTGGTCCGCCGACCGGTTTCTCGCTGGCGTCCAGCAGCAGGGCCGAGGCATCCAGGTCAAAGTCGGTACCATCGGTCTTGCGCGCGTCCCACCCCATGCCGAGAATAAACTTGGTGGCGCCGGGGGCTTCTTTTGACAGGTTGATGCGGCTACCTTTACTCAGATCAATCATGATTTGCCTTCTCCTTGGCTGGTGGCAGCGCTCAGTAAAGAGGCGCTGGAAAGTCTTGAATGGCTTTCCAGTGCCTCCTCAGTGGAGGCATCGGCTGACTTATGGATCAGAGGCATGTTGTTCCTTCTCGGGAAATAGAAGGCTTGCAACCACGCCAAGCGTAATAAGGCCAAGCACCACGATAAGACTTACTTCATGATGGATGTGATACAGACCCAAGGCGGAACTGCCGAGCTTGATAGCGATGAATACCAGCACGAGTGCGACGGCCTTCTCCAGGTGGATCAGGTACTTCGCTGCCGCTGCCAGCATGAAGTAAAGATTCCTGAGTCCGAGTATGGCGAAGATGACAGCCGAATAGACCAGGAATGGCTCCTTCGTTACTGCGATAATCGCCGGGACGCTATCGAAGCTGAAGATGATGTCCGAGACCTCGATGCAAAGAAGACACAGCAATAAAGGTGTCGCATATAAAGGTGCGCTTCTGGAAAGTGAAAATCCTTCCTTTTTAGCAACGCCATCGGCTATTGAGCGTTTCACAAGGAACTTGTTTTCCACCAGGCGGGGCAAGACGGGCAGCAGCTTCTTGGTCAACCGCACCGACCAGTGGTTTGAATAGTCGACGGTTTCATTGTTTTCCTCGTTGCCGCTGAACATCTTGATGCCTGTCCACAGGACGATGGCGGCGAACAATAGTTCGATCCAGTGGGAGAGACCAAATACAGCGGTGCCGGCCGCAACAAAGGCGGCACGAAATACCAGCGCACCAACGATGCCGTAGTAGAGGATACGGTGCTGCAAGATCCCCTTGATGCCGAAGCTGGAAAAGATGGCAACGAACACCATCATATTGTCTATCGACAGCGCTTTCTCGAGCACGTATCCCGACAGGAAGAGGCTGGCAAACTCTTCGGAGTATCTAAAATGAAGATAGCCGTAGAACGCTAGTGCCAGGCATATCCAGAAGACGGACCAGGCGGTCGCATTCTTCAAGGTGACCTCTTCGCTGTTTCGGTGAAAAAAAAGATCTAGCCAGACCGAAGAGACGACGGTTACCCCCAGAATTACTACGGCCTCGGAGGGGAATCCAAAATCCATGGGGACATTCCTTTATCAAGAGGGAAGGTCAAACTCTGAGGGAGAGAGTCCCAATTCCTTGGCGATCTGTGATGCCTTGGCCTTCTCTTGGTCGTCGAAGTTGCCGTCGGCCCCGCCAATGGCGATAGCCAGACGAAGCACCATTCGCGCTTGTGCATCATTTTTCTTTATCTTTCCAATGATTTGCATTGAAGTTATGCTCCCGATATCGACGTCGGTGCCAGGGTTGTCGGGATCAAGACGATCCAGATGCTTCTTGAAACAGTTTCCTACCTCAATCGGATCGAAGATCTGAAGTGCTTCCAGGTTTTTGACAAAGTTGAATGCCTTTTCCTTCTCTTCCCGAGTGATGCTTCCGTCGGCAACGGTAATCATCGCACTTGCGGCCATTGCCGATTCGAGAAAATCAGCATTGCGATATTTTTTTGCATTTGTTGCAAGGTCGCTTAACCCTTTCTTGGTCTTTTCAAGGAAGCTGTTCAGCATGTTTATCTCCGTTTTTTCGTGGTTTTTTATTCCTGTATCAGCGTATCCCATCGTGACTTTTATCGATAAGTGTCGACTAATCTATATCGGTAGGCCGATGGAAAGGGATGATCGAGATCAAATTTTAAAGTGAATGAAAGGTGTGTTGTCCCGGAAGATTCTGGTGAAAAGGGGCTGGGTGACGACGCCATGCTCAGATCACTGTGATGGGGAGTTCTGGTGACCGTTTCTGGATATCGTCATTTGTCGAGTGGCAACACGGTGTCAAATGACGACGCCAATAGCGTCAGCCGCACTGATCGCGGCGTTTCATCTGGCCCCGAGCGGCCCCGGGCGGCCCCTTTGCGACGGGGCCGGTATAGACAAGGGGGCGTGCCGGTGGCGGTGAAGGAAAGCCCTAGTCGCTGCCGCCCTCGACCATTTGCAGCAGCAGCAGACGCTGCCCAGGCCGAGATCCGGCAAGAAGCTTGAGGTTGGCACGCAGTTCGACTCTGGCGCCGACAGGACAAGGGGCGTCGGTATCGGCATTTTTCAACTCGGGCATGCCCTCGTTCACCAGAAACCAGCGTCCCTGGTGCTGCACGAAATAGCCGACCCGTCGCCTGTGAGTCGCAGGCAGGCGTTCATTCGGGGTGATGGTGCGGTCGATGTGCCAGGGAAAGAGGCTCAGGTTGGAGTACACCATCAGGCGATGGTTGTCCGGTCGATATTTTTCGCCACGCTTCGAGTACAGATTGATGATCGGCAATTGGCCCGTGTAGTGCGTGCCACAGAACGGGCAGCGTGGTGGCGTGGCATTGTCGAAGACGAACCAGCCCTGCTCACAGGCGCTGTTGTGGCAGGGCTGTATCAGGTCGACGGTGCGTACCAGTGCCGACTCCCACTCGTCCGCGCTGGGCCGCATCGCCGGGTTGTGCAGTCCGTCAATGAAGGCTCTGTCGAAAAGCACCTTGAGGTAGGGGCCGGTGGCGGTGTAGGGGAGGCTGTCGGGGTCCACCCAGGGCAGTTCCGTGGGTCTTGCCCCATCGACGCTGAGGCGGTTGGAGCTATCTGCAGGGTGCTCGATGAACACGGCCTTTTCCCCCATGGCCAGCCGCTCGTCCTCGACCGGGTCCTTGGCGTGGATCTTCTTTCCCCGCAGAGGGTGACGCAGCAGCAGCAAGCTATAGATCATCACGGCCAGCGCGTGGCTATCGGTGCTGATGCTGGGCAGCACGCGGCGAGGGTCATCCCGCGGCAGGCAGCTGCTCATCACGACCTCTGGCGCAATGAAGTCGGGTGTGCCGACTACCTCCGGTGGAAACCGAGCGGGGACTACCAGGCCATCGACATCGATGATGCAGACCCGGCCGCTGGTGGGGGCCAGCAGCACGTTCTTGTAGCTGAGGTCGGAGTGGGCGAGGCCCGCTGCGTGCAGGCGTCGCAGAGCGCGTGCCAGTTTCAGGCAGAGCTGCAGGTAGCCAAGCCAGTTGCCGCGCTCTCTGGCATCCAGAAACTTGAACTGATGGTGAGGAGAGGCAAACCATTTGCCTTGCTTGTCCTTGCCTCGAATCTTGAGCATGTCGTTGTTGAACGAACCATGCTTGAAGAAAAAGTGGTCGTGGTAGAACGGGGCCACGACACCGATGCGCCCGCCATGCTGGACCGTTGTGGTGGGCCAGCAGAACAGTTGTTTCCAGTAGTCCCCGGCTTCGCCTTCGAATATCCGCTCGCGGTAGGGGCCGGTGATCATGTCGAGCCGCTCGATGGCATGCACGTCGGGTGCCTTGCGGTAGAAGGCCACGACATAGTCCCTTTCCGGGCTTGCGTAGACATCCTTCATGCCGCCACTGGCGATGATTCTGTCACGGAACTTGATCGTCTCGCCGTTGGCGGCCGTCAGCGTGGTGATGGCATCAGTCATGCTGTCCCCCACCGACGGTTGATGCCGCTTCGGCGTTGGTGACGCGACCGTGACGATGCAGCAGCGCGATCGTGCGGTCATCGTGGTGCCGCTCGACGAAGAAATCGAGATACTCCAGTAGCGGATCCATGGTCTCCGTCGTTGACGGGGCCACCAGGTGCGGTCTGATGTCCTCGAACAACGACCACCAGAGGGGGCCATTGTGCAGATCATTGTCGGAGTCGAACTTCGGGTCTGTGACCCCATCGGTGGCCAGCACGAGCGCCTCCAGGTCAGGCAGCACCTGAACGTGAATACGCCGGTACAGATCATCGACCTCCTGGAACAGCGCCCTGTCGAGGAACCGTGTCTGGCCAGCGTGGTCACCGCAATCGGGCGTATTCATCAGACGGACGTCATCTGGCGCCGTCAGCGCTGCGATCGCGCCATCGCCGATGCCGAAGCTGATGATCAGGTGACCGTCTTCGGTCGCTTTATGGGCCGCCAGCAGCAGGGTCGTGGCGAAGGCCTTGACGGGGTGGCCGGAGGCATCGGCTTCCTCGACGATGGCCTGGTAGCCGGCATGAATCGAGGAAACGACGGTACTGCTCAGCGCTGTGATTGCTGTCTGGGGTAGTGTCGATCGATCCTTCGACCTCCACCATTCGGTCAGCGCCTTTTCCAGGGCGCCACCTTCTCGGTTCAGTGATTCGCCAAGGACCTCAAGGGTACGGGTGGTGGCCAGCCGGCTGCCTTCCCGGGAAAAGTGACAGGAGCCTGCTCCGTCACCGATGACCAGCAGGTCCCAGCCGCCTTCATGGTGGGTGATGACGCCATGATCATCGCGGTGACTGCCACGGTGGGCGTGTGATCGTCCTCGTTGCGACCCCACCGTCAGCTGCCAGCCTGGGCGGGACGCGCATCGATCGATGTCGCCTTCGGGTTTCGCGTAGGGCGCGGTCTGATCGGCAGGCATGTTCTGCCAAAGATCACGCGAATTGGGGATGACGGCAAATTTCAGGACAGCATCCACCAGCGGTTGGCCATCATGGCCCACGCCGCGTACCCGTAAGCGATGAGAGCCTGTGCTGGAGGGGTATCCGCTGAGGCATGCCGGAGGCTCGAGCACCAGGCCGATATCGTCCCCCTCCATCACCGTTACTTCGGCACATGCTTGCAGGCCGGAACACAGGCGGGTCAGGTCCGCCCGGTAAAGCTGACCCAGGCGCCCGTTGGGGATGCTCAGCGTCAGTGTGGTGGTGGCTGGGTCCTGGCCAGGGCGTGGCGCCATGCTCGTCGCGAGTTCTTCGCACGCCTGTGGCGTATTCGATGGACGGCCATCGTCGACGGGCTCATGGGGAGCGCTGGCTGCCTCCTTGTCGGGTACCGCCGGGTCCTTCGGCAAGGAAGTCCGAACGTCTGCGGACTGGGCTTCGCCATAGGCGCGCATGGCCTCGCCGAGGTCTTGCCTGAAGCGCTTGATCAGGTGCTGGATCGTCGGCGATTCGGCGAGTCGATCCAGTTGCGAGGGGTGTCTGGGCCGAACATTCGGGTCCGGGTACAGGGTGGCGAGGATGATGCGAGCGTTGTGTCGCGGGGTATCGTATTTCACGTTCATCCCAGCCCCCGGGTCATATCGAAGCCGGCTCCATGGCTTTCGGCAACGAACTCGACCGACTGGTCGCACCAGGGACATTGCTGGACGCCGGGACCGTTGCAGCACATCAATTTTCCACAGCTGCACTTGGCGAGAGTGGTGCGGGCACCGCAATGGGGGCAGGGGGGAACGCCCTCGATCTGGCTTGTGGAAAGCGCCGCGTGAAGAGGCACGATCGATGACCACTCGAAGTAGCTTTCTTCCAGTGGGTAGCATCCTTCGAGACCGTAGAAGTGGTCCCAGTCTCCCGTGCTGAACGTACCGGGGACGGCCACACTGGCGTACTTGAGCAGATAGGGGCGAGATGTTCGATGGCATCGACCGGTGAACACCGCTACCCGTTCATCCATCGGTGCCCAGGATGAGACGTCCGATTGCTTGATCAGGTTGATTCCCGCTTCTTCTGCCTTGGCGATCGACAGACGCGACGAAGTCCCCTCTGCGATATCGATGGCCTGGCTCTGGGCGGCCACGGAGGCGGTGACCCATTTTGCGAACCGTCCCAGTGCCTCGGCGCTGGCGGATTCCATCGCGACCACGTCATCGGTGAGGCGCTTGAGTAGCGCCAGGTCCGCCGCCGGACCCAGGGTCACGGCAATCAGGTGGGCGCGGCTGGCGAAGTGGCGTTGCCAGCGTGCTATCGCGTGATCGGTGTTGTCGGTAGGACGGCCGTCGGTCAACAGGTAGACGATGGGCTCCCAGTCCCCGCGCTGATCGGCGGTCGTCTTCTTGACGTCGACTTCGATGCGGGTCATCAGCTCGTCGAGGGCCGCCCCTAGCGCTGTTCCACCGCCAAGCGGCAGTCGTGGCGGGTAGAACGTCATCAGTTCGACCATCGGCACGATCAGCTGGGCCTTGCCGGCGAAGGCGATGACCGACAGGTGAACCGACTCCAGGGCGTGGGGATCCTGGCGCAGCGAGTCGACGATGGACTCCATCGTGTGTCCGAGTTCGGCCAGGGGGTCACCCGCCATGGATTCGGAGACATCGAGAACAAGATAGATCGGTAGACGACGCATCGGCGATTCCTCAGATCACGACCTGGACTTCATCGGGCGGCGGGGGCAGGTCGATGTCCTGGTCATCGTCCTGCTGTTGGCCGGATGCGGAAGCCGCGATCGAAGCCGACACCCACTGGAAGTAGTTGGCGAAGCTGGAACTGTCCATGTGCTCCAGCGATACCGTCTGGGTAGCGAAGCGTTTCAGCTCCTGCGTCCTGGCCTTTGGCCCGGCGGCGCAGGCGATGATCTGGGCGAACTCCACGCCCTTGAGGCGCTCGACGGCGCTGTTGAAATCCATGAGATCGGACGGTGAACCATCGGTCATGACGAACAGCATCGGGCGAAAGTCGCCCTTCTGGTGGTCTGTCGAGGTACGGACATCCCTGGCGATTCGATCGCAGACGAAGTGGAGACCTTCTCCCAGGTGCGTCGCCCCCGAGCGAGGCAGTTCGATATCATCGATGTGCGCCGTTTCCAGGGCCTGCAGGGGGACCAGCTCCTTCACCTGGTTGTCGAAGGTGATGATCGAGATATGTACCGTTTCGAGGGCATAGGGATCTTGGCGCAGGGCGGACAGCATGGCGCTGATGCCGACGTTCACGGATTCAATGGGTTCACCGCGCATCGAGCCTGAAGAGTCGATGAGCAGATAGATGGGGAGTCGACGATCCATGTGAGTCCTCTTGTGATGGGGGCATGTCTTGGCGATATCGGTGATCTGGCTCTCGTCAGGGGCGGGGAAGCTGGGTCGGGTATCGAGACCGAGCCCCGGGACCAAGCCACGGGACAGGCATCGATGCCCACCCGCACAGGTCGCAGATGTCAGCGGCTTCGAGAACGTCGAAGCAAGCGACCTGAATGGGCAGGTGTGGCGCGCTTTCCCGTGTCCTCGCCGTCGACGTGGAGACGAGCCCCGGCCCGGTGCTCTAGCAATTATTAGGTTTGTCTGATGCTGACAAGCCGGTGCAACCCGGAACCTGACCTGGGTCTTGGGTTGGGCGAGTCGAATGCTCGATGGAAGCTAGGCGCTGTCCGAAAAGTCGACGAGCGAAGGTTAGACAAGGCAAAAATCGGTGAGAAAGCGCAGTTTACGGGGTGTAAATGAGCATTTTGATCCGATTTTTAACGCCGTATTACCGAGCGCAGGCACTTTTCAGACAAGCCCTAGAAGGAAGGCTCGCCAAGGTAAGTAGACGGTGCATGGCTCGTCACTCGTCGTGGGCGAAGGTGGGGTGACCTTCCCCCTGATCCAGGTTCACCCCCGTTTCATGCGTCATCGACACAGGCCCGGGACAGCAATTGCGTCAGGAGGCCCACTGGCATCGATAAAAAGAAGACGACAGGCTTGAGGGGTTCGTGATGTCGGCCTGGTCGAGGGAGCGGGCCTGGAAAAGCGGGCCTGGAAAGGCGGGATAGAGGCGGATGCGGTCGGAGAATGCCGGCCCTGGCAGTGGAGGGGCGAAGCGAGCAGATAGGGACCAGCGAGACGGTGTAAGGGCGTCGATGGCGCCCTCTGCAGGGGGCGATAGAGACTTTTAACTATTTGTTATTAATGATTTTTTATTGGGTTGTGGGATTTTCCTTATACCATTCGCTATACCATCTTCTCTCAATACACGGCTGTGCATCCATGCCTTCGCAGCGAAGGCCACGCCCCCTGTCCACTTTCGGCCAAAAGCGGACATTTATCTAAAACTGATATAATGTTTCTGATAACCGGAATGCATCACTTCAGATCGTAATTATCACCGACGGCTTATGCGTGCCACCGGTTTGTCCAGATCGTTAGCGCATGACATTCCTAGCAGTTATTATCCTTCATTGCTGCATGCCACGATTTGAGCATATAAATCGAACACCATTGTCTAAACCACGCCTATAAGACACTACCATAGTAGTTGGCTGACCTGGAGCAACCGAACCAAACGTAGCTGAATTCGAAGAGATACGTTCGCTTGAATTTGGAACCCATCCGTAATCCAAGATGATACCTTTGGCAGTTTGATTCAGTCCATAGAAGACCATTTCTCCGCTCTTATAATACGTGGATGGCGCAACGACTACAGCCTCATTATGCTCCCATTCAATCTTAGGGATTCCGCCATCAACGTCCCACCCAGCCCGGCGAAGAATAGAAATTAGTTGCTCTCTGGAATATACTCCCCTGCATTTGAACTCTTCTCCATTTGGAGTTAATTGCGTCCAATAGCCTGTATGATGAGATGCATCATGCTCAGATGCATAAGTGACAGGAAAGACAAAAATAAGTGTCGCAAAACCAAAGAATTTTATTAATGTGGAATTGAGTTTTCTCATGTAATTCACTCTTTATCTACCTGCTCCACGATAGGCGACGAAGGGTCGAGCAACACATTGTCACTCTTTCTACTTTCAAGATTCGGTTGCCTCCCCCCATCCCACGAATACTCAACCATTGTTTTGCTAGAAATTACGAATGCGACCAAGAACACTCCTAATGTCACCATAAATAGACCAGGGGAGCTCATCGATAAGTGCCCTTTGAACTCGCCTTTCGTAGCTTCCAACTCTACTCTAGACTCTGCAGTCCTTAGAACATACAAAGCGCCAGTAAAAATCAAAAGAAAAGACAAGAATAACGCTGAGGTCTTAGCAACAGCGAAATCCCACGCTCGGGAATAGGTCAGAATGCTTGCATGATCTACATATTGATGATCGGCCGAGGCTATCTCAATTCCATCGCGGTAGTTAGAATATTGAAACAGCAAGCTTGACACGAGGATAGCGATGAGCGACAGCAACAAAACGGCAACCGCACCGAATATTGCGATGTCTAGCTTGTTTAAGAGTCTTCTGCCCATATCGTGCCTCGTAAGGGTTAACATGGATGAACGTGTATGCAGCGTTTTCCGGCAAGGCCGCTCGCTGACGAATGCCGAACAAGCTCCTTCAGCATAGTCTGAGGTTCAGCATGCGGCCAGAAGCGGACATTCAGCCAGCGCTGATATAACGCTGAGCACAGGGGTGCCTCGACAGTGGCCTCCGGCGACCATCGGCCGCGTACTGATGCGATTTGTTATGTGGTTGCTTCTTGGTCGTCTTGATACACAGGATAGTCAAATGATTTTGAGTACTTGTTTCGCAAAAGCTGATCCTGAACAACTGCCCGGAGTCTGCGCTCGCTAGCGCTTTCCAGAACCTCCTCTAAAACTTCATGAGGAATAAAAATCTCATGGAATTTCCCAGATTCTAGTGCGACAGGACATCCGTCCTCGACTTCGTAGAGATTTTGTGGCACCAGTCCACTGCTCTCGGTATGCGGCGATACTTAAGTCTATGCGCAGGCTTTCTCCAAACGGACTCCCTTCGAAGCGGATATAGAAGTTGAATGTTAGCCAAGTGAACCGTGTGCGGGGAAGGATTTTTGACTGACACGAAGATACCGTGATCGAAATCGTCGCCTTCCCCCGTAACTTCAAATATGAGGTCTACTTTATACCGAGGGATAGCTCGGCGGTCTCAAATCCCAAGTAGCCTCCTATCTAACTGAAATATAACGCCCGCATTATAGGTGCGAGCTTGCGAGCATCCTAATTGATGAGATTTTTAGGTTTCGTCTTCCCATATCTGTATGACATGCTCAGGTAAGAAAACTACTGAGTCTTCAACTTTAAGATGTTCTTGCTCGTCGGAACAGGCTGGTACGTTATTTAGCTCTCCCGTGTAATAAGGCCCTGCTTTCCCAGTTACAATTACCCACATCCTTTCCGCAGAAACATCACCAAACTCTTCATCTTCAGGAACAGAGATTTCAAAAGGAAGCTTTACAACATCGCCTTTTACCAATGACCGACGATCTTGCTCTGGTGGCATGTAGAATGTTTCAGGAGTGCGTTGATGCTGTGCTAGGCCGCTTAATAATTGATAACCATCCAAGTCTAAAGTTGCTAACCTCAACTCCTCAAAATCATTTGTGTCACCTAAGGAAATTGAAACAAAGGCGGGCTTTGCACCAAGATTAGGTGCTTGGTGCAACGGCTCTTTGTAAACTGTCCGGAGTAGTGTTTCTAAATTACCATCAAAGTTTTCGTCATCACGCATATCAATTGCGTAAATACCAAAAAAATGGGGAGGGATTGAACAATTGTCACCAGGCTCGAACTCACCATTTTTTATAATTGGTATGAACTTGCCTCGTTCTATTCCCGCTGCTATTTGCCCACTAATTATTTGTTGTTCATATCCTACCCCACCACTTCGACTTGTGGATTTTTGGCAGTAGTTAGGAGTAAAAATAATAATAACGTAGTCACTACTAGTTGCTTCTTCTTCCATGAATTGCGTAAGACTCTGCCCCGGTGCGACATGCCATTGATCCAAGCGCGCATCAACACCATTTACTATTAATCGCTCCGATAACTCTCTAACCCAAGATTTATGTTCTTCTGAGTCCCAAGAATAAGAAATAAATACCTTCGGATTACTCAAAATTTCTCCTAGAAACTTAACAGGTATTAGACAGCGCGCTCGTTTATTGGATTGAACGATCACGCCCGTTCAATACTCTTATGCCGACACGCTAACCCATTGATTTTTATGTGAACTTTCGTCGACGAGGCTATGTTATACCAATAAACGCGCTTGCTGCCTTTGTCTGCATCACCGCTTTGGGTCGTAAGCCTCCTCCGGACCAGTCAGGCTTTTCTAAGAGCATACTGTTGCGAACTTGGCATAGATTCACCTATCGCGCCACTGACGCTACTCCAACGCGTAGCATCCTCAGTATAAATTCGCATGATCCTTGGTGACCCTCTACCACCGGCAGAGCCCAGTATTGGTGCGTGTTGGCAGCCAGCGCATGAGTGCATTAAAACCGACAGGTTTAGCGCGCAGGCGGGGCGGGGTGTCGACAGGGCGCTCTGGGCAGCGTATTAGGTAGGGCTCAAAACGGATCAACCCCGCCGTATGGCGGGGTTGATGGGTAGGGCGCTTGCCAGAGTTGCCTCCCGCTCCTTCAGGCGTCTCGCTGTCGCCCTGCAGTTCTGGATAGCCTCTCGCGGTATTTAACCGCTTAGCGCGGGGATCTCTACTCAATACTTGTCACTGGTATGAGGTTGCGGTAGTAGCTTCAGGAAGAGAGCACCGATAGCGGCCAACTGTCTCTGCTCAATGTCATGTTTGACCTGTTGAGTTTCCTGCCGGACGAGGTCGCTGAAAGCTCCTCTACGGGCCGTTTGCCGTTGTCGATCTGGTGGCCGGTGTCGATCTTGTGCCAACACCGAGCCGGGCCATAAACAAGGCTTGGGTCATCTTTGAGCAGTAGGATCGATGAGGTGAAAAAAGTACGGTCGAGCCTGGGCAGGAAAGGCTTGCAGCAACATCCAGGAGCAATAATCGGGGAAAAAAGCGCCGGAATGTCAGGGGAGGGGGCATGGATCGCAGAGCTGACATGGCGCCCTCTGCAGGATTCGAACCTGCGACCTGCCGCTTAGGAGGCGGCTGCTCTATCCTGCTGAGCTAAGAGGGCGTTGGGGCGGCATTATAAGCGGCTGACTCGCCAAGATAAACCCGCAGTTGGCAGGGAAGGTGGCTGGGACGGTGGCAGGGAAGGTGGCTGGGCAGGTGATCCGGGCGGGTGTCAGCGCTGGCCTGGCTCGGTAGAATGCGCGCCACGGCTCTTTGTTATCCACACCTGTCTGGCGTTTTCGATGTCTCAACACCCCACGAGTGACGCTGGCGTCACTCCCGCTGCTGGTCCTGTCGCTGCTTCTGATGCTGCCGCTTCTGTTGCTGGTCATGCGTCCGGCGGCGCGCCGCTGTCTGTTCATGGTGATCGCCACTTCGATGGACTGGCGGACAAGTTCTCGGCGTCACTCTACGGGCACCTGCGCGGCGAGCTGCGCCTGTCGTTGCTGGACCGTCTGCTGCCGGAGATGCTCGATCTCGAAGGCCAGCCGGTGCTGGACGTGGGGGCGGGGCTCGGTCAGCAGGCCCAGTGGTTCCTCGAGCGTGGGCATGCGGTGACGCTGGCCGAGCCCGCCGGCGAAATGCTCGACCGGGCCCGGGAGGCGATCGACGCCCAGGGTGTCGAGGCGTCCCGGGTCCGCTATCTGACGTCGCCGCTGCAGGACCTGGCGGGCGACGCTCCTGGGCCCTGGCCGCTGGTGGTGTGCCACGCGGTGCTCGAATGGCTGGGCGACCCCAGGGCGGCCATCGGTCGCCTGGCCGCGCTGATGGCGCCGGGGGCTCAACTGTCGCTGATGGTGTTCAACCGCGACGCATTGCGGCTGTCCAACGTGGTCAAGGGCAATCTGGACAAGGCGCTGGAGGATCGGCTCGAGGGCAAGGGACAGCGCCAGCGGCTGACACCGATCTCGCCGCTGACCCATGATCAGGTGATGGCCTGGACCGAAGAAGCCGGGCTTCGTTGCGAGGGCGTGGCGGGGATCCGGGTGTTCCACGATTACCTGCGCCACCCGCCCCAGAACGACAAGGAACTCGACAAGCTGGTGGCGCTGGAGCACGCCTACTGCCGCCTGGACCCCCACTGGCGGCTGGGCCGCTATCTGCTCTATACCTTCCGCCGTCCGGCCGACCCCGAGGGGCGTCCATCGCCGCGCGACGGCGGCGCTGACACCCGTGAGGAGACCCCGACATGAGTGCCGAAACCCCGGTTTGCCAACTGCTCGAGCGTCAGGACGCCGACTATCGCGGCTGGTGGTGGGTGGCGCCGCCTCGGGATGGCTGGCTCGAGCAGGGCGAAGGGACCCTGATCAGCGCCGATGTGTCGGTGCGCGCCGCCTGGCAGGCCCAGGGGCGCCCGGCGCTGTCGCCGTTCTCGCCCGAGGCGTCGCCGCCGCCGGGGGTGGTGCTGTTCTGGCCCAAGTCCCACGCCCTGGGGGAGTGGTGGCTGTTGTGGCTGTGTCAGGTATTGCCCGAAGGCACGCCGATGCAGCTGGTGGGCGAGCACCAGGGTGGCATCAAGCGGGTACTCAAGGTGCTGGCGGCCCTGGGCATGGGCTGTCGCAAGCTCGACAGCGCCCGGCGCTGCTCGCTGTTCGCGACCCGCTCGGCGCCCCAGCCCCTCGACCCGGAAGCGGTGTGGACGCGTTTCGAGGCCGCCGGCCTGACGCTGGCAAGTCATCCCGGCGTCTTCGGACACGGAAAGTTCGACGAGGGCACGGGGCTGCTGATCGAGCAGCTAGAGACTGCCTTGCCCCGGGGCCAGGTGCTCGACATGGGCTGCGGTGACGGCATTCTGGCGGCCTGGATGGCACAGCAGGGGCGTGATGTCACCGCGGTGGATGTCAGCGCCTTTGCGGTGGAAGCGACCCGGCGCTCGCTGGCGGCCAATGGGCTCAACGGCGAGGCACTGGAAAGCGACGTCTACTCGGCGCTGGCGGGTCGTCGCTTCGACGCCATCGTTTCGAATCCGCCGTTTCACCAGGAGCGCTCCATCGACTACGGCCCGGCGGCCCGTTTGATCCAGGAGGCGCCCCAGCACCTGACGCCGGGCGGGCAATTGATCCTGGTGGCCAACGCCTTCCTGCCCTACGCAGATCCCCTGGAGAAGGCCTTCGGCGGCTTCGAGATCCTGGCCGACAATGGCCGTTTTCGGGTCTACCGTGCCCGCCTCGACAGGGGCTAGGTGCCAGCCGGGCTAGGCGTCTGCCGGGCTAGGTCTTCTGACCCGGCGTGCGGTAGTGGATCTCGGTGATCAGCCAGGTGGTCTCCCCGCCGGGGGCGGCCACCGTCACTTCGTCGTCCAGCGACTTGCCCAGCAGCGCCTTGGCCAGTGGCGCGTCGACGCTGATCCAGCGCTTGCTGGTGTCGGTCTCGTCGTGGCCGACAATACGCACTGACATCTCTTCACCGTCTTCGTCCTCAAGGGTGACGAAGGCGCCGAAGAACACCCGATCGGTGTCCGCCGGCAGGCGGTCCACCACCTGCAACTCATCCAGGCGTTTGGTCAGGTAGCGAATGCGACCGATGACCCGGTTGAGTTCCTTCTTGTTGTAGGTGTAGTCGGCGTTCTCGCTGCGGTCGCCAAGGGCCGCCGCCTCGCCGACCTTGGCCGATAGCTGCGGTCGCTTGACCCGGCTCAGGTGATCGAGAATGCCCCTCAGGCGCTCGGCACCTTCCAGGGTGATCAGGTTGCTCTTGGGTTCCTGACGGGGATCCTTCGCCGGGTCACGCCAGCGAGTCATGTTGCGGCCTTTCATGGCGATCCTCGGTGCGTCGTTGAATCAGACAAGGTCCACGAGGGTGCCGCGACTTGGGTCAGGTCGCAAGCGCTTTGGGTGGTGGGGGAAAGGTCAGGGCAGCGATGCAGTAGGCAGTCGACGAAGAATGCGACTGGCGAATAAATCAAACGTTCGTTACATTTCGGAGAAGATGTCAGATGACACTGCCGCTTCGGCATCACATCGCTACGCTTCATGGCGGGCCTATCATCCTGAAGCGGTGTCCAGATTTCGGACTAGGCGCTAAGCTCTGATCAGATCGACCTGGAGATCCTGATCTTGCTCATTAAATGCTGGTCTCTATGCACTTATTCTAGTCTCAAAGTCTCGTCCCAAGCGAGTCGGATCGACCCCAGTAATGGGGGCGCTTCACTTAACCACACCCAAGGTGCTTGCTATCGTTCGGGTTGCCTGAAAGCTTGGCTCGAGCCTTTGTCTAGCCAATAGAGTGACACAAAATGAAACTAGCAGAAGAGCAGCTAAAAATTATTGAGATGGCGACGGAGATAGTTCCAGAAGAGCAGTTCTCACTGGATGGGGGACGATTAATTAATGCTCCTGGTGTTGCTGGAGCAGGTAAATCGGCTATTATCGTCGAACTGGCACGTCGTGATGCCATTCGTCGAATTTTGTTCCTGTCCCAATCTAGAAACATTTGCGATCGGGCTCGCGCCACACTGCCGGAAAATGTCATGGCCATGACGGTCCAGGAGGCTGCCCACCGGTTTCTTTTCTACCTTTATGAGAGGAAGCTCAGAGCTCGGCCAGTACAAGCTAGTCTTACAGACGAACAGATGCTTTCTGCAGCGGGTGTTGGTACAACACGGCAAGAGATTCGTCGCGCACGTCAGGTTCTCTACCATTTTTATCGTAGCACGAATGGTTACCCGGAGACCGGTAACTTACCGAAGGGAACGCGTGGTAGTGAGCAGTGGGTTCACAATCCATCAGAAAGTGGTCGCGTGCTTAAGGTAGCCAGAGATATCTGGTTTTCGCAATGCGGTAGAGATCCGAGTAGTGCCCCTTTAACCTATGCGGCCGAGGTGAAACTCTGGACGCAGTCTGGTACTGAACAAGTGCGCCTTGATGGTCCCAGCAGGATGAAGACGGTCTCGCCCTTGCATAAGGCAGATTTGGTCATCCTTGAGGAGGCGCAGGATGCCGATGAAGCCCAACTTGGGATGTTGGCGCGTCAGAATATTTCGGTAGTTATGTTCGGTGATGGTTTTCAATCTCTACGAAACGGTAATCGCCTGATCCAAGCACAACGCCATCCTCTTCAGGAGAGGGCTGCGACAGTTCACATGCCGCGCTCTTATCGTTATGGTCCCTCGATAGCCGGAGTGTTAAATGCTTTGACTCATCGTGCTGGGAGTGGAAATCGAGATCGTGTGATTGGGTGCGGACAATCCAACATCTATCCTTTGAGTCAGCGCCTATTGTGGGAAAACACTGGTAAGCACTACGCTTTCATCGCCGTGTCCGTTGCAACGCTTTTCGATGAGGCTCTTGCCGCTGAACGTCGTGGCCGAACGATCGCTTGGGTAGACGGGCTGGAATCCTACCCTGTAGCCCTACTACGGGATCTGGTGATCCTAGCATCACCGCGACTTTCGCTAGCTAGTGACAGGTCGTGCAAGCAACAGGTTGCGTCACCAGTACTTCTAGGGGTCAACGATCTTGATCAAGCTCGTGAGCATTTCAAGCAGCGGTGGGACAGTCTTGGCACGGAGCTGTGTGAGTGGGTCCAGCGGCAGGCTTTCTCAGAACCTCATCTGCTTGACGTAATTGAAGGCTGGCGAGAAAGCGACGAGCGTCGCCAAAGGGCCTTGCTGTCAGCTGGCGAGTTGATTCCAGAGCGAGATATTACCCTTAGCACAGTGACTCGAGCCAAGGGACATGAGTGGCCTCGTGTCGCAGTAGCGGAGGACTGCTTTCCAAGCCCTCTGATCACTGGCAAGTGGATACTAGATAAGAGTCATCGTGTTATGGCTAATCATGCCTACACGGCTCTCTCGCGAGCTAGTCACGCTCTTGCCATTCCAGAGTCATTCCTTGGCTATCTCAGCGCTCATCAGGTGGTGTTGCCAGAGAACAGCTTTGCCGATGGGGAAGAAATTGTGAGGGATGAGAAGGTCCATCCGTACTTTGGAGTGCAACGCTTGGCTCTTCTTGAAATGAAACCATCGCTACGGCGTCAACGTGTAGTTCCGAAGAAACCAAGGCCGCCGTCATTGAGATCTTCTGGCCAGAATCAAGTGCGGGATCAAATAGAGGAGCAGGCTGCTGCGTTGGGTCAGTTTAGCGTAGATGAATTACGAACAATGTTAAGGCCGAGGAGGGGAAAGGGGAAGGCGATCAAGAAAAGCTGACGTCTTCCTGCCCGTAATCCAGTGTAGACTATTCCGCATGAGCATACTTGTTACTGCTGGTTGGCGTTCCCGCTGCGGTCGCTTGACCCGGCTCAGGTGGTCGAGAATACCCCTCAGGCGCTCGGCACCTTCCAGGGTGATCAGGTTGCTCTTGGGTTCCTGACGGGGATCCTTCGCCGGGTCACGCCAGCGAGTCATGTTGCGGCCTTTCATGGCGATCCTCGGTGCGTCGTTGAATCAGACAAGGTCCACGAGGGTGCCGCGACTTGGGTCAGGTCGCAAGCGCTTTGGGTGGTGGGGGAAAGGTCAGGGGAGCGAGGCAGTGAGCGGTCGATGAAGAATGCGACTGGCGAATAAATCAAACGTTCGTTACATTTCGGGGAGGGCGCCAGAACGCGTGTGGCTTTCCGTATCAGGTTACAACGCTGCGGGTCAGTGCTCGGCATCGCTCGGCCTGATCGCTCAGCCCGATCGCTCAGCCTGACTGCGCACTACGGCCGCCCATCATGACCACCCAGCATCAGGGTGCATCACAATAACAGTATCCGGAGCCGCCAAATGTCACGAACCCTGTTTTCCGCCTCGCCTGATGTTCCATCTACCGCGTTGCGTCGACGCCCGCGTCGGCTCTTAGCCACGACGGCGCTGACGCTTGTCACCCTGTCCGCCTGCCTCGCCAGCGGCGTGGCGCTGGCCTGGCAGGGTGAGCTCGACCAGCTCAGGAACCGCTGGGAAAGCGTCACCACCTCAAGCGCCTTGTCGGCCCAGGAGGCCCCGTTGACGGCATTGGCCGCCGAGGCCCACGAGCTGAGCTCGGCCAACCCCAACGTCAGCGAGCTGCTGGTGTGGGAGGGCATCATCGAGGCGTCCCTGGCCAAGGCCAAGGGCGGGCTCGGCGCGCTGGACAACGCCAAGGCCGCGCGGCGGGCGCTGGAGCGGGCCATCGCACTGGACGCCAATGGCCTCGATGGCTCGGCCTACGTGACCCTGGGGGCGCTGTATGACCGTGCGCCGGGCTGGCCGGTGGCCTTCGGTGATGACGACAAGGCCGAGGAAATGTTCAAGCGCGCGCTGACGATTCGCCCCGGCGGTATCGACGTCAACTACTACTACGCCGCCTACCTGGCCGACGAAGGACGCGATGCCGAGGCCCGCCAGCACGCCGAGAAGGCCATCGCCGGTGCGGTTCGCGCCGGACGCGAAGCCTCTGATGAGGCGCTCAAGGCCGAGGCGCGCGCCCTGCTCAACGAGCTCTGATCAGGCGCTCAACGAGCTCTGATCAGGCGCTCGACGAGCTCTGACCCGCGCCGATTTCCCTATCGTTTCCCGCCTTGACAGGAGGCCCCACCTGGACTCGCCTTGTGGGGCCCCTGACCGATCCGGATAATGGGCCGATCTGTCTGCGGAGGTCCCCATGCCGGAAACGAGCAACATCGATGCCCCCTTTACCGCCCAGGACGTCGAACTGGTGTCACGCGATTGCCTGCACCAGGGCTTCTTTCGTCTGGACAAGCTGACCTTCCGTCATCGCAAGTTCGAAGGTGGCTGGAGCGAGGCGGTGGTGCGCGAGGTGCATAGCCGGCACGACGCCGTGGGCGTCATGCTCTATGACCCCGAGCGCGACAGCGTGGTGCTGGTGGAGCAGATCCGTGCCGGCGCAATGGAAGACGCCCACACCCCGTGGAAGCTCGAGTGCGTGGCCGGACTGGTCGATAAGGACGAGTCTGCCGAGGAAGTGGCCCGTCGCGAGGCCCTCGAGGAGGCCGGTTGCGAGGTCGGGGACCTCATCTTGCTGCATAGCTACTATCCTAGTCCGGGTGCCTGCGACGAACGTGTGACGCTTTTCTGCGGTTTCGTCGATACCAGCGGACTGGGTGGGGTGCATGGCCTGGACGAAGAGCACGAGGATATCCGCGTCCATGTGTTGCCATTTCATCGTGCCTGGGAACTTCTCAATCAAGGGAGACTCGATAACGCCATGTGCCTGATCGGCTTTTACTGGCTGGCCGCCGAACGGGCGTCGTTGAGAGCAA
Source organism: Halomonas sp. BN3-1 (assembly GCF_003056325.1). NCBI lineage: Bacteria > Pseudomonadati > Pseudomonadota > Gammaproteobacteria > Oceanospirillales > Halomonadaceae > Halomonas > Halomonas sp. BN3-1. The sequence continues at coordinate 105,848 of NZ_PYVV01000015.1, read as the reverse complement.
GGAGGTAGCGTGACCCAACGCAGCGCCTACGTCACCGATCTGCGCACCCTGCAGAGCGAGTGCACGGCCAACTACATCCGCCTGACGCGCCTGCTGGGCGAGCTGGAAGAGGGCGAAAGTCGCGAGGTCGAACTGCTCAACGGCGAGCGTCGACTCGGTGCCCTGCGCCTGCATGTCGAAGAGCTGGCGCCCTATACCAGCATCATTCGCGTCAGCCAGGAGGGTATCCTCGACGGCGTCATCGACAGCCCGCGCATGCGCGTGCATCTGTATCACGACGTGCGCATGGCCGAGGTCACCGACTTTCAGCGCCGGCGCCACTTCGATGGCCGCTACCGCTATCCCAACGCGCATATGCACCAGCCCGACGAGAAGCTGCAGATCAATCGCTTCCTGGGCGAATGGCTCGATCACGGGCTGGCCCACGGCCACTCGCTGGATCTGCCGCAGTTGCCCTGAGCCGGTTCGCCGTTGCCGCCCGTCGAGAGATCTCCATGCGCCTGATCCAGATTAGCGATTGCCACCTGTACGCCGACCCGATGGCGCGCTCGCGCCGAGGCCTGCCCGCCCATCAGCTGGAGGCGGTGGTCAAGGCGGTGGACGCCGACCGCCCGGACCTGGTGCTGGTCACTGGTGACATCAGCCAGGACGAGTCCGAGGCCGCCTACCGGCTCGCCACCGAGCGATTGAGCCAGCTCGACTGTCCCTGGTTCTGGATTCCCGGCAACCACGATGACGTGGCGTTGATGGGGTCTGAGCGGGACATCCTGCCCGAGGTCGAGGCCGGCCACTGGCGGCTTCTGCAGCTCGACACCCAGCTTGTTGGCGAGGCCACCGGGCAGCTCGGAGAAGAGGCTCTGGCCGCACTTGGAGCGCGTCTGGCCGAGGACGACCGGCCGACCCTGATCGCCATGCACCATCCGCCGCTGGCGGTGGGCAGCGCCTGGATCGACGCCCTGGGCCTGGTAGATGCCGACGGCTTCTGGGAGGTGCTGGACGGCTATCCCCAGGTGAAGATGGTGCTGTGCGGTCATGTGCATCAGGCCTTCCATGGCGTGATGTCCCTGGCCCATGGACGGGTCGACGTCTACGCCTGTCCCTCTACCTCTGATCAGTTCCTGCCCGGCAGCGAGGACTTCGCCGTGGACGAGGCGTCGCGCCCCGGCTACCGGGTGGTGGAGTTGAAACGAGAGGGAGAGTGGCAGACTTGGGTGGAGCGCGTCGATATCTAGGAGCCTTACGCTTGGTTCTAAAAAGATAGTTATTAATTCTTTTACGTTATTACTCGCCCCGCAGTATCCTCGCTGACATCTCCACTTTTCCCGTCATGCGAGGTGTCCGGCCATGACCAGCCTTTCCGCACCAGCCCGTGAGCGCGCCGCCCAGGCGTCGCTCACGCCGAAGCGACTGACCCACCTCAAGCAGCTCGAGGCGGAGTCCATCCATATCATCCGTGAAGTGGCCGCCGAGTTCTCGAACCCGGTGATGCTCTACTCCATCGGCAAGGACTCCTCGGTGATGCTTCACCTGGCGCGCAAGGCCTTCCATCCTGGCCCGCCGCCGTTCCCGCTGATGCACGTGGACACCACCTGGAAGTTCCGCGAGATGATCGCCTTCCGCGACCGCATGGCCAAGGAAGCGGGCATGGAGCTGATCGTCCACACCAACGAGGAAGGGCGTGCCGCCGGCATCAACCCCTTCGACCACGGCTCCAGCGGCTACACCGACGTGATGAAGACCCAGGCCCTCAAGCAGGCGCTGGACCAGTACGGCTTCGACGCCGCCTTCGGTGGCGCCCGCCGCGACGAAGAGGCCAGCCGTGCCAAGGAGCGGGTGTTCTCCTTCCGCGACCGCCACCACCGCTGGGACCCCAAGAACCAGCGTCCGGAACTGTGGAATCTGTACAACGCCCGCATCAACAAGGGCGAGTCGATCCGTGCCTTCCCGCTGTCCAACTGGACCGAGCTGGATATCTGGCAGTACATCTACCTCGAGAACATCGACATCGTGCCGCTTTACTTCTCCGCCCCGCGCCCGGTGGTGGAACGCGACGGCATGCAGATCATGGTCGATGACGAGCGCCTGCCCCTGGCCGAGGGCGAAGAGCCCGAGCAGAAGTGGGTGCGCTTCCGCACCCTGGGCTGCTACCCGCTGACCGGTGCGGTGGAGTCGAAGGCCCAGACCCTGCCGGAGATCATCCAGGAGATGCTGCTGACCCGTACTAGCGAGCGCTCCGGCCGTGCCATCGATCATGACCAGGCCGGTTCCATGGAGAAGAAGAAGCGCGAAGGCTACTTCTGACGCCGGCACCGACCGCACGCAGCCACGCGCCTTGCTCCGGCCGACAGTGATCGGGAGCGAGGACGCAGATGACAGATCAAGGGCCCGGCGTCCAGTACGACGTCGGGTCACCATCAGGGGTACAGCATGTCTCACCAGTCCAGTCTGATTGCTGACAACATCGAGCAGTATCTGCACGAGCACGAAAACAAGGACCTGTTGCGGTTCATCACCTGCGGCAGCGTCGATGACGGCAAGTCGACCCTGATCGGTCGCCTGCTGCACGATTCCAAGATGATCTTCGACGACCAGCTGGCGGCTATTACCCAGGCCTCCAAGACCAAGGGCACCACCGGCGAAGAGGTGGATCTGGCGCTGCTGGTCGACGGTCTGCAGTCGGAGCGCGAGCAGGGCATCACCATCGATGTGGCCTATCGCTTCTTCTCCACCGACAAGCGCAAGTTCATCATCGCCGACACCCCGGGGCACGAGCAGTACACCCGCAACATGGCCACCGGTGCCTCCACCGCCGGCCTCGCGGTGATCCTGATCGACGCCCGTTACGGTGTGCAGACCCAGACCCGTCGTCACAGCTTTATCGCCGACCTGCTGGGCATCCAGCATCTGGTCATCGCGGTCAACAAGATGGACCTGGTCGACTACTCCCAGGCGCGATTCGACGAGATCGTCGCCGACTACCGCGCCTTCGCCGAGCAGCTCGACGCCAGCGACATTCACTTCGTGCCGCTGTCGGCGCTCAAGGGCGACAACGTGGTCGATCGCGGCGAGAGCCTCGACTGGTACCAGGGCCCGGCGCTGCTGGAGCTTCTGGAGACCGTGGAGGTCAGCCGCGACCAGAACCTGAGCGATCTGCGCTTTCCGGTGCAGTACGTCAATCGCCCCAATCTCGACTTCCGCGGCTACGCCGGCACCCTGGAGGCAGGCATCCTGCGCCCCGGCCAGGCGGTCAAGGCGTTGCCATCCAACAAGCTCAGCCGGGTCGAGCGTATCGTCACCTTCGAAGGCGATCTTGACGACGCCTACCCGGGCCAGGCCATCACCGTGACCCTGGAAGACGAGATCGATATCTCGCGTGGCGACTGGCTGGTGGCGGCGGACGCCGATATCACCCTGTCCAATGCCTTCGACGCCGACATCGTGTGGATGCACGACGACGCCCTCGAGCCTGGGCGTCAGTACGATATCCGCATGGCCGGTCGCGCCGTGGCGGGACACGTCGACGCCATCCACTATCAGGTCGACGTCAACAGCCTGGAGCGTCATGGCGCCGAGCGACTCGAGCTCAACGCCATCGCCCGCTGCCGGGTAGCGCTGACCGCTGAGGTGCCCATCGATGACTACGCGCGGGTGCCTGGCACCGGCAGCTTTATCGTCATCGACCGGCTGAGCAACGTCACCGTGGGCGCCGGCATGATTCGCGGTGCGGCCAGTGTCGAAGGCGGCGCTGCCGAGCAGGTCGACTGGGCCGGCTTCGAGCTGGAACTCAACGCCCTGGTGCGCAAGTACTTCCCCCACTGGGAGGCCAAGGACGTGCGCGAGCTGCTCAAGCGCTGACGTCCGCGACCGGCTTCACCATCGTTGGTTCGCTACAACAGCGGCCCCTGCGCTACGGCGCAGGGGCCGCTGTCAGATGAGCACCGAAAGAGAACAGTAATAGCGGCGTCTCAGTGGCCTGGTTGAATCAGAATACTAGTGCTTTCCGATGGATTTAACTCCAACTGCGCAGCTAGATGGTGGCGGGCTGGTGCCTGGGCTAGACCAAAGGCAGGATGCGTCGCGTGTGACGTCATGACGACGTCTTCCATTCCCCCACGGAAGCAGGGAGGGCATGAACATGGTGGCCTGCCATCTCTATGACAATATCGAAATCGCCTGCCTGTACCATTTTCCGGTCAAGCTGTCGCTGCGAGACGGTGACGAGAAGCACGGCGAGGCACTGGATACCGCCTTCAACGAGGATCGCGAGGAGTGTCTGTCGCTGAAGACAGAGCGCGGCGAGCGCATGATAGTGCTCGACGACATTACCCGCATGGAAGTGCTGGTCGACAACCCCCATTTCATGGTGCTGGACTTCGTCTGACGCGAATCCGCCACTGACATAGCCCCTGACACCGCCCCTGACACAGCCCCTGACGACGACGCCCCGCTGACTGGATCAGCGGGGCGTCGCGTCTTATGCGGGCAGGGGGGGCAGGGGGGGCACGGGATCAGGCTGGGCGCGTCGCGATCACTACGGCCCGACGTGGGGCCGGGTGTCCCTCGCGGGTCAGGTGGGGGCGCTCAGGGTCCAGGAAGTCACCCAGCGACTGAAAGGTCATCCAGTCGGTGGAGCGCTGCTCCTCCAGGCTGGTGGCGGCTTCATCCACCACCCGAACGTCGCAAAAGCCGACCTTCTCGAGCCAGCCCACCAGGGCGCGCGACGATGGCAGGAAGTAGACATTGGGCATCGCCGCGTAGCGATCGCCCGGCACCAGCACTCGGGTCTCGTCGCCTTCCACCACCAGCGTCTCGAGCACCAGTTCGCCGCCCCGACGCAGGGCGTCGCGTAGCTGCATCAGGTGGTCGAGGGGGGAAGGGCGGTGGTAGAGCACGCCCATGGAGAACACGCTGTCGAAGAAGCCCAGGCCCTGGGGCACATCGTCGATGCCCACCGGCAGGAAGTGGGTGCGCCCGCCGTCGGCATCGCCGACGAAGTGCTTGACCGCCTGGAACTGCCAGTAGAAGCGCGGTGAGGGATCGATCACCAGCACGAAGTCGGCACCGGCGCCGGCCATGCGCCAGGCGTGATAGCCGTTGCCGCCACCCACGTCGAGCACCCGTCGACCGCGCAGCGGCGACAGGTGCGGCGCCAGCCGCTGCCACTTCCAGTCCGAACGCCACTCGGTATCGATCGCGATGCCTGCCAGCCGGTACGGGCCCTTGCGCCACGGCATCAGCGCGCGCAGCAGGTTCTCGCTCTGGCGACGACGACTGTCATCAAGCTCCAGCTCGACCGTGACCTCGTCGCGATCGAGCTGGACCTGGCGCTTGTCGGGCAGCGCCGGCAGCTTGGCCACCGCCTTCTCCCACGCCGGCAGGTCACCGTGACGCTGGCGGTCGAGGCCACGGGCGAACTGCTCGGGCAGGCGGGCAAGCCAGTCGCCCATGCCGGCGTGGCGGAAGGATTGCTCGAGAAAGGCGCGGTACACATCGCGCTGATGCTCGGGAATCATTTGAAGGCCACCATGGAGGCGAAATTCAGATACTGAAACCAGGTCAGCGAGCGCGCAAAGCCTACCCGCGCCAGGCGCTGGTGGTGCTGCTCCAGGGTGTCGGGTACTAGCACGTTCTCCAGCGCGTTGCGCTTCTGGCTGATCTCCAGGTCGCTGTAGCCATTGGCGCGCTTGAAGTCGTGATAGCGCTCCACCAGCCAGGCATTGTCCTGTTCGTCACAGGCCTTGATCTTCTCCGACAGGATCAACACACCGCCGGGCTCCAACGCCTGGTAGAGCTTCTCGAGTACGCCGTCGCGGTCTTCCGGGGCCAGAAACTGCAGCGTGAAGTTGAGCACGATCATGCCGCTGGGACGGTAGTCGAGCTGGCGGATGTCGCCTTCGATCACCTCGATGGCGTGGTCGGGGCACTCGTGCTCGAGGGTCTGGCGGGCGCGCTCGACCATGGCCGGGGACAGGTCGACCCCGGTCAGGCTGAAGGCGTCCCTGGGTAGCTGGCCGGCCAGCGCCAGGCCCACGGCGCCAAGCGAACAGCCAAGGTCATAGACGTGGGCGCCGTGGCGCAGATGGCGCTCGGCGATCACCCCCAGCATGCCGAGGATCTGGCCGTAGCCGGGGACCGATCGGCGAATCATGTCGGGGAAGCAGGCGACGACCCGCTCGTCGAACGAAAAGCGCGCCACCTTGTCCAGGGGTGTGGAAAAGATGGCGTCACGGTAAGATGCGTCACTCATGGATTGCCAGTGTTGTCGGGCTCGGGGGGAGTGATTGTACGCGCCCCGCGGTCAGGCTGCACGATGAGGCTTGCCGTCGCCGTTCGGCCCAGCTTTGCCCACCAGACAGGGCCCAAGGAGAGGAATCATGCCATCGATCGATCAAACGCCGGCCTGGCAGGCGTTGAAGCAGAAGGCACAGGAAGTCGGCAAGCGCCACCTGTGCGACATGTTTCGCGAGGATGCCGGGCGATTTGCCACCTTCAGCCACGAGGCTGCGGGGCTGAAACTCGACCTGTCCAAGCAGCGCTGGGACCAGCAGACCCTCGAGGATCTGCTGGCGCTGGCCGACGAGGCCGGCGTGCCCGACGCCATCCGTCGCCTGCTGGCCGGTGAGCGGGTCAACGTCAGTGAGGACCGTCCTGCGCTGCATACCGCGCTGCGTCTGCCGCAGGATGCGTCTCTGGTGGTCGAAGGCGAGGATCTGGTGCCGGCGGTGCACGCCACCCTGGACAAGATGGCGACCATGGTCGAGCGCTTCCATTCCGGCCAGTGGCGCGGCGCCACCGGCAAGCCGATCCGCGACGTGGTCAATCTGGGGGTCGGGGGCTCCGACCTGGGGCCGCTGATGGTGACCCACGCCCTGGCCGACTATCGCCCGGCGGATACCCATCCGGTCGAGGTCCACTTCGCCTCGACCATGGACGGCTCCCAGCTGGTCGACTACCTGATGCGCTTCGACCCCGAGACCACGTTGTTTGTGCTGTCGTCGAAGTCCTTCACCACCATCGATACCCTGTCCAACGCCAACACCGCGCGGGACTGGCTGCTGTCCCGGCTGGTCGAGGCGCGCCAGGAGGGCGTGGATCGCGAGCTGGTGCTGCGCCAGCACTTCATCGGTGTCTCGGCAAGCCCGGACAAGATGGCCGAGTGGGGCATCGCCTGCGACCACCAGCTCGAGTTCTGGGAGTGGGTCGGCGGGCGCTACTCGCTGTGGGGTGGCATCGGCCTGCCCATCGCTCTGGTCATCGGCATGGACGGCTTCCGCGACTTCCTGGCCGGCGCCCACGCCATGGACGTGCACTTCCAGAAGGCGCCGCTCGAGGACAATCTGCCGGTGCTGCTGGCGCTGGCCGGTATCTGGAACAACAACTTCCTGGATATCCGTGCCCACTCGATTCTGCCCTACGACGGACGCCTGGAATACTTCGCCGCCTACCTCGAACAGCTCGAGATGGAGTCCAACGGCAAGTCGGTGACCAACGACGGCGATATCGTCGATTACTCCACCTGTCCGGTGCTGTGGGGCCAGCTCGGGCCCAACGCCCAGCACGCCTTCTACCAGTTGCTGCACCAGGGCACCCAGGCGGTGGAGTGCGACTTTATCGCGCCGCTGGCCCGCTACGATGACGTCGAGGATCCGGCCACCCGCGAGCACCTGATGGGCCAGCACCGGCTGACGCTGGCCAACTGCTTCGCCCAGTCCCGCGTACTGATGCTCGGCGACGACGCCATCGCCGATGACGGTCCCAGGCCCGAGCACAAGCGCTATCGTGGCAACCAGCCCTCGACCACCCTGCTGCTGGAGCGGTTGACCCCGCAGACTCTGGGCGCGTTGATCGCCCTCTACGAGCACAAGGTGTTCGTCCAGGCCACCATCTGGGGCATCAATCCCTTCGACCAGTGGGGCGTTGAACTGGGCAAGAAGATCGCCAACGAGACCCGTGACATCATCGAGGGGCGCCAGGGCCTGGAGGCGATGGATGACTCCACCCGCGGGCTGATCGAGGCCACCTGGCAAGCCGCGCGGGACTGATGGCCGTTGGCATGAGTGATGGCAATAGCGATAGCGACAGCGCCCCTGCGGGCGCAGGGGAGGGTTGAAAACTGGCCATTTATACAGGTTTTCCGTTATGCTGAGCCCATCAACAGCGTCGAGTGCTGCCGCAGCGAGCGGCGTGCTCTACCTGCATGGATTCAATAGTGCCGGCGCCTCGCCCAAGGCGCGGCTGATCAAGGCCGCCTGTGCGGAGCTGGGGCTTCCCTGCGAGACCCCGGACCTGTCCTCGCAGGCGGCCGACGCCCTGCGGCTCGCCGAATCGCTGTTACCCCGGCTGGGGCCCAGCCCGATGCTGATGGGCAGCTCCATGGGCGGCTTTCTGGCCACGGTGCTGGCAGAGCGCCATGAGCTGCCGGCGGTACTGGTCAATCCGGCGGTGCGACCGGCCAGGCTAGTCGACACCATGCTCGGCGAGAGCTTCGTCAACGCCTACACCGGTGAGCGCTTCGTGGTCGAGCAGGGCCACCGCGACCAGATCGCCGAGATGACGCCGGAGGTGGTGACACCTGGGCGCTATCTGCTGCTGCTGGTGACCGAGGACGAGACGCTGGACAGCGCCGACGCCTTCGCCGCCTACCGCGGGGCCAAGGCGATCCTGCATCCCGGCGGCGAGCACGGCTTCAATGCCCTGGCCGACTACCTGCCGGCGGTGTTCGCCCACGGTGGTCACGCCCTGGCGCCCGGGCGAGTGGCGCCGGTACCGGCCGAGTGAGCCGTTCAGTCGACGGCGCAAAGACGATCCCAGTCATCCTGATGATGGACCACGCATGACCCAATACAGTGCCAGTTCGATCGAGGTGCTTTCCGGGCTGGAGCCCGTTCGCAAGCGCCCCGGCATGTACACCGACACCTCCCGTCCGAATCACCTGGTCCAGGAGGTCATCGACAACAGCGTCGACGAGGCGCTCGCCGAACACGCCAACGAGATCCGCGTGGTACTGCGGGACGACGGCGGCATCGAGGTGACGGACAACGGTCGTGGCATGCCCATCGACGTTCACCCGGAGCACGGGGTGTCAGGGATCGAGCTGATCATGACCCGGCTGCACGCCGGCGGTAAGTTCTCCTCGTCGAGCTACCGCTTCTCCGGCGGCCTGCACGGGGTCGGGGTGTCGGTGGTCAACGCCCTGTCGCGACGCCTCGAGGTCGAGGTCCTGCGCGACGGCGAGCGCCACGCCATGGCCTTCGAGCACGGCGACAAGGTCGAGGACCTGCACGTCATCGGCACCGCCGCCAAGCGTGCCAAGGGCACCCTGGTGCGCTTCTGGCCGGATACCAGCTACTTCGACAGCCCCAACCTGGCGGTGGGACGGCTCAAGCACCTGCTGCGGGCCAAGGCGGTACTCTGCCCCGGGCTCAAGGTGGAGCTGGTGGAAGCCGACGGCACCGCCACCACCTGGCAGTTCGCGGACGGTCTGCGCGACTATCTGGCCCAGACCACCGACGGCTACGAGGTGCTGCCGAGCTCGCCCTTCGTCGGACACTTCGCCGACGACGAGCAGGGGGTGGACTGGGCGATTCAGTGGTTGCCCGAAGGCGGCGACTCGCTGATGGAAAGCTACGTCAACCTGATCCCCACCGCCCAGGGCGGCACCCACGTCAACGGCCTGCGCTCGGGGCTGCTCGAGGCACTCAAGGAATTCTGCGAGTACCGCAGCCTGCTGCCGCGCGGGGTCAAGCTGACCGCCGAGGACCTGTGGGAGCGGGTCGCCTACGTGCTGTCGGTGAAGATGCTCGATCCGCAGTTCGCCGGCCAGACCAAGGAGCGGCTGTCGTCACGCACCGTGGCGGGCTTCGTCTCCGGCGTCGTCAAGGACGCCTTCTCGCTGTGGCTCAACCACCACGTCGACCAGGCCGAGGCCCTGGCCGAGCTGGTGATCAGCGCCGCCCAGCGGCGCCAGAAGAGCTCGAAGAAGGTGGCGCGCAAGAAGGTCACCTCCGGCCCGGCGCTGCCCGGCAAGCTGGCCGACTGCAGTGGCCAGGACCCGGCCTTGAGCGAGCTGTTTCTGGTCGAGGGTGACAGCGCCGGAGGCAGCGCCAAGCAGGCGCGCAACCGCGAGACCCAGGCGATCCTGCCGCTGCGCGGCAAGATCCTCAACACCTGGGAGGTCGATTCCCACGATATCTACGGCTCCCAGGAGGTCCACGACATCGCCGTGGCCATCGGCGCCGACCCGGCCAGTGCCGACCTGTCCAAGCTGCGCTATCACAAGATCTGTATCCTCGCCGATGCCGACTCCGACGGGCTGCACATCGCCACCCTCCTGTGTGCGCTGTTCGTGCGCCACTTTCCGTCGCTGGTCGACGCCGGCCACGTCTTCGTCGCCATGCCGCCGCTTTACCGCATCGACCTTGGCAAGGAGGTCTACTACGCCTTGGACGAGAGCGAGAAGGCGGCCATCCTGCGCAAGCTGGAAGGCAAGCGCGGCACCCCCAACGTGCAGCGCTTCAAGGGCCTTGGCGAGATGAGCCCGCTGCAGCTGCGCGAGACCACCATGGCGGTGGAGACCCGGCGGCTGGTGCAGCTGACCCGGGAGGAGGGCGACGGCACCATGGAGATGATGGACATGCTGCTGGCCAAGAAGCGCGCCTCGGACCGCAAGAGCTGGCTCGAGGACTACGGCAACCTGGCGGATATCGAAGTGTGACGGGCCGCCATCGCGGTGACTTGCACGCAGTGACGCTCCCGGATTTCACGTCGTCGGTTCAGGCGACCAGGATTGAGAACGAGGGATCATGACTCTGGACATTGAGGTGGCGGAGGGCGACGTCGAGCGACTGTCCCTGCGCGAATACACCGAGAAGGCCTACCTCGACTATTCGATGTACGTCATTCTCGACCGGGCCCTGCCCCATATCGGCGACGGCATGAAGCCGGTGCAGCGGCGCATCATCTACGCCATGCGCGAGCTGGCGTTGAACGCCAACGCCAAGTACAAGAAGTCGGCGCGTACCGTCGGCGACGTGCTCGGCAAGTTTCACCCCCACGGCGACAGCGCCTGCTACGAGGCCATGGTGCTGATGGCCCAGTCGTTCAGCTATCGCTATCCGCTGGTGGACGGCCAGGGCAACTGGGGTAGCCCGGACGATCCCAAGTCCTTCGCCGCCATGCGCTACACCGAAGCGCGGCTGTCGAAGTTCGCCGAGGTACTGCTCAGCGAACTCGGCCAGGGCACCGTGGACTGGGCGCCCAACTTCGATGGCACCATGAACGAGCCGGTGGTGCTGCCGGCACGTCTGCCCCACGTGCTGCTCAATGGCGGCACCGGCATCGCCGTGGGCATGGCCACCGATATTCCGCCCCACAATGTGCGCGAGGTGGTCGAGGCCACCTGCGAGGTGCTGCGCAATCCCGGCGTCACCACCGCCGACCTGATGGCGCACCTGCCTGGCCCTGACTTTCCCACCCGGGCGGAGATCATTACCCCGCGCGCGGACCTTCGAAAGCTCTACGAAAGCGGTCGCGGCAGCGTCAAGATGCGCGCCCGCTACGAGCAGGAAGAGGGCCAGGTGGTGATCACCGCGCTGCCCTACCAGGTCAGCGGGGCCAAGGTGCTGGAGCAGATCGCGGCGCAGATGCAGGCCAAGAAGCTGCCCATGGTGGCCGACCTGCGCGACGAGTCGACCCACGAGGAGCCGACCCGTCTGGTGATCGAGCCACGCTCCAACCGGGTAGACATCGAGTCGCTGATGGCGCACCTGTTCGCTACCACCGACCTCGAGAAGAACGTGCGGGTCAATCTCAACGTGATTGGCCTCGACGGCCGCCCACGGGTGATGCCGCTGCCGGAGCTGCTCGGTGAATGGCTCGACTTCCGCCGCACCACGGTGCGCCGTCGCCTCGAGCACCGGCTGGGCAAGGTCAACGACCGCCTGCACCTGCTTGAAGGCCTGTTGATCGCCTACCTCAATATCGATGAGGTGATCCGCATCATCCGCGAGGAGGATGAGCCCAAGAGCGCGCTGATGGCGGCCTTCGGTCTGACCGACCGGCAGGCCGAGGCGATCCTGGAGCTGCGCCTGCGTCACCTGGCCAAGCTCGAGGAGATGAAGATCCGCACCGAGCAGGACGAGCTCGAGGCGGAGCGCAAGCGTCTTGAAGAGCTGCTTGGCAACGAGGCGGCGATGACCGACCTGATCGAGCAGGAGCTGCGCAAGGCCGCCGAGGAGCACGGCGACGAGCGCCGCTCGCCGATCGTCGAGCGCGAGGAGGCCAGGGCGCTGTCCGAGGTCGAACTGGTGGGCGCCGATCCGGTGACGGTGGTGCTGTCCGAGAAGGGCTGGATTCGCGCGGCCAAGGGCCACGACATCGATCCCTCCGGGCTGTCCTACAAGGCCGGCGACGCTTTCCATCTGGCCGCGCGAGGCAAGACCAACCAGCCGCTGGTGCTGCTCGATGACACCGGCCGGGCCTATACCCTGCCGGCCCACCAGCTGCCCAGTGCCCGCGGCCAGGGCGAGCCGGTCACCGGCAAGGTCAACGTGGTGGCCGGCGCGCACATGGCCGGCGTCATGCTGGCACCGGGGGACTCCCGCTTTCTGCTGGCCTCCGACGGCGGCTACGGCTTTGTTGCCCGGCTTGAGGACCTGACCGGCAAGAACCGTTCCGGCAAGGCGGTGCTGAGCCTGCCCAAGGGCTGCAACGTGCTGCCCCCGGTGGAGCTGCCGGCGGCCGAGGAGTTGACCGTAGCCACGGTCTCCAACGAAGGCCGGCTGCTGCTGTTTCCGTTGGATCAGTTGCCGGAAATGTCCAAGGGCAAGGGCAACAAGATGCTGGATATTCCCGGCGCGCGGGCGGCCCGGCGCGAAGAGTTTGTGCGCGGCCTGGTGGTGCTGGCGCCAGGCGATACCCTGGTGGTGCACGCCGGTAAGCGCAAGCTGTCGCTCAAGAACGGTGAGCTCGACTACTATCGGGGAGATCGCGGACGGCGAGGCAGCAAGCTGCCGCGCGGGCTGCAGAAGGTCGACCGGCTCGAGCGCCTCGAGGCGTAACCCTTACGACGGTACGGCGCCCGCCGGTTGGTGCGGGCGCCCAAGGAAGACACACCATGACACGACGAATCCTGATGCGCGCCACCGGCCCGGCCCGACCCGGCCAGCTGGCCGGCCTGGGACGAATCCTGGCCCGCAGCGGCGCGCGCCTTCTGGACATCAACCAGAGCGTGACCTTCGGTATCGTCTCGCTGGAGGCGCTGGTAGCGCTTGACCACGAGGCCGACCTGGAAGGCGCCCTGTCGGGCGCCGGCGATGAGCTGGGCCTGGACGTCCAGGCGATCCAGATCAGCGCCGAGGAGTACCATCGCTGGAGCGAGACCGCGAGTCAGCCGCGCCTGATCATGACCCTGCTGGCGCCGCGACTGCCCGCCGGCATCCTGGCCGAGGTAGGGGCACTGACCGCCGAGCACGGCTTGACGGTGGAGTTGATCCATCGCCTGTCCGGGCGCGAGCCGCTGGACGGCGAGGCGCCGGCCCAGGGTAGCTGCGTCGAGTGCTGGCTGCGCGGCGAGGACGTGGACCTTGAGTCGCTGCGCGAGAAGGCGCTGGCGCTGGGTGCGACCCACGGGGTCGATATCGCCCTGCAGGAAGACTCCATCTGGCGCACCCACCGTCGCCTGGTGTGCTTCGACATGGACTCGACCTTGATCAAGGCCGAGGTCATCGACGAGCTGGCGCGCCGCCACGGGGTCTACGACGAGGTGGCCGAGGTGACCGAGCGGGCCATGCGCGGTGAGCTCGACTTCCAGCAGAGCTTCCGTGAGCGCATGGCCAAGCTGAAGGGCCTGGACGAGTCGGTGCTGGCCGAGATCGCCGAAGAGCTGCCGCTGATGGACGGGGTGGAACAGTTGATGGCCCAGCTCAAGCGCTTGGGCTACCGCACCGCCATCCTGTCCGGCGGCTTCACCTACTTCGCCCGACATCTGCAACAGCGGCTGGGCTTCGACGAGATCCATGCCAACGAGCTGGTGATCGAGGACGGCAAGGTCACTGGCGAGGTGCGCGAGCCGATCGTCGATGCCGATCGCAAGGCCGCGCTGTTGCACCAGATCGCCCAGCGCGAGGGGATCGCCATGGAACAGACCATCGCCGTGGGCGATGGCGCCAACGATCTCAAGATGCTGGCCGCCGCCGGACTCGGTATCGCCTTTCGGGCCAAGCCGCTGGTGCGTGCCCAGGCCCGTCAGAGCATCTCGACCCTGGGGCTTGACGCCGTGCTCTATCTGATCGGCTATCGCCAGGCGGATCTTTCATGCCAGGCGCCGGGCCACGAATAGTCCAGACGACATCGACATCGCCGCTTGGACGCGATGTTTACTTCTACTGCAAGGGAGCCCAGGGCTCCCTTTTTTTGTCCCCCCCATTCCCGCACGGTGCCAGCGAGCCTGAACGTTGTCGCGAACCTGGCAGCTGGGGCATGACACTGCGAGTGCTCGCGAAGCAAAGTTCCCTCGTTCGGGACGAGCCACTGACCACAAATCCGAGGGAAAGGTCGTTGCAAGCGGCCGAGATCAAACAGTGGTGGTGGAGCGATATAACCTGATCGGGGTCGTTATTATGTACGTCGAAAGGCGTAGTTGACACGAGTCAGCAGAGAGGTGTGTACGGCGGTTTCGGTAGCCTCACGGGGCCAAAAAGAGAGTAGCCTGAATTGGCAAACTTTTGGTCCCCACGAGGAAACCCTTCCCATGGAAAATGACACAGGAAAGCTGAGACTCGGCGCCTTGCTCGCGCTGGTCGTCGGCTCGATGATCGGGGGCGGTATCTTTTCGCTTCCGCAGAACATGGCGGCGAGCGCCGCACCAGGGGCGGTGCTGATCGGCTGGGGAATTACCGCGGTCGGCATGCTGGCACTGGTGTTCGTCTTCCAGACCCTGGCCAATCGCAAGCCGGAACTCGACGCCGGCATCTATGCCTACGCCAAGGCCGGTTTCGGCGACTATCTTGGCTTCTCTTCCGCCTGGGGCTACTGGATCAGTGCCTGGCTCGGTAATGTCAGCTACTTCGTTCTGTTGTTCAGCACCCTGGGCTTCTTCTTCCCCATCTTCGGCGAGGGTAATACGCCGGCGGCCATCGGCTGTGCATCGATCCTGTTGTGGGCCGTTCACTTCCTGGTGGCCAGGGGAATCCAGCAGGCGGCCTTCATCAATCTGGTGACCACCATCGCCAAGATCGTCCCGCTGATCATGTTCATCGTGCTGGCCGCCATCGGGTTTCACCTGGACGTCTTCACCATGGACTTCTGGGGTACCGGCAACGCCGATCTTGGCAGCGTGATGGACCAGGTTCGCAACATGATGCTGGTCACCGTCTGGGTATTTATCGGTATCGAGGGCGCCAGCATCTATTCCGCCAAGGCTCGCGATCGTCGCGATGTCGGGCGCGCCACCGTGATCGGCTTTGTCGGTGTGCTTCTGCTGTTGGTGATGGTCAATGTGCTGTCCATGGGCATCATGAGCCAGCCGGAACTCGCCGAGCTCAAGAACCCGTCCATGGCGCTGGTGCTGAGCCAGGTGGTCGGCCCCTGGGGCGGTCATCTGATCAGCCTGGGCCTGGTGATCTCGCTGCTCGGCGCCTTGCTGTCCTGGACACTTCTGTGCGCCGAGATTCTTCACGCGGCCTCCAGCGACGGCACCATGCCTGAACTGTTGAGCAAGGAAAACGCCAACAAGGTGCCGGTCAACGCCCTGTGGCTTTCCAACGGCCTGATCCAGCTCTTTCTGCTGCTGACGCTGGTCAACGAGTCCACCTACCTGAGCCTTCTTTACCTCGCAAGCTCGATGATCCTGGTGCCTTACCTGTGGTCGGCGGCCTACGCCCTGTTGCTCGCGGTAAAGGGGGAAACCTACGAGAAGGAGCCTGAGGTACGCCGCAAGGATCTGTTTGTCGGCGGCCTGGCTACCCTCTACGCGATCTGGCTGCTGTTTGCCGGCGGTATCGACTATCTGTTGCTGTCGGCGCTGCTTTACGCCCCTGGTGCCGTGTTCTTCTACAAGGCCAAGAGCGAGCGTGATGAAAAGGTCTTTACCCCCATCGAGAAGATTATCTTCGCAGTCACTATCGCCTCGGCGCTGGTGGCCACGCTGGGGCTCTATCAGGGGTGGTTGAGTCTGTAGTTATGTAGTTAGACCTCGATGTTCAACATGTTACAGCGGTCAGGTTCATTGATGATGCGGTAGTGACAGTCCCGCAAAAGGGAAGGAGAAACAGAATGAAAAGTGGATCTTCACGATTGGGTGTCTATTCCGAGGTAGGCAAGCTTCGCAAGGTCATGGTGTGCTCGCCAGGGCTTGCTCATCAGCGACTGACCCCCAGCAACTGTGATGACCTTCTGTTCGATGATGTGCTGTGGACCAACCAGGCCAAGCGTGACCACTTCGACTTCGTGACCAAGATGCGCGAGCGTGACATCGAAGTGCTCGAGATGCACAACCTGCTCACCGAAACCCTCGAAAATCGCGACGCCATGCGCTGGATTCTCGAGCGCAAGGTGACCTCCAACCTGGTCGGCTTCGGCCTTGCCGATGAGGTCCGCGCCTGGCTCAGTGAACTGGAGCCACGGCGTCTGGCCGAGTTCCTGATCGGCGGGGTGTCCTGGGCCGACATCACCGAGAGCCACGGAGGCGAGACCCTCAAGACCTTCCGCGACTATCTGGGCCAGTCCAGCTTCGTGCTGCCACCGCTTCCCAACACCCTGTTCACCCGGGATACCACCTGCTGGATCTACGGCGGGGTGACGCTCAATCCGATGTTCTGGCCGGCCCGCCGCCAGGAGACGCTGCTGACCTCGGCGATCTATCGCTTCAACCCGCGCTTCGCCGGCGCCGACTTCAAGGTGTGGTACGGCAATCCCGACCAGGACCACGGTTCGGCCACCCTGGAGGGCGGCGACGTGATGCCGGTGGGCAATGGCGTGGTGTTGATCGGCATGGGCGAGCGCACCTCGCACCAGGCCATCGGTCAGGTGGCGAGCGCCCTGTTCCGGGCCGGCGAGGCCGAACGGGTGATCGTGGCGGGACTGCCCCGGTCGCGTGCCGCCATGCACCTGGACACCGTCTTCAGCTTCTGCGATCGCGACCTGGTGACGGTCTTCCCTGACGTGGTCAAGGACATCGTTCCCTTCAGTCTGCGCCCCGACGAGAGCAAACCCAGTGGCATCGACGTGCGCCGCGAGAAGGGGAGCTTCATCGAGGTGGTGGCCGAGGCGCTGGGGCTGCCGAAACTGCGAGTGGTGGAGACCGGTGGAGACAGCTTCGAGGCCGAGCGCGAACAGTGGGACGACGGCAACAATGTGGTCGCCCTGGAGCCAGGCGTGGTAGTCGGTTACGACCGCAACACCTACACCAACACCCTGCTGCGCAAGGCCGGGGTCGAGGTGATCACCATCAGCGCCAGTGAACTGGGCCGTGGACGGGGCGGCGGTCACTGCATGACCTGTCCGATTCAGCGAGATCCCGTCGACTTCTGACGACGTCGTTACGCGTTACTTCGCTTTTTCTTACTGTGAAGGCGGCTGCCCAGGTGGCCGTCAAGGAGACCCTCATGTCCTTCAATATCCACAACCGTCACCTGCTGTCGTTGATGCATCACTCCGAGCGCGAGCTGCGCTACCTGCTGGACCTGTCGCGGGACCTCAAGCGGGCCAAGTACAGCGGCTGCGAGGCCCAGCGACTCAAGGGCAAGAACATCGCCCTGATCTTCGAGAAGACCTCCACCCGCACCCGCTGCGCCTTCGAGGTGGCCGCCTATGACCAGGGCGCCAACGTCACCTACATCGATCCCACCTCGTCCCAGATCGGGCACAAGGAGTCCATGCGTGACACCGCCCGGGTACTGGGGCGCATGTACGACGCCATCGAGTACCGCGGCTTCAGCCAGGAGGTGGTCGAGGAGCTGGCGGCGTTCTCCGGGGTGCCGGTCTACAACGGCTTGACCGACGAGTACCACCCGACCCAGATGATCGCCGACGTCCTGACCATGCGCGAGCACGCCGAGAAGCCGTTGCACCAGATCTCCTTCGCCTACCTGGGCGATGCCCGCAACAACATGGGCAACTCGCTTCTGCTGATCGGCGCCAAGCTGGGCATGGACGTGCGGATCGCCGCGCCACGTTCGCTGTGGCCGGACGAGGAGCATCTGGCCAACTGCCGGCGCTTCGCCGAGGACAGCGGCGCGCGCATCTGCCTGACCGAGGACCCCCGCGAGGCGGTCAGGGGCGTCGACTTCATCCACACCGACGTCTGGGTGTCCATGGGCGAGCCGGTGGAGGCCTGGGCCGAGCGCATCGACCAGTTGCTGCCCTACCAGGTCAACAAGGTGCTGATGGAGGCCGCCGGCAACCCCAGGGTCAAGTTCATGCACTGCCTGCCGGCCTTCCACAACTGTGACACCAAGGTGGGGCGCCAGGTCGCCGAGCAGTACCCGATGCTGAAGGACGGCATCGAGGTCACCGAGGAGGTGTTCGAGTCGCCGGCCTGCATCGCCTTCGAACAGGCAGAGAACCGCATGCATACGATCAAGGCGGTGATGGTCTCGACCCTTGGCGATGTGTAAGTCACGCACCAACGGATCGGCAAGATAGCCTGGCGGCCCCTGGGCCGCCAGCAACCCCGAACGGGAAGGACACTGTTATGCGTATCACGATTGCCCTTGGTGGCAACGCCCTGTTGCGGCGTGGCGAGGTCATGAACGGCGAGGCCCAGCGCGCCAACATTCGTATCGCCTGCGAGCAGATCGCGCGCATCGCATCAGGCAACGAGCTGGTGATTGCCCACGGCAATGGGCCCCAGGTGGGCCTTTTGGCCCTGCAAGGGGCGGCCTACGATGAGGACAACGTCTTTCCTCTGGATGTGCTGGGTGCCGAGACCGAAGGCATGATCGGCTACATGATCGAGCAGGAACTCGGCAACCTGTTGCCGCCGGAGGTGCCCTTTGCGTCGCTGTTGACCCAGGTCGAGGTGGACGCCGATGACCCGGCCTTCCAGCAGCCGAGCAAGCCCATCGGCCCCATCTATCAGCGCGACGAGGCCTGCCGGCTGGCGGAGCTCAAGGGCTGGACCATGGCGCGAGACGGCGATCACTACCGCCGGGTGGTGCCGAGCCCTAGACCCAAACGGATCTTCGAGATTCGCCCGCTGCGCTGGCTTCTGGAGAAGGGCACCGTGGTGATCTGCGCCGGCGGTGGCGGCATCCCCACGGTCTACGGGGAGGATGGCAAGCTCGAGGGCATCGAGGCGGTCATCGACAAGGACCTGTGCTCATCGCTGTTGTCACAGCAACTCGCCAGCGATCTTTTGATCATCGCCACCGACGTGGACGGGGTCTATCTGGACTGGGGCACCCCGCATAGCCGTCGGGTGGCAATGGCCGATCCCGATAGCCTGGAAGCCCAGGGTTTTGCCGCAGGATCCATGGGGCCCAAGGTGCAGGCGGCCTGTGAGTTTGCTCGTTCAAGCGGCAAGACGGCAGTTATCGGTGCGCTGGCCGATATAGAGGCTATCGTCGCCGGCCACGCCGGCACTCGGGTGAGTGTCAGGGCCACCGGCATAAGCTTCGCCCAGGAGACGACGACTCCTTGAAGGAGGAGCGGGACATGCCTGGTTGCCTGCCCTCGTCTGGAGGCGGCTGGCTACCGCCGATGGGGGAGCGCTCTCCAGGTTGACGATCGTTAGGATGGAGCCCTCGGAATGGCGTTAGGGGCGCCAACGCCACGGAAGGCGTTCTGGCCGGGTGGTTATCCACCCGGCCGTTTTTATGCGTTCCGACTAGATTCGCTGGTGGTCATTGCCGCTTATTTTGCCAGCTCGTCGGCCATGCAGTTGGCGTAGAAGGTGACCGCCGCCGGCCAGTCAGAGAACACCGCCTTGACCCCGATATCGCGGGCCATCACGTCAAGCGCCACCATCTTGTCGCCATCGTTGTCGACGACATTGTCGATGGTCTGGTGGTACCAGGCACCGTCACGGGTCAGCGGCGCCGAGCGCTCGAAGGACCAGGCGATCAGCTCCAGTCCTGCCTCCTTGGCCTTCTCGGCGTAGACCGATGGCACGATGGGCCGGTCTTCGCTGTCCCCCTCGGCCAGCAGCATCCACATCGGCGGGGCCAGAATCTTCACTCCCATATCGGCCAGCTCCTGCATCGACGGCTCCCAGCTTGCGGGATCGGTCACGTCGAAGCCTTCCACGTCATAGCGATCGTCCAGATACACCGCCTGGTCGGCGAACTCGGTGTTGTCGACCCAGTAACGCACGTCATCGAGCAGAAACGACTGGGGAAAGACGTCTTCCGGGGGCACGCCGGCCTCGACGTACTCGTCGATCAGCTTCTGGGCATAGTCCTGCTGGCTCATGCCGTCGAAGGGCATCTCGACGCTCGGTGTCTTCAGCTCCGGGGTCATCTTGACGCCCAGGTCCTGAAACAGCGCGATGCTTTCGGCGTGACTCATCAGGGTACCGCGATCGGCATAGAGCTCGGTGCGCCAGCGTGGGTTGCCGGCCAGGTATGCCTCCAGGGTGTCGGCGCTGGTGTCGACGCCGTCCATGCGGCCTTCCAGGGTCTTGAACTCGGCCAGGGTGATGTCGCTGGTGCAGCACTGGACGTCGGCGGCGTTGGTCAACTTGCCATCGGCATCGAAGGTCGGTGGCACGCTGCACTGCTCGGCAAGCTCGGTCTCGAGGATATTGGTGGTGCCGTGCAGGTCGCACTGGGAGTGGCGGCAGACCAGTTCCTTGTCTTCGGTAAAGGCCACGTCGCACTCGAGCACGCCAGCGCCCATGCGCGCGGCGGCCAGGTAGGATTCCCGGGTGTGCTCGGGGAACATCAGGGGGGCGCCGCGGTGGCCGATGGAAAAGTCGCTCCGGGTGGGCTGCTCAAGGTTGGCCGCGCACTGCTCAAGGGTCGCCTTGAGCTCGGCGGACTGGGCATTGTCCTCGTCCATGTCGTCGATCAGGAAGTAGGGGCGGGGGCCCAGACTGACCGGCAGAGAGGAAGAAGCGCTGGCGTTGGAGGCGTTGTCCTCGGCCATGGCGGGCGCGGCAGCGGCCCCGCAGAGCGCGATGGCAGTGATCGCGCATGACAGTAACGCGGCGAGGGGCGCGGGGCGGCGGTGGTGATGGGCATCCATGGAGCGTCTCCTTTGTGTCAGCCATGCTGAATTATCAGCACGAGTCTGGTGGTGTTGTCAGAGATTACGGTGGTTCCGGGGCGCCGGAATCGCTCTATTACCCTAGTCCGGCTCGAGGACATTCACATGACAGCGAGCGCTCTTGGCGCCCGCGCTGGCGCGCCGCAGTTGACAACGTCGCTGAAGACTGATTTTCTAGAGCGCATGAACATGACATCTCGCCACCTCGACCTACGACTACTACTACGCGTTTGAATGCGCGTGGCGACGCCCTTTGTGCTTGCGTCGCTGGCAGGATCGCCACCAGTCAGGTTGAGTCGAGGTTGCAAGATGTCCGTCAGTACCCAGTGCCCCACCATGAACCCGTCCCGTCACGCCACCTGTGGTGTCCGCTCTCGTCGTTGTGACGATGTACGGATGGCTGGTGCGCGAATTGTCGTGGTCGCTATCGTCTCGGTCCTGGAACGACTTATGACGCCCCGCTCGCCTCTGGCGAGCGGGGCGTCGCCGTTTTCACCTGGCCTTTGCTCACAAGGCGCTGGCCGGGCCGCCCAACAGGCCTTCCAATAACGCTTCGCTCGACACACCCTATTCCGGAGAAAACGCCATGATGCTCAAGGACCCTTCGACCAAGTACCGCCCCTTCGTGGCCGTGGACCTGCCTGATCGGCAGTGGCCCAGCCAGCGCATCGAGACCCCGCCCCAGTGGTGCAGCGTCGATCTGCGCGACGGTAACCAGGCGCTGATCGATCCAATGGACCAGGAGCGCAAGCAGCGCTTCTTCGATCTGCTGGTCAAGATTGGCTTCAAGCAGATCGAGGTGGGCTTCCCCTCCGCCTCCCAGACCGACTTCGACTTCGTGCGCAGCCTGATCGAGGAAGACAAGGTCCCGGACGATGTCACCATCCAGGTACTGACCCAGGCCCGCCCGCACCTGATCGAGCGCACCTTTGAGTCGCTCAAGGGCGCCAAGAACGCCATCGTTCACGTCTACAACGCCACCGATCCGGTGTTCCGTCGCGTGGTATTCAATGTCGACAAGCCCCAGTGCATCCAGATCGCGGTCGATGCCACCACCCAGATCCGTGACCTGATGAAGGCGGCCCCCGAGACCAACTGGACCTTCCAGTATTCTCCGGAGCTGTTCACCACCACCGAGATGGACTTTGCGGTGGAGATCGTCAATGCCGTGCGCGAGACCTTCGGTGCCAGCGCCGACAACAAGATGATCGTCAACCTGCCGGCCACGGTGGAGTGCGCCACCCCCAACAACTACGCCGACCAGATCGAGTGGTTCTGCCGCAACGTCGAGCACCGCGATCACCTGATCGTCAGCGTTCACCCCCACAATGACCGTGGTACCGGTGTGGCCGCCGCCGAACTGACAGTGATGGCCGGCGCCGACCGGGTCGAGGGCACCCTGTTCGGCAACGGCGAGCGCACCGGCAACGTCGACATCGTCACCCTGGCGATGAACCTCTACACCCAGGGCGTCCATCCGGGCCTCGACTTTTCCAACATCACCCCGATCATGCGCGAGGTCGAGCACTGCAACCAGCTGCCGGTCCACCCGCGTCATCCCTACGTCGGCGATCTGGTGTTCACCGCCTTTTCCGGCTCTCACCAGGACGCCATCAAGAAGGGCATGGCGCTGCGCAAGGAAGACCCGGACAGCGTCTGGGCGGTGCCTTACCTGCCCATCGACCCGCTCGACGTGGGCCGCAGCTACGAGGCGGTGATCCGCGTCAACAGCCAGTCCGGCAAGGGCGGCGTCAGCTACCTGCTGGAGCAGGAGCACGGCATCGAACTGCCGCGCCGGCTGTCCATGGAGTTCAGCTTGGTGGTGCAGGAGGTGGCCGATCGGGTCGGCAAGGAGATCACCTCGGCGATGATCTACCAGACCTTCGTCGACGAGTACCTGGCCAAGACCGAGCCCTACAGCCTGGTCAGCCACCGTCTGTCGTCCGAGCCGGACAGCCCGACGGTGACGCTGGAAGCCTGCATCGCCAAGGACGGTGAGCGCCACACCATCAGCGGCGAAGGCAACGGCCCGCTGGCGGCCTTCGTCAAGGCGCTGCGCAGCGAAGGCCACGATATCGAGATCATCGACTACCACGAGCACTCCCGCGGTCAGGGCGCCGACGCCGAGGCGATCGCCTACGTCGAGGTCCGGGTCAAGGGCGAGGCGGTGTTCGGCGTCGGTACCGACGAGAGCATCACCAGCGCCTCGATCAAGGGTGTGATGAGCGCGATCAACCGCTGCCTGTCCACCGAAGAGGTGGCGCCCAACGTCACCGCCGACAGCGTGGCCTGATCCGCGCCGCTGGCAACTGGCGTAAACGCACCGCCCCCGGGGGAGACCCCGGGGGCGGTTTTTTTGCAGCATGCTTGGTGTGGTCCAGGGAGGGGCGTTCTGCGGAGTGGGTCACCAGCAGTCGTTACTAAAGACGTTTATCGGGAGCGAAGGGCATCTCTCGGGCTTTATCGACCATCGCCTTGAAGCTGACATGCGCCGGGTTGATCAGGTAGTTCGTTTCCCTCGGCACGATGACGCTTGGCACCGCGAGATTCGTCACCGACGTTGTGGATTAACTGCTTTCGCAAGGCGAGTGTCTGTCATGAGCGATACTCACACGCAGACGCCGTGCTCGAGCCGTCCAATCAGGTTCAGCACGGCAGCTGTACCAGCCGATGTCACCACCATATCTACCGGCCGCGTGTTTCCAAGACCAGGGGCAGGGGTAAGCAGCCACTGGTTAGTCTGCTGCGTGTCACCCTCGAACAGATCAATGGCGCAGTGGTATACCTCGGCAACACGATAAAGCCGGTCGCCCTCGTCCACGGTGAAGCGGCCAGTCGTCGCTCGACGCCTCAGTGTGGTGGGGGAGATGGCGACAAAGCGTCTCAGGTCCTGCTTTCCTAACCCCGTGAAGGAGGCGAGCATGGAGTACACCTCGTAGGCGACACCATTTCTTAACGCTTCGTGCAGTTGCGGGCCTCGCCGGGGAAGCCCAATGGCGTGCCAGAGGTCACTTTTGTGGTCGGCCTGCTTCGGTCGGAAAACCTTGATGGCAGACTTCATGTTTCACCTTTCCTTGTGGCATCGGTCGATATCACAAAAGAGGACGAGAGGCTGTTGCAGCTTCCCTCGCCCCACGACGGGCCTGATAACCAGCGTACTTTGACGATTGCGTCACAGCTACAACGGCGTCTTGCTGGCTTCGCCGGGGACCTCGCGGACCAGGGTCGGCATCAGGAAGCCGGGCAGGCGGGTGCGCAACTCGTCGACCAGGGCGTTGGCGCGGGCGTCGGCCACGTCGAAGTGGGCTGCCCCGGACACCGGGTCGAAGGCGTGCAGGTAGTAGGGCAGTACGCCAGCCTCGAATAGCCGCTCCGAGAGCGCTTCCAGCGCATCTACCGAGTCGTTCACTCCCTTGAGGATCACGCTCTGGTTGAGCAGGGTCACGCCGGCCTGCTTGAGCCGCGCGCAGGCGCCGGCCACGGCCTCGTCGATCTCGTTGGCGTGGTTGATATGCAGCACCATGACCTTCTGCAGGCGGCTGCCGGTGAGCCACTCGAGCAGGGGGCCGTCGACGCGATCGGGGATCACCACCGGCAGCCGGGTATGCAGGCGTAGTCGCTTGAGATGGGGGATGGCGTCGAGCCGCTCGACCAGCCAGGCCAGCTGGCGATCGCTGGCGGCCAGCGGATCGCCACCGGACAGGATCGCCTCGCGCAGGGTGGCGTCCTCGCGCAGGTAGTCCAGGGTGTCGTCCCACTGGCTGCGTGAGGGCGCGTTTTCCTGGTAGGGGAAGTGGCGACGGAAGCAGTAGCGGCAATTGATCGCGCAGGCGGGGCTGGTGATCAGCAGTACCCGCCCGGCGTACTTGTGGATCAGGCCGCGACGGGCGGTGTGCTGGGCCTCCTGCAGCGGATCGGTGACGTAGCCCTCGGGGTTTGTCTGCTCGGCATCCAGGGGCAGCACCTGGCGCAGCAAGGGGTCGTCCGGGTCTGCGTGGCGCATGCGCGCGGCAAAGGCCTCGGGCACACGCACCTCGAACAGGGAGTGGCCGGCCTCGGCGCCGGGGATCAGGGTGGCGTCGAGCCCCAGGCGTCGGCACAGCTCGCGCGGGTCACGAATGGCGCCGGCCAGCTGGCGCTGCCAGCCGCCGGGGGCGGGAAGTCCCGGCTCATCCGGGGCAGAGCAATGCAAAAGCGTCGAGCTTCGGGTTATCATGCGGGCCATCCATCGATGCGTGCGAGGGGCTTGTCCTCGCAAAATGTCAGTTGAGTGCCGCTCTGAGCCGATGGCCGGGCCGGGCACCGAAAGGAACGAGATCTCATGGCGAACTATTCTACCAACGAATTCAAGGGCGGTCTGAAGGTGATGCTCGACGGTGACCCCTGTGCCATCGTCGAGAACGAATTCGTCAAGCCCGGCAAGGGCCAGGCCTTCAACCGCGTGAAGCTGCGCAACCTGATGACCGGCCGCGTGTGGGAGCGTACCTTCAAGTCCGGCGAGTCGCTGGAAGGCGCCGACGTCATGGATCTGGACATGGAGTACCTCTACACCGACGGTGACATGTGGTACTTCATGAAGACCGACGGTTCCTTCGAGCAGTACGCCGTCGAGAAGAAAGCCCTGGGCGACAGCGACAAGTGGCTCAAGGAGCAGGTGGTGTACACCGTGACCCTGTGGAACGACAACGCCATCTCGGTCTCCCCGCCCAACTTCATCGAGCTGGAAGTGGTCGAGACCGACCCGGGCCTCAAGGGCGACACCGCCCAGGGCGGCTCCAAGCCGGCGACCCTGTCCTCCGGCGCGGTGGTGCGCGTTCCCCTGTTCATCAACCAGGGCGAAGTGCTCAAGATCGACACCCGTAGCGGTGATTACGTCTCCCGCGCCTGAGGCGAGGGCGATATCCCCGGATCGGCAGATCGAGATACAGACAAAGGCCACGCGATCGCGTGGCCTTTGTCGTTTGGGCAAGTGCAAGGAACGAATGATGACAGACTGGCAACCCACGGTCTCGCTGGACACCCTGCGCCGCCGCGCCGTGCTGATGCAGCGGGTGCGCGGTTTCTTTGTCGAGCGCGGCGTGCTCGAGGTGGAGACCCCCTGTCTCGGTCACGGCGGCAGCACCGACGTGCACCTGGCGTCGCTGTCTTGCCAAGCCGTCACCCCGGCGGGCAGCGAGACCCTGTGGTTGCAGACGTCGCCGGAATTTCACATGAAGCGCCTGCTGGCGGCCGGCAGTGGGCCGATCTTCCAGATCGCCCGCAGCTTTCGTGACGGCGAGGTGGGACGCCGCCACAATATCGAGTTCAGCATGCTGGAGTGGTATCGCCCGGGGTGGAGTCTCGACGCGCTGATCGAGGAAACCCAGGCGCTGATCCGCGAGGTGCTGCCGTTCGATCCTGGCCCGACGCGAAAGCGTCGCTATCGTGAGCTGTTTGGCGAGGTGCTGGATATCGATCCTTTTGAGGTGGACATCGCATCGCTTCGCCGTCTTGCCGGTGAACGCGGCGGCCTCGACATGGCCGAGGCGCCGCGCGATGAGTGTCTCGACCTGCTGATGAGCCTCGTCATCGAGCCCGAGCTAGGCCGCGACGGCATCGACGTGGTACTGGATTACCCGGCCAGCCAGGCGGCGTTGGCCAGGCGTCACCAGGACCCCCGCGACGGCGCCTGGGTGGCCTCGCGCTTCGAGGTGTATCTCGATGGGCTAGAGCTTGCCAACGGCTATGACGAGCTGACCGATGTGGACGAACAGCGCGCACGCTTCGCCGACGACAATCGCGCCAGGCGTGAGGAAGGCCTTGCCGAGGTCGACGTCGACGAGCGCCTGCTGGCGGCGCTGGGCGCCGGCATGCCCGAGGGCAGCGGGGTCGCCCTGGGGCTCGACCGGCTGATCCAGCTGGCGCTGGGCAAGTCGCGTCTTGAAGAAGTGATCGCCTTTCCCACCCCGCGCTGTTGAGGGGGGGCTGGGCACCTCGTGGGGTGGTGATCCAGACAGCGTCCGGATCATGCAATCATCCGGGACCTGACAGCTACGCCAAGAAGGGCGGCCATAGCCGCCTCTGTCAAAGGTGTTACCAATACGCCTTGGCGCTTCAGTCCGCGCTGGTGGTCGCTTCGCCGTCTGCCGTCGCCGCTGTTGCGCTAGTTCCCGGCTCGCCGCCCAGGCGTTGGCCCATGCTCACCGCGACGGGGCTGCCGGCCTTGCCGCTCAAGGCATCGAAGTCGACCTTTTCGGCGAAGGCCATGACCACGGTGGAGCCGAGCTTGAAGCGGCCCATCTCGGCGCCCTTGGCGAGGTGAATCGGGCGATCGAAGCGGACACGCTCGACCCGGCCGGACTGCGGTGTCACCTGGCCGGCCCACACCGTTTCAATGGCGGCGACGATCATCGCGCCCACCAGCACCAGCACCATGGGGCCGTGTTCGGTCTCGAAGTGGCACACTAGCCGCTCGTTGCGGGCGAACAGGCCCGGGACGTGGCGGGTGGTGGCGTCGTTGACCGAGAACAGGCGCCCGGGCACGTAGACCATCTCGGTCAGGGTGCCGGCAAGCGGCATGTGCACCCGGTGGTAGTCCTTGGGCGACAGGTAGACGGTGGCGAAGCTGCCGCTCTGGTAGCGGGTGGCCGCCCTGGGGTCGCCACCGAGCAGCTCGGTCATGCTGAAGCGATGGCCCTTGGCCTGGACCAGGCGACCATGGTCGATGGCGCCCCATTGGGACAGGGTGCCGTCGGCAGGGCACAACAGGCCGTCTTCCAGCGGGCGGGCGCCGGCCGCCAGCGCCCGGGTGAAGAAGGCGTTGAAGCTCGGGTAGACCCTGGGGTCCGATTCCACCGCCTGGCTCATGTCGACCTTGAAGCGCTTGATGAAGGCGCGGATCAACAGGTTCTTGAGCCAGCCGATACGACAGTCGGCAAGCAGGCCGACCAGGCGCGACAGCAGGTGGTGGGGGATGGGGTACTGGATCAGGGAAAACAGCTTGGCGAGGGTCACGAAGGGACGATCTCCGGGTGGTCAATGACGCGCACGCGGCCTCACGGCCGCGCCGCTGGTGCAATCAAGTGCCCTAGGCTCAGTCCGAAAAGTCGACGAGCGAAGGTTAGACAAGGCAAAAATCGGTGAGAAAGCGCAGTTTACGTGGTGTAAATGAGCATTTTGATCCGATTTTTAACGCCGCATTACCGAGCGCAGACACTTTTCAGACAAGCCCTAGATGGGCAGAGGAACAAGGGCGTCAGTGTTCGATGGGGGTATCGTCGCGATTGCCCCACTCCTTCCACGAGCCCGGGTAGGCACGCATGCGTTCGAACCCCAGTGCCTTGCCTACCAGCCAGGTGAAGCCGCTGCGATGATGGGTCTGGCAGTGAGTGACCACTTCCATATCCGGGGTGATACCCATGGCGCCCAGTTCGGTGATCAGCTCGGCGTAGTCGCGCAGGCGAAGTGAGCGTTCACGGTCCATGGCGTCGGTCCACTCCATGTTGACCGCTCCGGGCAGGTGGCCGAGGTGCCGGTTCTGGCCCTTGTTGCCATCGAACTCGTCGACGGAGCGGGCATCCCAGATGGCGAAGTTGTCGCTGCCCAGGCGCTCTTCAAGCTCGAGTCGGTCGATCGCGACCTCGGGATTGAGGACCTCGGCCTGGTAGTCCGAGGGCTTCGGCGCATGGTCTTCGGTGGACTGGGGCAGACCCTCGTCACGCCAGGCGTGAATGCCGCCATTCAGGTAGGAATAGCGCTTGTGGCCAATCAGCTCCAGGGTCCACAGCAGGCGCCCGGCCCAGCCGCCGCCCTCATCATCGTAGGCGACCACGTGGGTGTCCCGGGTCAGGCCCAGCGACGAGAACAGTTGTGACAGGGCCTCTTCATCGGGGACGTCGTTGGGGACGTCGCCGGAACCTTTCAGCAGACGACGATGGTCGAGAAAGATCGCGCCGGGCACATGGCCCTCGGCGTAGCTTTCCGCCTTCAGCGGCACGTCGATCACCAGGATGTCCTCGTGATCCAGCACGCCGGCGAGTTCCTCGGGCTCGGCGATCAAGGGCAACAGATTGTCTTCTGAGCTCATGGTTCTCTCCTGGCGGATCCACACGGATGAAAGGGGCGGGCGCTGTGTCTGGCGCCTGGCACTTCGCGAGGGGACGCTACTGGCGTTTCCCTATTGGCTATCCAGACTATCGACGATACGACGATAACTGGCAAAGCGTTCGGGGTGAATCGCCCCCTCGTCGATGGCGTCGCGAATGGCGCAGCCCGGCTCCTGCCGGTGGCGGCAGTCGCGGAAGCGACACAGGCCGAGGTAAGGGGCGAATTCGATAAAGCCCTCGGTGACCTCGCGCTCTGTCAGGTGAGTGAGGCCGAACTCGCGGATGCCGGGGGAGTCGATCAGCTCGCCCGAGGCCAGGCTCTCGTCCGGTGCGGGCAGGTGGTAGAGCTGGGCGGTGGTGGTGGTGTGGCGACCCTTGCGCGAGTCCTCCGACAGCGCGCCGATGCGCAACTGTTCGTCGGGCAGCAGACGGTCGATCAGTGAGGACTTGCCGACCCCGGACTGGCCGACGAATACCGAGGTGCGGTCGGCGAGCTGGGCGTAGAGGGCGTCGAGTCCGCCGTCGACCTCGGTGGAGGTGGCCACCACCTGGTAGCCGATGCCGCGGTAGCGATCGAGCAGCCCGCGCAGTTCGCCGCCCTCGTCGGGCAGCAGGTCGGTCTTGTTGAGCACCAGCACCGGGGTGATGCCGGTGGCCTCGGCCGCCACCAGGTAGCGATCGATCAGGCCGGCGTGGGGCTCGGGTTCCACCGCGAAGACGATCAGGATCTGGTCGATATTGGCCGCCACGGGCTTGAGTAGCCCACGCATATCCGGGCGTTCGAGCACATTGTCGCGCTCGCCTCGGGCCACCACCACGCCGCTGCCGTCCTCGCCGGCCCGCCAGATGACGCGGTCTCCGGTGACCAGGCCCTCGAGGTTGGCGCGCAGATGGCAGCGGGTGGGCGTCTCGCCGGCACGGCTGGCGACGTCCAGGGTCCGTCCGAAGTGAGCGATCACTCGGCCGTCGCGCTCGGCGCCGTATTCGCCGGCGGCAAGCTTCTCGTCGTCCTGGCCGGCCTTTCTGGCGGCGCGCTCGGCGCGTTCGGCCTGGATCTTCTCGATGCGCCAGCGCTGCTGGCGGCTCAACTTGCGTTTGCTCATGAGCACCCGATGGTCGGTACAATGGTCGGCATTGTACCTACACGCACGGCCCCTGTCCCGACAAGGGCCACCGCCTGATCAAGGAAGCGACGATGTCCGATGCCAGCGCCAGCCCCGACGATACCCTCAACCCGCGTCCTGACGATGCCAAGACCGGCCCGCGAAACGACGCCCTGATCTGGATCGACCTGGAGATGACCGGGCTCGACCCGGAGCGTGAACGCATCATCGAGGTGGCCACCCTGGTCACCGACGGCGAGCTCAATGTCATCGCCGAGGGGCCGGTGATCGCGGTTCACCAGAGCGACGCACTGTTGTCCGGCATGGATGAGTGGAATACCCGTACCCACGGCAATTCCGGGCTGGTCGAGCGGGTGCGCAAGAGCCAGATCGATACCCGCGAGGCCGAGCGCAGGACGCTCGAGTTTCTCTCAGCCCATGTGGCCCCGGGAACGTCGCCGATGTGCGGCAACTCGATCCACCAGGACCGGCGCTTTCTGGAGCGCGAAATGCCCGAGCTGTGGGCATTTTTCCACTACCGCAATCTCGACGTCTCGACCTTGAAGGAGCTGGCCAAGCGCTGGAACCCCCAGGCGCTGGAGGGCTTTTCCAAGCGCAACGTGCACCTGGCCATGGACGACATCAAGGAATCCATCGCCGAACTCGCGCACTATCGCAAGACGTTCCTCAAGGCTGGGGAATAGTCAGCAGTTGACGCCGGGTTCGAGGCGAGGGGCGCGTTCAGCTCGAGGCGTTCGGCTCGACACGCTCAAGCAGAGGTGATCAGCTCGGCGCGCCGCTGGCGCTGGCGGGCGAGCGCCCAGCGTACGTGCTCGCGCACCAGCTCGGAGGGATAGGCCAGGCGGGTGAGCAGGGCGCGTTCGATGGCGGCGCTCCAGGGGGCGTTACCGAGCCCCACCGCCAGGTTGCGCAGCCAGCGTTCGTAGCCGATACGACGAATCGGGCTGCCGGCGGTGCGCTCGAGAAACTCCTCCTCGCTCCAGCCGAACAGGGTCAGCAGCTCCACCCGGTCGAGATCGTGGCGCGGCGCGAAGTCAGGTTCGCTGCTTGCCCGTGTGAAGCGGGTGAAGGGGCACACCAACTGGCAATCGTCACAGCCGAACACCCGATTGCCCATGGCCTCGCGATAGCGCTCGGGAATGGCGCCGAACAGCTCGATGGTCAGGTAGGAAATGCAGGCGCGGGCGTCGACCACCTTGTCCTCGACGATGGCGCCGGTAGGGCAGGCGGTGCGGCAGGCGCTGCAGCTGCCACAGTGTTCCTGCTCGAATGGCTCGTCCACCGGCAGCGGCAGGTCGGTGTAAAGCTCACCGAGAAAGAACATCGAGCCGGCTCTGGGATTGAGCAGCATGGCGTTCTTGCCGAACCAGCCGATACCGGCCTTGCGCGCCAGGCCGCGCTCCATCACCGGGGCCGAGTCGACGAAGGCGCGGTAGCCGAAGTCCCCGACTTCCGCCTCGATGGTCTTTGCCAGGCGCTGTAGCCGCTTGCGCATCAGCTTGTGGTAGTCACGCCCGGTGGCATAGCGTGACACATAGGCGCGGCTGGGCTGTCCCAGCACCTTGGTGGTCTCCACCTCCGGCGGCAGATAGTCCAGGCGCACACTGATGACCCTGATGGTGCCGGGTTCGAGCTCGGCCGGACGGGTGCGTTTGGTGCCGTGCTTGGCCATGAAGCCCATCTCGCCGTGGAAACCTGCCTCCAGCCAGCGCTCGAGATGGGCCTCGTCGTCGCTCAAGTCGACGTCGGTGATGCCGACCTGCTGGAAGCCGAGCTCCCGCCCCCAGGTGCGGATGCGCGCCGCCAGGTCGTTGAAGTCGACGTCGGTGGACGGGGACGATGCAGACATAAATGAGGACATACCCGGCAAATGGCAAGACAGCCCGGCTCTGCGCTTGGCGCGAGAGGAGAAGGGCTTAGACTTCATAGGGAAGGAAGTGACCGCCATGGTAGACCATCACGATCGAAGGGAGAACCGCATGGACATCTTGGACGGCGGCGCGATTGAGCCAGGACAGACTCCGTTGTACACCGCCGAGCAGGTACGCGAGCTGGACCGACGGGCCATCGCCGGCGAGAGCGACGGCTTCGCCCTGATGCACCGGGCCTCCGGCGTCGCCTGGCGCTGGCTGAAGGCGCGCTGGCCGGCGACCAAGTCGCTGACGGTGTTCTGCGGTGGCGGCAACAACGGCGGCGACGGCCATGTGCTGGCAGCGCTGGCCGCGACCGAAGGGCGCCAGGTGCAGCGCATTTCCCTGACCCCGCGTGAACGCCTGAAGGGTGACGCCTTGCGCGCGGCCGAGATGGCCGACGACGCCGGGGTCGGCTTTATCGAATGGCGAGAAGGATTGAGCGTGGAAGGGGACGTGGTGGTCGATGCCATGCTCGGTACCGGCTTTGCCGGCGACCTGCGTCCGACCTACGCCGCGGCCATCGCCGCCATCAATGAAAGCCGGTGTCCGGTGCTGGCGGTGGATATTCCCTCGGGCATCACCGCCGACGGCGGTGCCGAGCCCAGCATGGCGGTCAGGGCGGTGATGACGGTGACCTTCATCGCCGACAAGCTGGGACTGCACACCGGGCGTGGCGCCGCCCTGGCCGGCGAGGTGGTGGTGGAATCACTGGGGGTGGACGCCCTGGCCCATGACGATATCGCGCCCACCGCCTGGCGCCTGCAGTCGAGCCTGGTGAACCTGGCGTTGCCTCCGCGTGAGCGCGACATGCACAAGGGCGCCGCCGGATTCGCCGGCATCTTCGGTGGCGCACCCGGGTTCGGCGGGGCGGCGCTGCTGGCGGCAGAGGCCTGCGCCAGGGTGGGCGCTGGCCGAGTGCTGCTGGCCACCGCGCCGGAACACGTCGGCGCCAGTCTGGTGCGCTGCCCCGAGGTCATGGCGCGTGGGGTGACCCATGCCAGCGAACTCGATGAGCTGCTCGATCGCCTGAGTGTGCTCGCCGTGGGGCCAGGGCTTGGTCAGGGGAGCTGGGGGCAGTCGGTATTGCAGACCGCGCTGAAGCGCTCGATTCCGCTGGTGCTGGACGCCGACGCCCTCAATCTACTGGTCAGCCGCTTTGCCGATCAGCGGCGTGACGACTGGATCCTGACCCCCCACCCGGGAGAAGCGGCACGCCTGCTCGAGACCAGCGTGGCCGAGGTCGAGGCGGACCGCCCGGGTGCCGCGCGCGCCCTGCAGCAACGCTGGGGCGGGGTGATCGTGCTCAAGGGGGCCGGCACCCTGATCGCCGGTCCCGAGGGCCTGGCGCTGTGTCCTTTCGGCAACCCGGGCATGGCCAGCGGCGGCATGGGCGATACCCTGACCGGTGTGCTGGCGGGCCTGATGGCCCAGGGCCAGGCCCCGGGCTGGTCACTGGAACGCACCGCGCGGCTGGGCGTGCTGGTACACGCCCTGGCCGGTGACATGGCGGCGAGAGAGGGCGGTGAGCGTGGTCTGTTGGCCAGCGATCTGGCATCCTGTGCACGAAAATTAGTCAATCCGACGATGGGCGAGGAAGATGCAGCTGCGACTCGATGATGAAGACCGCCAGGTCGCACTGGGGGAGTGCCTGGGACGGGCCTTGCAAGGACGAGGACGCGTCCACCTGTCGGGGGAGCTTGGGGCCGGCAAGACCACCCTGGCTCGCGGTGTGTTGCGCGCCTACGGCCATCAAGGTGCGGTGAAGAGTCCTACCTATACCCTGGTGGAGCCCTACGAGCTTTCGCTGGACGGGGAGCCGGTCACGCTGCACCACTTTGACCTCTACCGCCTGGGCGATCCCGAGGAGCTTGAGTTCATCGGTGGGCGCGATCTGCTCGCCGAGGGGCATCTGTGCCTGGTGGAGTGGGCCGAGCGCGGCGAGGGCTGGCTGACGCCGCCGGATCTCGAGGTGGCGCTACGCCACGCCGAGACAGAAGGGCGCGAGGCGCGCATCAGCGCCGCCACGACCCTGGGTGAAGCGCTGCTGACACGCCTGGAAGACGAAGTCTCCCGCGATCAACGACTGGCGGGAGGCAAGGCATGAGGCGTCGCCTTCCGGCCCGTATGGGTGCTGGTCTATTGACGTTGGTGGCCACACTGGGCCTTACGCTTTCGAGCCTTGCCCAGGCCGCCAGCGTGGACAACATGCGCCTGTGGGCCGCGCCGGATCACTCGCGGCTGGTGTTCGACCTGTCGGCGCCGGCCACCGCCAACGTGTTCGAGCTCGACAACCCGCGCCGGCTGGTCATCGATCTCAGCGGCACCAGTCTGGCCGCCGATCCTGCCAGCATGGACCTGTCCAACAGCGCCATCAGCTCGGTGCGCACAGGCGTGCGCGATGGCGGCGATCTGCGCGTGGTGCTCGAGCTCAGCCGCGCCATCGAGCCGCGTCACTTCTCGTTGGCGCCCAACAACCAGTACGGCGATCGTCTGGTGGTGGATCTGGAGTACCCCGGCGAGAGCGCGGTGGAAGACCCCATCGATCCGATCGAGTCGATGATCCGTGAGCAGGAGATCGCCGCCGAGCGGGCCAAGACCGTGGCGGTGGCCGAGGGCCGTGACCCGGTGGAGGCAGCACCGGTGATCGACACCGCTCAGCCCCATCCCAAGCGCGACATCATCATCGCCGTGGACGCCGGGCACGGTGGCGAGGACCCCGGGGCGCTGGGCCCGAGCGGTACCCGCGAGAAGGACGTGGTGCTGCAGATGGCCGATCGCCTGGCGCGCATGATCAACGACTCCCCCGGCTTCAAGGCGGTGCTGATCCGCGACGGCGACTACTACGTCGGGCTGCGTCAGCGCACCCTGATCGCCCGCGAGCAGAAGGCCGATTTCTTCGTCTCCATTCACGCCGACGCCTTCAACAGTCCGCGTCCCCACGGCAGCTCGGTGTTCGCGCTGTCCCAGAGCGGAGCCACCTCGGAGACCGCCAAGTGGCTGGCGGCCAGCGAGAACCGCTCGGATCTGATCGGCGGGGTCGACGGCAACCTGTCGCTCGATGACAAGGACCAGGTGCTCAGGGGCGTGCTGCTGGACCTGACCATGACCGCGACCCTCAATGACTCCCTGACCATCGGCGATGAGGTGCTCAGTCGCATCGGGCGCATCAATGATCTGCATAAACCCAGGGTCGAGCAGGCCGGCTTCGTGGTGCTGAAGTCCCCGGACATTCCTTCCCTGCTGGTGGAGACGGGCTTTATCTCCAACCCCGAGGAAGAGCGACGACTCAAGGACGGCGGCTACCAGCAGCGGATGATGAGCGCCGTGTTCGGCGGCATCCGCTCGCACTTCGAGCGCAACCCGCCACCGGCAAGCCTGCTGGCCTGGCAGCGCGATCAGGGGCGGTCCACCGCTACCAACGAGTATCGCATCCAGCCAGGCGACACCCTGTCCGCCATCGCCTCGCGTCACGGCGTGGCGCTCAGCGCGCTCAAGCAGGTCAACGAGCTGTCCGGGGACGTCATTCGCGTCGGCCAGGTGTTGAGGATTCCCAGTTCATGAGTGATATCCCGTGTCAGAGCGAGCCTGGCGTCCAGGTGTCACAGCGCCGCTCGATCAAGATTCTCGACCCCCGGCTGGCCAACCAGATCGCCGCCGGCGAGGTGGTGGAGCGCCCGGCCTCGGTGGTCAAGGAGCTGATCGAGAACGCCATCGACGCCGGCAGCACCCGCATCGAGGTGGACATCGAGTCCGGCGGTGCCCGGCTGATCCGGATCCGTGACGATGGCTCCGGCATCGGCGAGGAGGACCTGCCGCTGGCGCTGTCACGACACGCCACCA
This sequence comes from Halomonas sp. BN3-1, assembly GCF_003056325.1. Lineage (NCBI taxonomy): Bacteria > Pseudomonadati > Pseudomonadota > Gammaproteobacteria > Oceanospirillales > Halomonadaceae > Halomonas > Halomonas sp. BN3-1. Next base: position 69,683 of record NZ_PYVV01000015.1, on the reverse strand, counting down.
GCAAGATCCTGTCGCTGGAGGAGCTCGAGGGCGTCGCCAGCCTCGGCTTTCGCGGCGAGGCGCTGGCCTCGATCAGCTCGGTGTCGCGACTGGAACTGACCTCCAACGTCGAGCAGGACCCTCAGGGCGGCTGGCGGGTGGTGGCCGAAGGGCGGCGCATGGAGCCCCGCGTCACGCCGGCACCCCATCCGCGTGGTACCTCGGTGGCGGTGCGTGATCTGTTTTTCAACACCCCGGCACGGCGCAAGTTCCTGCGTACCGAAAAGACCGAGTTCAACCATGTCGAGGAGGCCTTTCGGCGCCAGGCGCTGTCGCGCTTCGACATCGGCTGGACCCTTCGCCACAACCAGAAGACCATCCACCAGTTGCCGGTGGCACGGGATGACCACGCGGTGGAGCGACGTCTCGCTTCGCTGCTGGGAAAGAACTTCCTGGACAATGCCCTGACCCTGGACATCGCCACCGGCAGCCTGCGCCTGTGGGGCTGGGTGGGGCTACCGACCCACTCTCGCGCCCAGGCCGACCAGCAGTACTTCTTCGTCAATGGCAGGGTGGTGCGCGACCGGCTGGTGGCCCACGCCATCCGCCAGGCCTATCGCGATGTGCTGTTCAATGGTCGCCACCCGGTATTCGTGCTCTATCTGGACGTGGACCCCACGGTGGTGGACGTCAATGTCCACCCGACCAAGCACGAGGTGCGCTTTCGCGACGGGCGCATGGTCCACGACTTCCTGTTCTCGAGCCTGCACCGGGCGCTGGGCGAGGCCCGCGCCGGGCACCAGGACGGCCAGCATCCGGGTCAGCAAGCGAGCACCGATACCGATGGCCTCGACGTCGACCCCGAGACCGGCGAGATCCGCGAGCCGGCCCCCCAGGGCGGGAATCCCGGGCGACACCCGTCCCGGCAACAGCCCTCCTGGCAGCAGCAGCCCATGGCGCTGCACCCGCGCCGCGACGAGGGCGAGGGCGGTGTCACCCCGGACCGGGTGCGCGCATTCATGGATGGCTACCGCAAGCTGCACCCGGACCACGAAGACAGCCTGCTGACGCCGCAGCCAGGAGGCCCAGGCGCCGGCGGTCTGGCCGCCGGCACGGCCCAGGCCGAGCGCCATAGCCCCACGCCGAGAACCTGGCCCGGCGCCGGTGGCGAGGCTAGCGAGTCCCCTGCCGGGGTCGGCGGCGCATCGCTCACCTCATCGACGCCTGAGGTGATGCCGGAAGACGACGCCACCCAGGCGCCGCCGCTGGGCTACGCCATCGCCCAGTTGCACGGCATCTACATTCTGGCCCAGAGCGCCCAGGGGCTGGTGCTGGTGGACATGCACGCGGCCCACGAACGGATCGTCTACGAGCGCATGAAGACCCAGGTCCACGGTGGCGCGCTGGATGCCCAGCCGCTGCTGGTACCGGTGTCGCTGGCGGTCAGTGCCGCCGAGGTCGAGACCGCCGAGCGCGAGCGCGAAGCCTTCACCCGGCTTGGTGTCGAACTCGATACCGCCGGTCCAGAGACCCTGCTGGTGCGCCAGGTGCCGGCGCTGCTGGCCGATGCCGACGTGGAACCGCTGGTGCGCGAGATGCTCTCGGACCTGGAGCGCTACGGCCGCTCCGATCGCATCGAGGCCCATATCAACGAGCTGCTGTCGACCATGGCCTGCCACGGCAGCGTACGCGCCAATCGCCAGTTGACCATTGCCGAGATGAACGCGCTGCTGCGTGACATGGAGCGCACTGAGCGCAGCGGCCAGTGCAACCACGGCCGCCCCACCTGGACCCAGATGAGCCTCAAGGATCTGGACCGGCTGTTTCTGCGAGGGCAATGATGGCGCCGACAGACGCTCCGGCCGCGGCCACGCCGCCCGCGCAGGACGACCGACCGCTGGCGCTGCTGCTGATGGGCCCCACGGCGGCGGGCAAGACCGATCTTGCCATCGAGATCCGCGAGCGCCTGGGTGGCGAGATCATCAGCGTCGATTCGGCGATGATCTATCGCGGCATGGACATCGGTTCGGCCAAGCCATCGGCCGAGGAACTCGCTCGGGCGCCCCATCGACTGATCGATATCCGTGATCCGGCCCAGGCCTACTCGGCGGCGGAGTTTCGCGACGATGCCCTGGCCGAGATGCACGATATCGCCGCCAGTGGCCGGCTGCCGCTGCTGGTCGGTGGCACCATGATGTACTACAAGCGCCTGGTCGAGGGGGTCGCCAACTTGCCCTCGGCGGACAGCGCCGTGCGTGAACGCCTGTCCCGCCAGGCCGAGCAGGACGGCCTCGAGGCGCTGCATCGGCGCCTGGGCGAGGTCGATCCCGAGTCGGCCGCGCGCATTCACCCCAATGATCCTCAGCGCCTGATGCGGGCGCTGGAAGTGTTCGAGCTGTCCGGGCGGCCGATGAGCGAGCTGTGGAATGAGCAGCGTCGTGAAACCTTTCCCTTTCGTCTGCTGTCCATAGGGCTCGCTCCCGCCGAGCGCTCCGTGCTGCACGAGAGAATCGCCAGGCGCTTCAACGCCATGCTGGACGGCGGGTTTCTCGATGAAGTGGCGGCGCTCAAGGCGCGTGGCGATTTGACGCTGTCGCTGCCATCGATGAAGAGCGTGGGCTATCGTCAGGCATGGCAGTACCTGGATGGCGAGTTTGATCGTGAGACGTTCATTCATCGTGGTGTGGTGGCGACGCGTCAGCTGGCCAAGCGGCAGCTGACCTGGATGCGTAGCTGGCCTGCGCTCACCTGGGTGGACCCGTTGGCGGCCGACCCCGCCGAGCGCCTCGTGAAACTCGTGCGCGAAGCGGGGACTTAGCGTAAGATAACGAGTTCGTGCGACCACTTGCAGGGTCCCGCCGAACAACCGAATACCTGTCGCCCGCCGTCTTGAAGACCTCGGCGGGCGGCACCATAACCTAAAACCCTAAGACACTTCAGGGAGAGCAACATGTCCAAAGGGCAGTCCCTTCAAGACCCGTACCTGAACATTCTGCGCAAGGAGCGCATTCCGGTATCGATTTTCCTGGTCAACGGCATCAAGCTGCAGGGCCAGATCGAATCCTTTGACCAATTTGTCATCCTGCTGCGCAACACCGTCAGCCAGATGGTCTACAAGCACGCCATCTCCACGGTGGTGCCGTCACGCAATGTGCGTCTGCCGGCCCAGGATCCAGCTGCGCAGCCGGAGAGCTGATATTTCGTGAGGTATTGATTGTTTTTTGAACGTCCCGACGCCGGTGAAACGGCGGTACTCGTCCATATCGACTTTCAGGACGAGAAGGAGCGCGAAGATCCCGGTGAGTTCCACGAGCTGGTGAGGTCGGCGGGTGCCGAACCCGCAACCCTCGTGACCGGCTCGCGGCAACGACCCGACCCCAGGAGTTTCGTGGGGTCGGGCAAGCTCGAGGAAATCGGCGAGGCCCTGGCGGTACACAAGGCCGAGCTGGTGATCTTCAACCACGCGCTCAGTCCTTCCCAGGAACGCAACGTCGAGCAGACGCTGAAGTGTCGTGTGCTCGATCGTACGGGCCTGATTCTGGATATCTTCGCCCAGCGGGCGCGGACTCACGAGGGCAAGCTGCAGGTGGAGCTGGCCCAGCTCGAGTACATGTCCACGCGGCTGGTGCGAGGCTGGACCCACCTGGAACGCCAGAAGGGCGGTATCGGCCTGCGCGGTCCGGGTGAAACCCAGCTCGAGACCGACCGCCGCCTGCTGCGTGCGCGCATCAAGTCGATCCACAAGCGCCTGGACAAGGTGCGTAGCCAGCGCAGTCAGAATCGCCGCGCCCGCTCGCGTGCCGAGATCCCCAGCGTCTCGCTGGTGGGCTACACCAACGCCGGCAAGTCAACGCTTTTCAACAGCTTGACGGCGTCTGAGGTCTATGCGGCGGACCAGCTCTTCGCTACTCTCGACCCTACGCTGCGGCGTCTTGAGGTCGAGGACGTGGGGCCGGTGGTGCTGGCGGACACGGTGGGCTTTATCCGCCACCTGCCGCACAAGCTGGTGGAGGCGTTCCGTGCCACCCTGCAGGAGGCCGCCGAGGCCAGCCTGCTGGTGCATGTGATCGACTCAGCGGATCCTGATCGTGAGCTCAACGTCACCCAGGTGGAGGCGGTGCTCGACGAGATCGGCGCGCTGGACGTGCCGACGCTCAAGGTGATGAACAAGATCGACCTGTTCGACAGTTCGCCACGCATCGAGCGCGACGAGCACGGGGTACCGCAGACGGTGTGGCTGTCGGCGCAGAAGGGGCTGGGATTGGACCTGCTGACCCAGGCCCTGACCGAGCGGCTGGCGGAAGACATCATCGACTTCTCGCTGACCCTGACGCCGGAGCAGGGCAAGCTGCGCGCGGCGCTGCATGAGCTGAATGCCGTGCGCGACGAGTCCTTCGACGAGGACGGCCAGACGCAGCTGGATGTGCGTCTGCCGCGTCGTGACTTCAATCAGTTGATGGCACGCCTTGGCGAGCGTGCCGCCGATTACCTTCCCGTCGCGCTGCAGGAACGCGACGTCTGGGAAGCCTGAACCGACCCGCCTGACGGGTCGGCAAGAGCGTCGCCCGGATGGCGACGCCACAAGGAAAGCACTGAAGAAATGTCGCGAGCGACGACAGTTCGGTCTCCGCCGGAGCGGAAAGGTCGGAGTTGACACAGGGTTAAATGAGAACCTTGAGCACCGCCGGCGGCCGAGATGCCGAGCGCAACAATGTATGCAGTGTTTTCCAAGGATCGCAATCGATGCGCCTCGTCTAGGCGGGGGCACAGAGTGGAGACGACGTATGGCCTGGAATGAGCCTGGTGGCGGCAACGGCAACCAGCACGACCCCTGGAGTGGCGGGGGGCGCCGTGGCGGTAATGGGGGCGGTGGCAACCGCGGTGGCGACAATCAGGGTCCCCCCGACCTCGATGAGGCCCTGAAGAAGTTTCAGGACAAGCTCAACGGCATGCTCGGCGGCCGCGGCGGCAAGCGCGGCGGTGGCAAAGGTGGCGGCAAGGGCGGCGGCAATCGCCCGCGCAATACCTTCGCCTTGCCGGGCCTGTTGATCATCATCGGTCTCGCCGTATGGGCGGCCAGCGGCTTCTATCTGGTCGACCAGTCGGAGCGTGGCGTCGTGCTGCGCTTCGGCAAGTTCCAGGAAGTCGTCACCCCGGGCCTGCAGTGGAATCCGCCGCTGATCGACGACGTGCGCATGGTCAACGTTACCCGCGTGCGTTCGGTCAGCCAGACCCAGTCGATGCTGACCCAGGACGAGAACATCGTCTCGGTCGAGATCTCGGCCCAGTACCAGGTGGCAGCGCCGCGTGACTACGTGCTCAACGTGCGTGATCCCGAGCTGTCGCTGGAAAACGCCCTCGACTCGGCGCTGCGTCACGTGGTCGGTGGCACCGACATGATCGACATCCTGACCTCGGGTCGTGAGATTCTCGGCAGTGCCGTGACCAGCCGTCTGCAGACTTACCTGGACAACTACGGTACCGGTATCCGCCTGGTGACCCTGAACGTCGAGTCCACCTCGCCGCCCGATGCGGTGCAGGACGCCTTCGATGACGTCATCCGTGCCCGCGAGGATCGTCAGCGCACGATCAACCAGGCCATGGCCTATGCCAACGCCATCATCCCGGCGGCTCAGGGTCAGGCGCAGCGTATCGTCGAGCAGGGCCAGGGTTACCGCGAATCAGTGGTCGCCGAGGCGCGTGGTCAGGCCAACCGCTTCACCGCACTGCTGACCCAGTATCGCAATGCCCCCGAGGTGATGCGCGAGCGTCTCTACCTCGACGCCATCTCCGAGGTGCTCGGCCAGACCAACAAGGTACTGGTGGACGTCGATCAGGATGGCCCCTTGATGGTGCTGCCGATGGACCGTATCGGCCGTGGTCTGGGCACGTCCACCGCTGCCGACGCCGAGAATCAGCTCGATCCGCAGGTGCTGGAGCGCATCCGTGCCGAGTCCGCCAACGCGGCCTCCAATTCAAGCTCGAACCGCAACGGTCGTGACACCGGTATTCAGCGGGAGGGTCGCTAAATGATCAATAATCGATCCCTGCTCATCGTCGGCGGCCTGGCCGCCGCCGCCTGGCTGGCCAGCAACAGCCTCTACGTGGTCGACGAGACCGAGCGTGCGGTCAAGCTGCGCTTCGGTGAGATCATCGAGGAAAATATCCAGCCGGGCCTGCACGTCAAGGTGCCGATCACCCAGACCATTCGCAAGTTCGACACCCGGGTGCTGACACTGGATACCGACGCCAGCCGCTACCTGACCCAGGAGCAGAAGGCGGTGATCGTGGACTCCTACGTCAAGTGGCAGGTGGTCAACCCCACTCGCTACTACGAGGCCACGGCCGGTGACGAACTGATGGCGGTGCGCCTGATCCAGCCGCGGGTCGACGAGAGCCTGCGTAACGAGTTCGGCCAGTTGAACCTGCAGCAGATCATCTCCGAGAAGCGTGACGAGCTGATGTCCGGCCCCACCGAGGAGCTCGACAAGCTGATGCGCGAAGAGATCGGGGTGGCCATCCTCGACGTGCGGGTCAAGCGTATCGACCTGCCCGAGGACGTGTCCTCGGCGGTGTACGATCGCATGCGCTCCGAGCGTGAGCGTGAGGCCCGCGAGTGGCGTGCCCAGGGCCAGGAGGAGTCCGAGCGGATTCGCGCTAACGCCGATCGCCGCCGTCAGGTACTGCTGGCCCAGGCCAACGAGCGTGCCGAGACCCTGCGTGGTGAGGGTGACGCCGAGGCCGCCGGTATCTACTCCGACGCCTACGAGGGCGATACCGAGTTCTATCGCTTCTGGCGTAGCCTCAACGCCTATCGCGACTCCTTCGGTGCCGGCGAGGGCAACATGATGGTGCTGGATCCCTCCAGCGACTTCTTCCGTTACCTCAAGAGCGCCGATCCCCAGGGAGCTGGCAGCCAGCCCCAGGGCTAGCGGTGGCCCCTGGCCGCCGACCGCAAGGGCGAATGCCGCCCTTGCGGGGTTCAACTGGCGGCCAAACGTGATAGAATCGGTAAACCGGGCGTGGCCCGGTTTTTTTGTGGCCGTCATTCCCGACATCGTTCCGTCCGACGCATTCGCCAGCACGCCAGAAGTTCCGAGACCGCTCCGAGATGAGTTCCCGGATTTCACCAGTGCGCGAGGTTTTGCGTGCGCGCGGACCAGGCCCACCGTCTAAGCAAGATATCGACCAAGCAGGATATCGACATGACCATCGCTGACCGCTGGCTCCTGCCCGACGGCATGGACGAGGTGCTGCCACCTCAGGCCAGTCGTATGGAGGAGCTGCGCCGGGCGCTGCTCGACCTCTTCCATCTCTGGGGTTACGACCAGGTGATGCCGCCCCCGGTGGAGTTTCTCGACTCCCTGCTGACCGGCACCGGCACCGATCTCGACCTTCAGACCTTCAAGCTCACCGACCAGCTCACCGGGCGCATGATGGGGGTGACCGCCGACGTCACGCCGCAGGTGGCGCGCATCGATGCCCACTCGCTCAAGCGCGAAGGGCCGGTGCGTCTGTGCTACTGCACCAATGTGCTGCGAGCCAAGGCCGACAAGCATCAGGGCGGGCGCAGCCCGGTCCAGGTCGGTGTCGAGCTGTTCGGCAGCGCCAGCCTGGCGGCGGATCTCGAGATCCTGCGCCTGGCGCTGGAGAGCCTCTCGGCCTCCGGCGCCGGCGAGGTGCACCTGGCGCTTGGCCACGTCGGCATCTACCGCAACCTGGTCGAGGTCGCCGAGCTCGACGCCGAGGCCGAATACGCCATCTCCGCGGCGCTGGCGCTGAAGTCGCCGGGGCAGCTCGAGGCAGAGGTGTCCAGGGCGGTAAGCGATCCCGCTCTGGCGGCCATGTTCCGCACCCTGGGCGAGCTGCACGGCGGCCCCGAGGTGCTCGACCAGGCCCGCGAAGCCTTCGCCGAGGCGCCCCAGGCGGTCAACGACGCCCTCGACAAGCTGTGCGAGCTGTATCAGGGCGTGCATCGCGAACACCCCGAGGTGGCCTGCTACTTTGACCTGGCCGAGCTGCGCGGCTATCAGTACCACACTGGCATGATGTTCGCCGCCTACGTGCCGGGGTACGGTCAAGCCCTGGCCAAGGGCGGGCGCTACGACGACACCGGCCGTGCCTTCGGTCGCGCCAGGCCAGCTACCGGCTTCTCGATGGATCTGAAGCTGTTGGCGACGCTGGCCTCCAGCGAGGCCGCCAGCGACAGCGTCTGGGCGCCGGCGGAAGGTGACGCCGAGGGCCTCGACGAAGCGGTTCAGGCCTTGAGGCGTCAGGGGCGCCGGGTGATCCAGGGGCTGCCCGGCCAGCGCGCTGCGGGACACGGCTGCAGCGAGCAGCTGGTGGCCCGAGACCAGCGCTGGGTGCTCGAACCGCTGGCGACATGATCCTGCCGGCAGTGCCTGGCACTGTCTGGCAAGCAATACCGGGGCGCCGGGGCGTGGCGCTTTAATCGACTGTGGCGCCAAGGCGCAACCAAGAAGAGACGAGAACTGCAATGGGCAAGAACGTAGTCGTACTGGGTACCCAATGGGGCGATGAGGGCAAGGGCAAGGTCGTCGACCTGCTGACCGAGTCCGCCTCCGCCGTGGTGCGTTTTCAGGGCGGTCACAATGCCGGCCACACCCTGGTCATCGACGGTGAAAAGACCGTCCTGCACCTGATTCCGTCCGGCGTGCTGCGCGAGGACAAGACCTGCGTCATCGGCAACGGCGTGGTGCTGTCGCCGGAGGCACTGATCAAGGAAATCCGCGAGCTCGAGAGCAAGGGCGTACCGGTGCGCCAGCGCCTGCGTCTGTCGCCGGCCTGTCCGCTGATCCTCGACTACCACGTGCGCCTGGATCAGGCTCGCGAGAAGGCTCGTGGCATCGCCAAGATCGGCACCACCGGTCGCGGCATCGGTCCGGCCTACGAAGACAAGGTCGCCCGCCGCGGCCTGCGTCTGGGCGACATGCTCCATCGTGAGCGCTTCGCCTCCAAGCTGGGCGAGGTGCTGGACTACCACAACTTCGTGCTGACCAAGTACCACGGCGAAGAGCCGGTGGACTTCCAGGCGACCCTGGAAAGCGCCATGGAGATGGCCGAAGAGCTGCGTCCGATGGTCACCGACACCGTGAGCCTGGTCCACGACCTGCGCAAGGGTGGCGAGAACATCCTGTTCGAAGGCGCCCAGGGCTCGCTGCTGGACATCGACCACGGTACCTACCCCTACGTCACCAGCTCCAACACCACCGCCGGCGGCACCGCTACCGGTTCAGGCGTCGGCCCGCTGTATCTGGACTACGTGCTGGGTATCACCAAGGCCTACACCACCCGTGTCGGCTCTGGTCCGTTCCCCACCGAGCTGTTCGACGAGCACGGCCGTCACCTGGCAGAGAAGGGCCACGAGTTCGGTGCCACCACCGGTCGCGCCCGTCGTTGTGGCTGGTTCGATGCCGTGGCGCTGCGTCACGCGGTGCAGATCAACTCGGTATCCGGCATCTGCCTGACTAAGCTCGACGTACTGGACGGCCTCGAGAACATCCGTGTCTGCGTGGGCTATCGCAGCAAGGACGGCGAAGTGCTCGACAACCCGGTGGACTCCGAAGGCTACGAGGCCATCGAGCCGGTCTACCAGGACCTGCCGGGCTGGAGCGAGTCGACTCTGGGCGTCAAGCGCGTCGAGGACCTGCCCAACGCCGCCCGCGCCTACATCAGCTTCCTCGAGGAGCAGGTCGGCACCTCCATCGACATCATCTCCACCGGCCCGGACCGCAATGAGACCATCGTCCTGCGCAATCCCTTCGGTGACTGATCGTCAGGTCGCCTGACCCAAGCGACGAGCGCAACAGAAAAGGCCGGCAGTGATGCCGGCCTTTTGCGCTCTATCGACAACCCTCACCGATTCCCTTTGCTGTTGAATTCATGGCGACACTCCATCGAGAGCCTCGTGTGATTTTCTGTATACGCGCCCTAAAGCAAGCAGAATGACGCCAAGCAAAGCGACGCCGATCATTATCGAGAAGCCGGAGAGATAGTCGCTGAAATAATCGAAAGCGCTTGTGTCCATAACGTTTGAAAGCTCTTCCGATCGCTTGAACGATATCAATAGAAAAGTAATCAAGACATTGACTGCCTGCCCTGATAGTAGCGTGATGCCTGACAATGTCATCCAGTTTGACCCAGGGTATACCACCAGGCCAAGTAACAGGAATCCTGCCAGAGGTATGCAATATTCCCCCATTACTTCAAACTTTACATTCCCGGTTTCTGGGACATCGAAGAAGGCCAGCAGGCCCACTGTATATACGAAAAAGGCGCAGATCGTCAGAAAGATAATACCAAATAATCTTCTCATGATGATACCGTCATGAGACGAGAGAATTAAAATAGATATTGGCTTTCTGACGATATAGGAAAAAGGTGGATATTATAAAAAACAACAACAATAAATTTGTTATTGATTTGTCGAAGTTAATGAAAAACAAAAACAGAAGAGTGAAGCCGTGCCAAAATATAAAGATATTTCTCCCTCTTTTTAGACGAGCGAATATCATCATTGCTGTATATAGTAGCATAGTAGCATTAACGGTTAGTAATAATGACTGCATTTGCCTAGGCAGCCCAATCATGTGCATTTTTATGGTAAAGTCGATGCTTTCATAGCCTCTCATCATTAATACAAATTGTACTGTGGAAAGTATCATCAAGGCGCAGCAGATGATTGATATGGAAATAGGACGTTTAGGCATTACACACTCCTTTGTGTAGTTTACTTCCTGTGATCAGTTACGGCTGGTTTATCAAAGCTCCTTTTTGCCTGAGTGAATTTCACATATGTAAGGTAGACAGCATACGTCTACACCAAGTGTCGAAGCGTCCCCAAAAACTGGATGTGTGGTAGTACTGGGGTAGGGAAACGAACATATAAAACGAAGACATAGCATTCTTGCTACTTGTAGCTACCATCCGGCTGGTGCTCCAGGCCACTCTGTTCTTCTTCGATGGAGTCGTAGGGCAGTACCTGGCCTTGCTCATCGCGAACGCCATATCGGCAGCGGGTCACCCAGCAGGAGACAGCTCGCGCAGCGTATACGGTGAGGGTTGAGGGCAAGCCGCTTTCTTGGAACGGTGAACAAAGCACCGCGTTCGATGATCTCCGCGCCAACGAAGACGGTGGTTGTTCTTACGGTGACATAGAGAGTTGCCCCCGAAGAACCGCCGGTTGGCGGTACCGGTGGAAGGTCTCTGAAGTGTCGTCAGTGTCACTTAAAACTGCCGTCGGGTTGATACTCAAGTCCATAGTAACTTGGTACGAAAACTCCGTGTTCCTCTTGCCACTCGCGTGAAAGGCGAATGGCTTCCTGAACCTGCTCAGGAGTCATTATTGCCTCAAGGCGGCGTTTGTCTGGCGCTCCAGCAGGATCCTGGAGGTCGTAGTACTTATATGCTTGAACCAGATCTACCTCGGTGCCGATGCCATGTTCGTAGTAGTTGGCAAGGCCTCGGTGGCTCAGAAATCCATTAAAAGGCATATCTTCCGCGCGTTTTAGCCACTCAAAGGCTGTTTGTTCATCTTTAGGGACACCAGTTCCTTCTCGGTAGATGCCGGCAAGCTGGGTGGCGGACTCGGCATCACCCTGTTCGGCGGCTTCGGTAAACCAGATTTTCGCCTGCTGGATATCTTCATCCACCAGGTCCCGAGGATCGGCGCCACGGTAGGCATGGCCAAGATCTTTCTGGGAAAGAATATAGCCTTTCTCCGCCGATGCTTGGAGATAGGCCAGGGCAAGTGGTTTGTTGACTTGTGTGCCAATTCCCTTGTAGTAGACGGTGAAGAGAGAGTAACCGGCATCTATAACGCCAAGCCTCCATGCCTCTTGAAGTAACTTCGTGCCTTCGCTCGTATCAGGCTGCCGCTCGAATCCTATGATCTGACCAAAGTAAACAAGACCCAATAGGAAGGTGGCTTCGCCATCTCCGTTGCTGGCTCTCTCTTTCATTTGATCTTCGGTTATGTTGCTGAAGTGGTCCCAGTATGATTTGTTTTGGGGTGTGTTTAAAGTAAAGTATGGCGTTCCTTCCATTTTGACAATGGTTGTGGTCTGAGATTTTATAAAGCTTAAAGTGGAGGCATTATCACAGCCCGAAATGCTGGCTATTGTCAGAAGAGATAAAACAAAAGTTGCTAGGCGCAGTTGAATGTGTGGCACGGTTATATTCTCATCGTGAATGCCCCGGAATTGGCGCCGACTGGACTATCTAAGTTTAGGTGTGGTGCTCAACAACCCTTTTCACCCTTACGCCCTTGAACACCAGCTCCAGGCCATTCTGTTCTTCTTCCATGGAGTCGTAGGGCAGTACCTGGCCTTGCTCATCGCGAACGCCATATCGGCAGCGGGTCACCCAGCAGGAGACAGCTCGCGCAGCGTATACGGTGAGGGTTGAGGGCAAGCCGCATTTTTTGGAACGGTGAACAAAGGACGGCGTTCGATGATCTCCGCGCCAACGAAGACGGTGGTGGTTTTTAGGGTGGCATAGAGAACTGCCCCGAAGAACCGCCGGTTGGCGGTACCGGTGGAAGGTCACTGTAGTGTTGTCAGTGTTACTTAAAACTGCCGTCGGGTTGATACTCAAGTCCATAGTAACTTGGTACGAAAACGCCGTGTTCCTCCTGCCACTCGCGTGAAAGGCGAATGGCTTCCTGAATCTGCTCGGGTGTCATCATTTCCTCGAGGCGGCGTTTGTCTGGCGCTCCAGCAGGATCTTCAAGGTCGTAGTATTTGTAGGCCTGTACCAGATCTACTTCGGTGCCGATGCCCTGTTCGTAACACATGGCAAGGCCGCTATGGCTCATTCGGCCCTCAAACGGCATGTTTTCTGCTCGCTTTAGCCATTCAAAAGCGACTTTGTCGTCCTTAGGTACTCCTAATCCCTTATAGTAAATTTGTGCTAACTGAGTGGCAGACTCGGCATCGCCCTGTTCCGCGGCTTTGGTAAACCAGTATCGTGCCTTCTCGATATCCAACTCGACGATGCCTCGTGGTTGAGGACCTTGGCTATTTCCCCTGTAAGCATAAGCAAGGTTTTTTTGCGAACGTATATAGCCTTTTTCTGCCGATGCTTCGAGATAGGCCAATGCAAGGGGGTGATTGACGCGGACGCCATGTCCGTAGAAGTAAACTTTGAATAAGATATGGCCCGCATCCACCACGCCAAGCTGCCATGCTTCCTGAAGCAGTGTTAACCCGTATGCTTTGTCCACGGGTTCTTCAATCCCTGTGACCATGTCTAAATATATCAATCCAAGGATAAGTTTGGCCTCTCCGTCGTTTTTTTTGCTATCTTCTGCTAGTTGCGTCATGTCGATATTTTCAAGCCTTTCCGACAGTGCATATCGACTGGGCGCATTGGAAATGAAATATGGAGTGTTTTCCATGGTTGCGATCGCTGTAGGATTTAGTCCATTCGGTAGATGGTCCCTACCGTTGTCGCATCCAGATAATATTAAAGAAATTAATATATATATCGCTATAATTGTCGAGTTATTTTTGGTTCTCTCTGAAATCATCATCATTTTATACCATTATCTTGAATGTGCCGTTATTCTCTTCAGTTGGCGTCTTAGAATCTGTGAAGCTGACGAATAGTGATAGTAATCTTGGTGGTTGATTACTTTGGATATGTTGTTCGTAACTTAATAGGTATGAGTTTTTGATTTTTTTGATATCGACTGTTTTTGAGATTCTTGGGTCATTATTACTTTCGTAGATTCTATTGGATAAAATGCCTTGATTTTCGGTTTTGATGTAACTATCTTGAAATATTGGTTCTCTGTCGAGCCCTTCCCCTAGCTCCAGTTTTAATCCGATCTCCATCTCATCCAAATCCGGCACGGTGACCAGAATGCTAAGTGTGCGTGGTAGCTGACGGGAGCGCTCCCTGACGATATCCCATTGCCCTTGAGTCGGTACCACCCCATAGCTTTCGTAGTCATCTGGCTCTTGCAGCAACATTTCCACCGTCACGCCCTTGAACACCAGTTCCAGGCCATTCTGTTCCTCTTCCATGGAGTCGTAGGGCAGTACCTGGCCTAGCTCATCGCGAACGCCATATCGGCAGCGGGTCACCCAGCAGGAGACGGCGAAGGCGACCAGGATGTTGAGTCCAGGCCCAAGGATGAGTTTCAAAACGGAGGTAACCACCCCGTTGGCAACACCCGCGAAAAGAGCGACAGGTGCGCTAATGGGCCCGACAGCGACAGCTACGACAATGACCAAGGCGACGACACCGTTGGCAACATCGATATTGCCGGCGGTCCTGTGTTTATTCTGAATACTCTCCGGCAGGCCCAACAAGGCCGCCCGATGGGCGTTGGCACGTTTGTCAAGACCATCCGCGATACTGAGTACCCCTATGATGGCGTCGCCTGGCAGCCTGAGGATCTGCAGGCGCCGGACGAGCGATGCCAGGGCGCCGTCGGTACTGGCCAAAAGAGTGGCAGCGAATTGCAAGGTGTCGACGGAGGCAATGATGAGTTTTGTCAAGGCAAGCGTTACCTGGATGCCGTCTGCGTCGCCTGAGGAAAATTCGCTGTTGAGGATGCTGAAGTTGTTGTAGTAGATCAGCAGCAGTTGAACCCTCGTGGACGTATTCCTGAGGCCTGCGACGGCGGAGTGGTTGGTGCCGCCGATGCCCTGGGCAATGTAGCTGCCTAGATCGCGCGCATTTTGCCGATCGTTCCAGTTGCTTTTTGCAATATCGTCTTCGCCGAAGTCATCGGTAGTGGTGTTGTAGCGATCCAGGAAGTCCGGGGCGGTTGTATCGATGGGGATGACCACGGTGATTTGATGGTCATTCTCGATATGGGTGACGGAGAAGTTGCCTCCCACGCCGTCGTCCTCGTGGAACTGCAGAGCACCGGAGGCGTCGGGGTTGGCCTTGCCTTTGGGATAGAGTTGGCGCGTCAGCGTATCCAGCCAGTCGTGGAAGTCCTTGCGGCGGACGGAAACGCTCGCCAGCACTGGCAGGTGGAGGTATTGGGCAGGGTCATTGGCGTCCTGTGACGCCTGGATCTGCTGCACGTCGTAGCTGCCGGTAATGATCAACTGCTGATAGCGGTTGAAACTTTCCAGCGCCTTGACGGATGGGAGGTCTGCCGCGTCGATCGCGTTGTTGTTGCTGTTGATATTTGTTGTACCACCATCGTTGCCGGCGTCCGCGTCAGCGGTAGAATTTGGGTCCGGTGGCGTGTCGGGAATGACCTTGGAGGCGTCCTGTAGCGCCTGGGCGTAGAGACTGTTGCCCATGGTGGCGATGAGGCCGGCCATGATGGTGTCGTAGCGAAACTCGCGCTCGCCATGCAGCAGCTCACGATACTGCTCCCGCCATCTGAGCAAGACCCTGGGCGGTACGTAGGCTTTGGCCGGTAGCGCCTGGCGAACGGTAAGGGCGTCGTCGATCAAGCGACGCTGGTTGGAGAACATGGCCTTCATCAGCAATGAATCAGTTGAGTCGATGGCGCTGGCTAGCCTGTCCCACAACCATTTGCTGGCATCACTCAGAATGCCGCCCAGCAGTGCGTTGGAGAGTACTCCGCTCAGTCCCAGCCCGGGTGCATAGACATCGTCGGAGTAGCGTACTGTGACGCGATCAAGGTGTGCCTCGACCCACAGGGAGTAGTCCTCATCGAAGGCCCGTACCAGCTGATTGATCCGCTCCACCAGCGCTTTGTACTTTGCCTTGAAGTCTTCAAGCTCGGGGTTAATGCGTTTCCCTGTCTCGGGATCTACGGGAGCGTCCGGCAAGGTATAGTAGTCCGCTAGCTCCTTGTTGTAGGCGGAGATAAGTTGCTCGGGTTCCTGGGTCAGCAGTTCGATGCTCCTCCTTTCTGCATCGATCTGACGCTGCAGGTCGCGCCTTTCAATACGTAGTGTTTCGATCCGCTGTCTATCTAGCCAGTTGGGATCGCCGTCGGAGCGTATCGCTTCGATCTGCCGATCTATCTGATTTATCCGTTGCTGCTTGAAGTCGATTGTCGGTTGGCTGGCCTCTTCAATCCGCTGGTTCAGGGGGGCCTGGGCAATCTGCCGCTGTATTCGGTAATTTTCCTCGAAGATCTCGATGGCCTTGTAGCACAGCAGGTTGCGCCGATTCAGGTATCCCTGGGGGTCATACTGTTGAAGAAACTCCTCGAGCAGCTCCAATGGTCGTTGGCGGTAGGCGTTGAGTTCGTTGATCAGGCCGACTTCATCATGCACCGCCAGTACCAGACTCTTGTCCTTTAGTTGCTGCGAGGCGGCGCGAAGACGCTGTCCGATGGCTTGGCGCAGTTCCTCGCGGGTGAATAGTTGGCGATTGTTCTGATCGGGCCAGAAGAAGGCCTCCATGCCGGCGGCATTGTCGCTGTACTCGGCGACCAGCGAGAGCTCCTCGGCGCTGAAGGCGAAGGGCTGCTGGGTCTTGTTGTCGCGCCAGGCGGCGACGTCGAAGCGCTGCATGGCTACGTCGCGCAGGCGCCGACCGTCACTGTGGGAGGCGGTGCGCAGGTGGTTGAGAAAGGTGATGGGAAGCGCGTGCTCGCTGTACAGGTAGTAGATGTTGGTGGCGGTGTCGACGCTGTCCAGGGCGATGGTCGAAGCGCTGACCGTCTTGAAGCGCCGTTCCTCGTCGTTCAGCCCGCAGGCAAATTCGGGTTGTTCCGGGGAGGGGGGCGCCTCACTGACAGCAAACTGATAGAACATGCCGTCGGTCGTGACGACATAGGCATACCAATTGTGGTTGACGCGATCTCCCGTCGTCTCGCCGTCGCTGGTATTGCGAGTGTTCTCGTCGTCGAGCAGATAGAAGTAGCCGGGTCTGAGCTGGCGCAGGATATATTTGCTGACCTGGCTATCGGTGGTGTCGCCCAGATAGCTGCGTACGGGTTCTCCCAGCGCGCGTGGTGACGTCCCCTGGTCGGTCACGGCCTGGTTGAGCCGGATATCGGTGAACTCCGTTACCCTGTCCGCCGGTAATTCGGTGAAGCCGGAGGTCATCGAGGTGCGTTCACAGACGGTCAAGCGCACCGGCAGGATGGGGAGACCCACTCTCTCGCACAGAGGGCACTGTCCTGATTGCACGCCGGGTAGATCGATGCAGGCGTCATCAATCCGCTTGAGCAGGTCTGGATTGACCATGAGCCGTATTCCTCGTCCAGGTTGAGATCTCGTTCCACTCGGCAACCGGCAGGGCGGCGGTCAGATCGCCGTAGCGCTGGCTCGGACCGATGCTTTCCAACAGGCGCTGCATGAAGGGGTGTCGATGAAAGTCATCCCCCACGTGGAGACCATGCAGGACAAACCTTTGCTGGTCGGCAGGCGTGTGGAGTCCATGCCGTTCAGCAGTCCGCATCAGCGCGTTGATACGCTCTGGTGATGCCTCCGCTGCACTGTCAGGCTCAAGCGAGCGCCACTTGTCGATCAGGTGGTTGATGGTGCCGCTGCGTTTGAGCGAGGCCCATTGTTCCGGTGACAAGGTAAAGGGCGCTGGAGGCGGCTCCCGGGGAATCTCCATTTCACGCAGGACCTGCTGGTGGTCGAAATAGAACCAGCCGGTGAAGGGGTGCAATAGCAGGGTTTTCTGACCGGGTTCCAGCAGAAAGGCGAGCAGCTCCATCACCCTTGGATCGAAAAAACGCAGAAGGCATGTCTTGCCTTCGGGACTGGTCACCGTCAGTTGGCGTTCGATCCACCGACTCAGGGAGATCGACAGGACCGACGAGGTGACCAAGGCGCAAAACCCGCTTGGCTCCGTACGCTTGCTTGGCAGGCTGCTACGTTGCTGCGCTACCAGCTCGGGGATGTCGATGTCCCGCACCTCCAGCGGTTTGAGGTAGAGCCGCCGCCATGGAGGTAGGTCGATAAAGGGGTTGGCGATGATGCGAAACTGCCTGGTCGCCAGTTCCAGTTCGTCGCAGGAAAGTTGCCAGCGCTCGTCCTGGGAAGGATCGATCAGTGCGTAGAGCCTGGAGGTGCTGGCCTGCAGACGAAGGCGCTGGAGTGTGTTGTCAGTTGAGCTTGCCGGTTCGCTCGACATCAGTTGCCCTCCACGATGCCGCCGCCGTCCTTGCTGGCCTGGCCGTTGCTGCGCGGGCAGATTTTCGGCGCGAAGTCCGGCAGGTAGGGAAGCGCGGGATCCAGCGATGAAGGCCCGGCCAAGCTGTGCGTGGTGGCCTTGAGGCTGACAAGACCCGGGCCGTGGATCTGGATATCGCCGTCCTTGATGCGCAGGACGCCTCCGCCGCTGATGAACTCAATGCCCTGGGCGGCCTCGATACGCACCTTGCCCTCGGTGGAGGTGATGGAGAGGGTCTTTTCCGCGCTCAGCGCCATCTGGTCGCTCTGGGCCTGCACCTCTACCTTGCCTCGGGCGGCGAACAGCTTGATGCCGGCTCGCTGCACGAACAGCGACAGGCGCTCGCGGATAGTGGCCACCAGGCTGCGTCGGCTGGCCAGGTTGATGTCTTCGCCACAACTGGCGCTGAACGATTCGTGCTGGGCGAGGTGTGTCGATGCGGGGGTACTCAAGACGATGCCGGCCGGTGAGGCAAGATGCAGCCAGGGTTGCTGGAGCCCGGATGCCTGTCCGGTGCCTGCCTGGCTGCCGGCCTCGGCGGTGGACTGCTCGTCGCTGTCGGCGGCACAACTGTTTGGCTCGCCGTAGATCTGCCGGGTGTCCTCGGCGGCCTGCTTGAGGTCGAGGCGAGTCTCCAGCACATCGGCACCGTGTTCCATGGCGCTCTTGCTCAGGCGATCGGACAGGTGCCAGGCGCTGGACAGTTCCTGATGGATGGGCCCTGTCGCAAGCTGGTCGCCTGCAGCCCCCAGCTGCCCCCAACTGGTCAGCAACAGCCCCTGATTCGAGCGGATTGCGCCATAGGCATCGCTACGCAGTTCGAAGCCGGTGCCACGAAAGTCCCCGCGCGTGTTGCCGTGCTGATGTATCAGGTAGCCCAGATTGAGCTGGCTCTTGGCGTGTTCCGAGTTGAGGCGGATACGCTCCTGGTCGGTGGCGTCGTCAAACACCAGTTCGTTGTAGTTGCTGCCTCGGTAGGTCTTTGACTTGATGCCCGAAAGCAGGCCGTTGGAATGCCACTCGGGTTGTGCATCACCGTTGTAGACCCGGCCGGTTATGAGGGGACGATCCGGATCGCCCTCGAGGAAGTCGACGATGACCTCCTGGCCGATGCGTGGCACGAACACGGACCCCCAGCTGGCGCAGGCATTGGCTTCGGACACCCGTAACCAGCAACTCGAGCGATCGTCGTGCTGTCCGTTGCGATCCCAATGGAACTGCACCTTGACGCGGTTGAGGCGGTCGGTATGGATCTCTTCGCCTTCGGGGCCGACGACGATGGCAGTGTGGGGGCCGCCGACAACGGGGCGTGGATGATCCAGTGTGGATCGAAAGGGCACGACGGTGCGCTGCACCTCGAAGTCAACCAGGTAGTGGCCGGTGCCGGCACGCTGGTAGTCGTCTTGGTGAGGGCTCTCGTCCTGCAGACCGTGGGCGCTTCTGGCCTGATCCAGGGCTTGCTGCAGGCTGCCCGGCAGGGTGCTGAGGTGGGCGGATACCGGCAGGGCGTTCTCGGCCTGGATATTGAGGTCGAGCACGACGAATTCACGCTCGCTGGCATCGCCGTGCAGGTGACGTTCGTGTTGTTCCAGCGAGAAGATATGGCCAGCCTGCAACTGTCGTGTGCCACCGGCGCCTCGGAAACGCTTGGCCAGGGATTCCACTGCCTGCAGGCGGTTGTCCACCAGGGTACGGCCGCGATCGAAGGTATCGTAGTAGTACGCCCCGGGATAGTCGTAGAACTCCTGGGGACTGAGATTTCCCTGGTCGGGCAGGGTATCCAGTGCGTATTGGCGGGGCCGTGATGGTTGCCGGTAGTCGCAGGTGCCGATGGTCATGCGGGTCGGTTGCTGGCGACGGATACCTCCCCACTGAGTGATGCTGTCCTGGTGCTCCGTGGCGGCTTGACGGTGATAGCGAATCGCCCTGGGGGAGACCGCCGGACAGACGGTGAGGTCGTCGGTGATCACCATGCGATGCCCTGGATAGCGGTCCTGATCGGCGCTGTGTTCGAAGAAGTAGTAGAGGCCTTCCTGCTGCATCAGCCGGCTGATGAAGTGGAAGTCACTTTCGCGGTACTGAACGCAATAGCTGCGGGCCGCATACGGGCGCTGGCTGCGGATGAGCCAGCGTCCGTTGGCCATGTCGTAAGCCGAGAATACCGTTTCCAGAATATCCAGCACGTTCATGTCCTGGAAAATGCGGCTGTCCTGACCGAGTTGCAGGAGCGACAGCCAGGGCACTATCCCGAGCTGGTAATAGAAGACTCCACCATCCTCTCCCAGTAGCGCTGCCGTATCGACGAAGCCTGATCGTCGTTGATAGCTGCCGTCTGCCTGGCGAATGTCGAGTTCGGCCGGCATTGCCAGCAGGTGTTTGAGCTCAACATCTCCGCGTTGGCAAATGCAGTCGAGGGTGTAGCGGAAGGGGTGGGACATTCGCTCATTGCCCACCAGTCGATGGGGAATCAGTGGATGCTTGCCGACGCTGAGTTTCAGCAGTCGTTCGTCCTGCGTGAGTTCCGTATCGAACAGTGATCCCAGCCAGCGGCCCGAGCCATTCTCCATTGCTTTGCGCTCCCTGTGCGTGTCCATGCCCACGCTTCCGCCAGAACGTGTCCGGGAACGCTCTTCAGGTGTTTCGAACTTCGGGTCGGACTTGTACGGGGCGAGCGACGGCGAACCGTTATCTAATGGTTATGGCTACATTAGGCATCATCGGTTGTCTGGGGGAATCGGTGATATGGATGGATGAATGGAAGTGGTGGATTTGTAAGAAGATCAGTACAAACTAACTGGGAGTGACGAAGTGGCTCGCGCGGTATCTCTGGCGGGGACGTGGCGGCTCAAGGCGGGGCGCTGCGCTGGCGCAGATGAGGAGAGCCGCTGACGAGAGAGGCTCCCCCGTGGCCAGGATATCGTCCACGGGGGAGAGAATGATCGACCCTTCAAGGCCAGTAGTGGCTGCCCACATCGGGCACGCTGCCTGGCCATCGACAATCGAGCAAGCCTGGCTGGGTCGGGGCGCTACAACTCGTTGAAGTAACAGTGATGCCGGGTCTCGCAACGGGACACTCGGTACTCCAGCGCCTGCTCCTGAATATCTCTTGCCACCCGCCGTATCTCGAGGATCGGACTGCCTTCGGCGATTTCCAGGTGGTGGGCTTCGTCCTTGCCCGCCGCCACCGCGAACAGGCGTTCCTCGGCGTGGCTGACGTTGCAGCCGAAACGCTGCTGATACAGCTGATAGAGGGTGTTTGGCAGGGTCTCCGGCAGGCTTTCCAGCGTCGGAAAGCGTGTCGCCGCGACCACCACGTCCTCGAGCAGGGCGGGGCGTTCGTCGAGCTCCCTGACGCGGCGAATATGGATGACGTCGTCTGCGTCCTCCAATCCCAGCACCTCCATTTCCTCTTCGTTGGCCGGACGCCTTTCGCGCACCAGGATGCGCGACGTCGGTAGCGAGCGGGTGCCATCGAGTCGGGTCAGGTGGAAGAAGCGAAACAGCGAGCTGTCCTGATCGTGGGTGGCGACCACGGTGCCCTTTCCCTGGTAGCGGATCACCACGTTGTCGCTAGCCAGGGAGTCCAGCGCCTTTCTCAGGGTGCCGACACTGACCTGATACTCCTTGGCCAACGCCGACTCGCTGGGGATAAAGGTGCCGGGTGCCCACTCTCCCGAGACGATGCGCTGAAGCAGCACCTCCTTGATCTGCTGGTAGAGCGGTCGGTAGCTGAGGCTTGGCTGATCCATGCGGGTTCCTTCTTTGCGTTGGGCGAGGCCCGTTTCTTCGTCGCCAGTATAGCTCGAGGGAAATCTAGTTGATACTTGACTAACCTATATCCTATGTCCTATACATGAGTTGTGAGGGCAGCAAGCGACACCTGCCCAGGGCCAACCGGCGATATCACAACGTCAACAACATTCGTTCAGGAGAGGGGCAGCATGAGCATCGATTTCGTAGTGCACGATGCCGACGACAGTGTCGGGGTCGTGGTGGTCGAAGGCGTCGAGGCGGGGCAGACCCTGACAGGCTGGGTCATGCATCAGGACCAGACGGTCACCTTCGAGGTGAGCGACGCCATTCCCATCGGTCACAAGCTGGCCATTCGTGACCTCGATGAGGGCGACACCGTGATGAAGTACGGCGTCGATATCGGTCGCGTCGTCCAGCCGATCAAGCAGGGCGAGCACCTGCACGTACACAACGTCAAGACAAAGAGGTGGTAAGCATGGAAATCAAGGGTCGCAAGTTCCAGGGGTATCGGCGTGAAAACGGCCGTGTAGGGGTCCGTAATCACGTGATCGTGCTGCCGGTGGACGACATTTCCAATGCTGCCGCCGAAGCGGTTGCCAACAACATCAAGGGCGCACTGGCGCTGCCGCATCCCTACGGCCGCCTGCAGTTCGGCGCCGATCTGGACCTGCACTTCCGCACGCTGATCGGGACCGGCTGCAATCCCAACGTGGCGGCGGTGGTGGTGATCGGTATCGAGCCAGGCTGGACCAACAAGGTGGTGGACGGCATCAAGGCCACCGGCAAGCCGGTCGAAGGCTTCTGGATCGAACAGAATGGTGATCACAACACCATCTGTGCCGCCTCCAAGAAGGCCAAGGAATTCGTCCAGTACGCCAGCGAGATCCAGCGCGAGGAGTGCGACGTCAGCGAACTGTGGGTGTCCACCAAGTGCGGCGAGTCGGACACCACCTCCGGCTGCGGCGCCAACCCTACCGTGGGCGACGCCTTCGACAAGCTGTACGACGCCGGCTGCACCCTGGTATTCGGCGAGACCTCAGAGCTGACCGGCGGGGAACACCTGGTGGCCGAGCGCTGCGCCACCCCCGAGGTGCGTGAACAGTTCCAGGCGATGTTCGATCGCTACAGCGACATGATCGACCGCCACAAGACTAGCGACCTGTCCGAGTCCCAGCCGACCAAGGGCAACATCGAAGGTGGCCTGACCACCATCGAGGAGAAGGCGCTGGGCAACATCCAGAAGATCGGCCGTCGCTGCAAGGTGGATGGCGTACTGGACAAGGCCGAAACGCCGGACAAGCCGGGCCTGTGGTTCATGGACTCGTCTTCCGCCGCCGCCGAGATGGTGACCCTGTGCGCCGCCGCCGGCTACGTGGTGCACTTCTTCCCGACGGGGCAGGGCAACGTCATCGGCAACCCGATCCTGCCGGTGGTGAAGATCTGCGCCAACCCGCGCACCGTGCGCACCATGAGCGAGCACATCGACGTCGATGTGTCCTCGATCCTCAAGCGCGAGATCAACATGGACGAGGCCGGTGATCAGCTGCTGGAAATGATGCTGCGCACCGCCAATGGCCGCAATACCGCCGCCGAGGCGCTGGGGCATCGGGAGTTTGTGCTGACCCGTCTGTACGAAAGCGCCTAAGCCAACGCCCGAGGCGGCGATCTGGCAAAAAAACCGGCTCCTCCCGCCGTTCGTCGGGAGGGGCAGGCCGTTGTAGTAAAGAAGGTTGTGCAAGAACGGCGAGCAATGAAAGCGAGTTGCTCGTAGCGAAGATCCTGACCACCCCATAACGACAACATCAGGAGTAACGTCATGCGCCTTTCCCACACCCTGACCCTGACCGCGATGCTGGCGGCGTCAACCCTCGTGGCCCCGCTGGCCCTCGCCGACGCCGAGGACTTTCCCGCCAAGGACGTGCAGTACGTGATCCCCTTCGGTCCGGGCGGCGAGTCCGACATCAGTGCCCGACTGCAGCAGAAGTACTTCGAGGAGATCACCGGCCAGCAGCTGATCATCCAGTACATGCCCGGTGGCGGCGGCGCGGTGGGCTGGTCCCAGCTCAACGACATGACCGCCGACGGCCATACCATCATGGGCTCCAATCTGCCCCATATCGTGCTCAAGCCGATGGGCAAGGACGCCGGTTTTGCCACCGAGGACGTCAACAACTTCTACTTCTTCCACTACTCGCCGGACGCCATCCTGGTCCGCGAGGACAGCCCCTACCAGACCCTGGAAGATCTGGTCGAGGCGGCGCGCCAGGCGCCCGGTGTGGTGACCTTCTCCGGTAGCGGCACCTACAGTGCCAATGACGTGGCCAATACGCGCTTCCAGCAGTTGGCCGACGTCACCACCACCTACATCCCTTTCAAGGGCACCGGCGCGGCGGTCACCGCTCTGCTGGGTGGCCAGGTCCAGGCCGAGTGGGGCTATACCACCGTGGCCGCCAACCATCAGGACAAGGTGCGCATGCTGGCGGTGGCCGCCGAGGAGCGCCATCCGCTGTTCCCCGACGTACCGACCTTCCAGGAACTCGGCTATGACATGGTTGGCGGCGCCTATCGTGGCATGGCGGTGCCCAGCGAGACGCCGGCAGACGTTCAGGCGCGGTTGTCCGAGATCTTCGATCAGATCAACCAGAATCCCCAGTTCCGCCAGGAGATGGAGGATCTGGGCTTCGTTTTGATGGACGTCGGCAATGACGATGTTGCCGATTTCCTGGCCGAACAGAGCCAGCAGTATGAGACCAGCGCGCGAGAACTCGGCCTGATCGACTGAGGTCAACGCCATGGATCTTATCGTTCACGCGCTCGGCGCTCTGTCGCCGCTCAATCTTGCGCTGGCCCTGCTCGGGGTGACGGCGGGCATCGTCATCGGTGCCCTGCCGGGGCTTTCCGCCACCATGGCAGTGGCGGTGCTGGTCCCGGTGACCTTCGGCATGGCGCCAGAGTCGGCCCTGATCATGCTCGGCGCCATCTATACCGGGGCCATCTACGGCGGCTCCTACTCGGCGATACTGGTCAATACGCCAGGTACGCCCTCGGCCATCGCCACCACCTTCGACGGCTATCCCATGGCCCGCCGGGGTGACGGTGATCTGGCCGTCACCCTGTCGACCATCGCCTCGGTGGTCGGTGGGCTGGTCGGGGTGCTGGCGCTGCTGCTGCTGGCGCCGCTGCTGGCCCAGGTCGCGCTCAGCTTCGGGCCGGTGGAGTACTTCTGGCTGGCGATCTTCGGGCTGACGCTGATCTCGGCGCTGTCCGAGGATTCGACCCTCAAAGGGTTCATGGGGGCGGGCTTCGGCCTGTTGCTGTCCACCGTGGGCGTCGCGGTGATCGGCGGCGATATCCGCTACACCTACGGCTCGCCGGTGCTGCTTGGTGGCATCGAGACGGTCTCGGCGCTGATCGGCCTGTACTGCATTCCGGTGCTGATCGATCTGGTGGCAACACCCGCCGCCCACCTCAAGGTGGATGGCGTGTCGCGCGGGGTGCGCTTTCGCGAGGGCATGGCGATCGCCATCAAGGGCAAGCTGAACCTGCTGCGCTCGGCGACCATCGGCACCGGTGTCGCCATCCTGCCCGGGGCGGGCGGCTCGATTGCAAGCCTGGTGTCCTATTCGGAGGCACGCCGGGTGGCCGACGAGCCGGCGAGCTTCGGCAAGGGCAATCCTCAGGGGGTGCTGGCGACCGAGGCCGCCAACAATGCCACCGTGGGCGGCGGCTTCATTCCGACCTTGGTGCTGGGCATCCCCGGCACGCCGCCGGATGCGGTGATCCTCGGGGCCTTGCTGGTGCAGGGCTTTCGTACCGGGCCGGAGCTCTTCACCACCAACGCCGGCATCACCTACACCTTCGTCGCCGGGCTGTTTCTGGCCACCTGCCTGCTGTTGCCGCTGGGTCTGTTGATCGGGCGCTACGCCTTCAAGTCGATCATCTCCATTCCCAAGGCGCTGCTGGTACCGACCATCGCCTTCATGACGGTGATCGGCACCTACGCCATCCGCAACAGCGCCAGCGACGTGGTGATCATGCTGTGCCTGGGGGTGCTGGGCTGGGTGCTCAATCGTTACGGCTTTCGGCCCTCGCCCATCGTGCTGGGGCTGATCCTCGGACCCATTGCCGAGCAGGGCTTCGTCCAGGGCTTCCTGATGGGGCGGGCCAGCGGATCGCTGTTCGCTACCTTCTTCGGTGGGCCGATCAGCCTGACGATCATTGCGTTGTCGTTGCTGAGCGTCTTCTACCCGATGGTCAAGGCACGGCGTGAGGCAAGACGTCAGGACAAGACGATCAATGGGGAGGCGTCGCCATGAGCGCTGTTCACAACAGAAGCACTGGTCACGACACGAGCACTGGCCACAACACCAGCGCTGCCGGCAAGAAGAAGCACGCCATCCAGGCCTCCTGCTCCCGCACAAGCGAGTATCTGCTGCCGACGCTATTCGTCGCTGGCGCCGCTCTATGCCTGTGGGAGACCCGTGAGATGAGTCAGCTCGGGGCGGTATTTCCTGCGGTGATCTCGCTGGTGGTGATCGTCGCGGGACTGCTGCGCCTGGGGCAGCTTGGGCTGCGCGGGGTGGTGGCCAACCATGAGCGGGGCTCTGATTCGAGTTCTGATCCAAGTTCTGATTCAAGCTCTGATGCGAGCTCGGACTCGGGCTCCGGCTCGACCCCGCGGCGTCTGGCGTTGGTCGGAATCATGCTGGCCTGGGCCCTGGCGCTGCCCTGGCTCGGCTTCCTGCTGACCGGCCTTGCAAGCTTCGTCGGGCTGATGGTGGTGGCGCAGTATCGTCGCTGGAGTCCTCGTCGCCTGGCCGGACACCTGGCAACCGGCGCCGTGCTGGTGGCCTTCTTCTACGCCCTGTTCGCGCTGGTACTCAATGTTCCGCTGCCGGCGGGGCGCTGGTTCACGCTGTGAGGCCGCTTCGACGGCAACATCGAGGGAGTAAAACGATGGCCAGGATAGTGATTTCGGAATTCATGGACGAGCAGGCGGTGGCCTGGCTCGGTGAGCACCACGAAGTGCTGTGTGACACCCGTCTGGTCGAGGATCGAGGACGCCTTCTGGACGCGGTGGCGGACGCCGATGCGCTGATCGTGCGCAACCGGACCCAGGTCGATAGCGAACTGCTGACACGGGCGCCGCGCCTCAAGGTGGTGGGGCGTCTTGGTGTCGGACTCGACAATATCGACCTCGGGGCCTGCGCCGAGCGCGACGTCGAGGTCAAGCCGGCCCAGGGGGGCAACGCCGGCTCGGTGGCCGAGTACGTGATCGCGGGGGCGCTGATGCTGCGCCGAGGTGCCTACGCCTCGACCCCGGCCATGCTGGCAGGGGAGTGGCCCCGCCAGGCGCTGATGGGGCGTGAGGTCAGCGGCGCGAGGTTGGGTCTGGTGGGCTTTGGTGCCATCGCCCAGGTCACCGCCGGGCTCGCCCGGGCCCTCGGTATGGAGGTGCTGGCGTTTGATCCCCACCTGCCGGCCGAGTCTGCGGCCTGGGGCCAGACCCAGCGCTGCGAGACGCTGGAAGCGCTGCTGTCCGCGGCCGACGTGGTCAGTCTCCACGTGCCGCTCAATGACCAGACCCGACACCTGTTGGACGCCGATCGCCTGGCCGTCATGAAGCCCGGCGCAGTGGTCATCAACGCCGCCCGCGGTGGGGTAGTAGACGAGCCGGCACTGGCCGAGGCGCTCACCAGTGGACGCCTGGCGGGGGCCATGCTCGATGTGTTCGAGCAGGAGCCACTTGGTGCAGGCTCGGTGCTCGAAGGGGTGCCCCATCTGGTACTGACCCCGCATATCGCCGGGGTGACCGAGGAGTCCAACGCGCGTATCAGCCAGATGACCGCCGAGAACGTGGTTGCGGTACTGACACCGGAGGGGGTGGCATGAGCCAGACGACAACACTTGCCCGCGAACAGGCGCGGGAACTCGCCATGGAGGCGATGCGTGCCAGAGGCTTCCCCGAGCGCGAGGCCGCCATCACGGTGGAGGCGCTGCTCGACGCCGAGCGTGACGGTCTGCCGTCCCATGGGCTCTCGCGCCTACCGTTCTATCTGGACCAGGCCGCCAGCGGCAAGGTCAACGCCGGCGCCATACCCAGGGCCGAAGCCGATGGCGCGGTGGTGCGGGTCGACGCCGACCATGGATTGGCCTTTCCGGCCATCGCCAGCGGGCTGGACGCCGGCTTCGAGGTGGCGCGGCAGCAGGGGCTATGCGCGATTTCCATCGGACGCTCTCACCACTTTGGGGTGGCCGGTGCACCGGTGGAGCGAGCGGCTCGGGAGGGCTTCATGGCGCTGGCATTCAGCAATGCGCCGTCGGCCATGGCGCCCTGGGGTGGTCACAAGCCGCTCTACGGCACCAACCCCATCGCCTTCGCCTGTCCGCGACCCGAGGGCGAACCCATGCTGCTGGACCTGTCGCTGTCCAAGGTGGCCAGGGGCAAGGTGATGCTGGCGCGCAAGGCCGGCAAGCCGATCCCCGAGGGCTGGGCGGTGGGGCCGGATGGGGCGCCTACCACCGATCCAGAGACCGCCATCCAGGGCAGCATGGTGCCGGCAGGAGACGCCAAGGGGGCGGCGCTGGCGATGATGGTGGAGCTGTTGTGCGCGGGGCTTTCCGGTAGTCGCTTCGGTTTCGAGGCGGGGTCTTTCTTCGAGGCGCAGGGAGAGCCACCCGGCGTCGGTCATTTGATGCTGCTGTTCGACGTCGATCGCTTCGCACCCGATGTGCTCGCGCGCTGTGAAGTGCTGTTCGCCGCGATGCTCGAGCAGCCGGGCGTACGCCTGCCCGGCGACCGGCGCCACCAGCTGCGACGCCAGAGCCATGATCGGTTGACGCTGCCGACGGCGGTGGTGGATGACCTGACGGCCATTGCGGCTTCCTAGACGTGCGGCTTCCTGGATAGCGTTCGCGGATACAGTTCGCGGATAGCGTGTTAGAACGACTTTCCCGAATAGCTTTGCTGAACGGCTTTATCAGCCAGCTCAGCCACCCTACTGGCCGCGTCCGGCAAGTGGCGGCGCCGTCGATCCCCTTAGCTGGACGCTGGCATCCAGGTGCAGGTCGCTGGGCCGCTCGCGATGGCGAATCCACGTCATCAGGGCGTCGGCGGCATGCACTCCGATGTCACTGGCGGGCACCGAGACGGTGGTCAGCGATGGCGACATGTAGGCCGCCTGGGGCAGGTCGTCGAAGCCGGTGATCGACAGTTCCCGAGGCAGGTCGAGCCCGCGTCGCTTGGCCTCGAGCAGGGCGCCGAAGGCCAGGGTGTCATTGCCGCAAAGCAGCGCCGTGGGCGGGGAGGGCATCTCCAGCAGTCTGGCGCAGGCGTCGGCACCCTCGGCGACACCATACTCCACCACCTCGACGTCCGGCGCCGGGCAACCGGCAGCGGCAATCGCATCGCTGAACCCGTCGAAGCGGGCCCGGGCACGGTCATTGTGTTCATAGGGTGCGGTGACGATGGCGAGGTGGCGGTGGCCCAGGTCGATCAGGTGGCTCGCCAGCTGTCTGGCGGCGCCGCGATTGTCGAAGCCGATACAGGGGGCTTCGGCCTTGTCATGGGTCTGCCAGCTGGTGAGAAAGGGCAGTTGACGCTGGTGCAGCAGACGGTAGGCGTCGGCAAGGTGTTCATGGCCGATCAACACGACGCCGTCCACGCCATGCTGGACCAGCGTCCGCAGCGCCTGCAGTTCGTCCTCGAGGTCGTAGCGGTAGGTGGCCAGCAGCAGACGACAGTCATGCTCCTTGAGGCGCCGCTCCAGGCTGTTGGCCATGGTGCCGAAGATCGGGTTGTCGAGGGTCGGTACCAGCAGACCGATGGCGCCGATGCGGCGTGAGGCCAGTGCACGGGCCGAACCATCCGGCACGTAGCCGAGGCGGCCGACGGCGGCCTCCACTTTCTTTCGCAGGCGGTCGCTGACGTGGGGTGCGCCGTTGAGCACCCGCGAGACAGACGCCGTCGAGACCCCGGCCTCCCGGGCCACATCTTCCAGCAACGCTCTGGTGGGACGATCGTTCATCTGGCCTCTCCTGGGTGGCGCCACCGGTGTGACCCGATCGGCGCCACGGTTGCGGCTAAAGTCGAAGGTCCTTTACAGGATTCTGGCTGGACAAGTCCTATAGAGGAATCTACCTTGAATGGTGCGCCATGTAAGCGCTTACAATTATAGCAGCAGACAGCGTTGATCGTAGTTCACTGCTGCATTTTTGCCTCGTTAGCCTGACCACGGCTTCGAGCGGAGCCGGTCCAGGCTCAGCAAGATCGACAACGACGCGTACCACCAAATACAACGAGAGTCGGGAGTCGCCACCCATGTCCAGGTCGTCTTCGTCCTCAGCCAAGTTGATGTTATGGCTGTCGATATGTCTGTTCGCCGCCTTTTTCATCAACGTCGCCATCCAGCGCTATGTACCGGGAATGTGGGCGCTGGAAGCCGCCTACGAGGCGGTGCTGTTGACGCTCGCTACCGCCTTCTTCGTCTCTGCCTGCCTCAAGTTCGAGGGCAAGGCGCCGTCTGGCGCCGAGCCGGGCACGCCAACCACACAACAAGGACAATGACCATGCGAGATTTCATCACCAATGACAGTGGTGCTCCCAGTCAGCCGGAAAGACGGCTGTTCATGGGCACCGTGGCGAAGTTCGGTTTTACCGCGGCGGTGGTCGGTGCGGTCGGCGGTGCGTTGTTCTCGGAAAGCGCCATGGCGGCCACCGCCAAGGAAGAGTCCGAGCGAGAGAACGCGGCCGAGTCCACCATCGTGCTCGCCACCGGCTATACCCTGGGCGCCTCGCGGGCCTATCCGATCATGCAGCTCAACTTCAAGGAGAACCTGCAGAACTTCTCCGGCGGCCGGCTCTACGTGAAGCTGGCGCCCGGTGGCCAGCTCGCCACCGGCGGGGCGCTGATCTCGATGGTCCAGAACGGCTCCATCGCCATCGCCCAGCATTCGCTGTCCAACCTGTCGTCCTTCGCCCCGGAAGCCGACCTGGTGAACATTCCCTACTGGTGTGGCGAGAACCAGCGTCTGATCAATCTGGTGACCTCGGACGCCTGGCGCGACACCGTTCACCACAAGGTCGAGGAGCGCGGCTTCAAGGTGCTGTCCTATATCTGCATCGACCCGAGGACCGTCGCCGTGCGCGATGGGCTGCTCGATGGCCCGGTGCGGGTCCCCGATGACATCTCCGGCATCAAGTTCCGGGTGCCGTCCTCGCAGATCCTGCAGCAGGTCTATCGACTGGCCGGTGCCAACCCGACGCCGGTGGCCTGGGGCGAGACCTCGTCGGCGATCAAGCAGGGCGTGGCCGATGCCCTCGACCCCAGCGTCCAGGCCCTGCTGGTGTTCGGCTTCACCGACGTGCTGTCGAGCATCTCCACCATCCAGTCGGTGCCGGATGCCCAGGTCTACACCTGCAACAAGGCCTGGTTCGACAGCCTGGATGGCGAGCTTCAGGACGCCGTCATGCAGGCGTCCGATGTCACCTTCCGCGAAAACCTCGCCAAGGTCCCGGCGGCGCGAGCCTACGCCCATGACCAGATGCGCCTGGCCGGCGTCGAGGTCTACTCCCTGAGCGACGAGGAAAAGGCCCAGTGGGTCGAGCGTTGTGGCCATCAGCTGCCCGCCTGGGATGAGACCAAGCGTGAGCTGGCGGGGTCGCTGGAGGCATTCGACAAACTGCTGGCCGCCACGGAGGTGCAAAATGGCTATTTCGTCGACAGCAACGCCTAAGGACACGCGCTGGCGCGCCCTGCGCCTGCGCTGTGACGACGTCGATCGCCGCACCGAGCGCTGGCTGCTGCTGACCTTCTACGCGCTGATCATCCTGACGGTGGCGGTGGAGGTGATTCGTCGCTTCGCCCTCAACTACTCCTCGGTGTGGGGCGAGGAGCTGGCGCGCTATGCCTTTATCTACCTGGCCTGGCTCGCCGCCGCCGCGGCGGTCAGGGACCGCGCCCATATCCGCATCGATGTGCTGATCAACCTGGGCGGGCCTCGCATGAAGCGCCTGGGCTGGTGGATCTCGGATATCGCCACCCTGGTGCTGGCGGTGTGGGCGCTGTACCTGTCGATCGCACCGGTGCTGACATCGATCAACTTCGGTTCGGTCACCGCGGGACTGCGGGTTTCCCAGGCGTTCTTTCTGGCCGCCATCCCGGTGGGCTTTCTGCTGATCGCCTGGCGGGTGGTACAGAGCATGCTGGCGGATATCCGGCGCATGCAACGTGGTGATCCGGTCTTCGATGGCCAGAAGCTCTTCGACTGAGGGGGACCGTCATGGAATTCATGGAACTTCAACAGGCCGCGGCCTCCCTGGACTGGACCTTCTATGCGCCGCTGGCGGCGCTGATCGTGATGATCCTGGTCGGGGTGCCGGTGTGGGTCGCCATCGGTCTCGGCACCCTGGGCATGCTGACCTTTACCGAGACCTTGCCGCTGTCGGTGTTCGGCGAGTCGCTGTTCGAAGGCATCAACGCCTTTGCGCTGATCGCGGTGCCGCTGTTTATCCTGACCGGTGATGCCCTGGTGCGCTCGGGGCTTTCCGGCAAGTTGCTGGATGTGGCCGAGGCCAGCGTCGGCGGGCTCAAGACCGGCCTTGGCAGCTCGACGACGCTGGGCTGCGGCTTCTTTGCCTGCATCTCCGGTTCGGACGCGGCGGGTGCCGCGGCGGTGGGGCGCATGACCATTCCCCGGCTGGTGGAGCGCGGCTATCCGTTGCCGGCGGCCTGTGCGCTGGTGGCCTCCGGTGCCTGCACCGGCATCCTGATCCCGCCATCGATCGCCTATATCGTGATGGGCCTGGTGCTGGGCATGTCCGCCTCGACGCTGTTTCTGGCGGCGGCGATCCCCGGGGTGATGGTGATGATCTCGGTCATGGCCACCAATATGGTGCTCAATCGCATCTACGGCTTCGAAGGCGATCGCGAGCGTTTCTCCTGGCGACGCTGGATCGACACCGTATGGGACGCCCGCTGGGCGCTGTTCGTACCGGTGGTGATCCTGGGCGGCATCTACACCGGCATCTTCACTCCTACCGAGGCGGCATCGGTGGCCGTGGTGGTGGTGGTCATCATCGGCCTGCGCCAGGGTCGCCTGACGCTGGGTGACATTCCGCGCATGCTGGAGAGCTCGGCGCGGGTGTGCGGCGTCATCGTGCCGATCATCGCGGTGTCCCTGCCGCTGGCGCAGAGCCTGGCCAGCCTCGATATCCCCCAGACCCTGGTCAGCGGAATCAGCGGTGTCACCGACGCCCCCTGGCTGATGATCCTGATGATGATCGGCATTCTGGTGCTGGCTGGCTGCGTGATGGAAACCACCCCCAACATCGTCATCCTGGCGCCGCTGCTGCTGCCACTGGCGCTGGAGGCGGGGATGAACGAGTTCCACTTCGCGATCCTGATGGTCACCACCCTGGGCCTGGGCTTCATCACGCCACCGCTGGGACTCAACCTGTTCGTGGTGTCCGGCTTGACCCGCTGTTCGGTGCTGTCGATCGCTCGCTACGCGCTGCCGTTCGTGCTGGGGATGCTGATCGTGGTGTTGATGATCGCTTATTTGCCTTGGTTGTCGACCTGGGCGATAGGGTAGGGCTCGTCTGAAAAGTGCCTGCGCTCGGTAATACGGCGTTAAAAATCGGATCAAAATGCTCATTTACACCCCGTAAACTGCGCTTTCTCACCGATTTTTGCCTTGTCTAACCTTCGCTCGTCGACTTTTCGGACTGAGCCCAGGGAGAGGTTGGGGGAGAGCTGTCTTCCCCCTTTTTTCAACGGATTTGTAAGCGCTTACAAAAGTGTAGGCGTAAAGATACGAAGCGAGGGCAAGGGCGACGCTAGGCGACTGGCTGGCCCACGCCTCGCCAGAGCAACACTCACCAAAACAACGACGCCGTCGGCGCATCACGGCCGAGTCGACGGCACACCCTAGGGCTTGTCTGAAAAGTGCCTGCGCTCGGTAATACGGCGTTAAAAATCGGATCAAAATGCTCATTTACACCCCGTAAACTGCGCTTTCTCACCGATTTTTGCCTTGTCTAACCTTCGCTCGTCGACTTTTCGGACAGCGCCTAGGCACTGCGCATGCTCAAGACTCAAGCATGTGTGGCGACCGATACCGGCCGATGACCTCAAGGAGACTCAACATGGCGATTCACTACTACAAGCAAGCCGACAAGAATGCCTCCAGCAACGACACCCAGACCCATGAAGTCGTCTCGCGCATGCTCGCCGAGATCGAGGCCGGGGGAGAGGCCAAGGCGCGGGAGTACTGTCGCGAACTCGACGGCTGGGAAGGCGACGTCATCGTCAGCCGTGACCAGATCGAGGCGGCCAGGGAGAAGGTCCCCGAGCAGCTCAAGCAGGATATCCACTTCGCCTATGAGCGCGTCAGCCGGTTTGCCGCTGCCCAGCGCGACAGCATCCAGGGCTTCGAGACCGAGCTGTCTCCGGGCCTGTTCGCCGGGCAGAAGCTGATCCCGATGGAGACCGCCGGTTGCTACGTGCCCGGTGGCCGCTACGCGCATATTGCCTCGGCGATCATGAGTGTGGCGACCGCCAAGGTGGCCGGGGTCAAGAACGTGGTGGCCTGTTCGGTGCCGCGGGACGAGAACGGCATCCACCCAGCCATCCTGTATGCCATGGATCTCGCCGGTGCCGACGTCATCCTGCAGATGGGCGGGGTTCAGGGCATCGCCTCCATGGCCTTTGGACTGTTCACCGGCAAGCCCGCCGACATTCTGGTCGGCCCGGGCAACCGCTTCGTCGCCGAGTCCAAGCGTCAGTTGTTCGGACGCTGCGGCATCGACATGTTCGCCGGGCCCACCGAGATCGGCATCATCGCCGATCACAGCGCCGATCCCGATATCGTGGTCGAGGACCTGGTTGGCCAGGCCGAGCACGGCCCGGATTCGCCGGCCTGGCTGTTCACCACCTCGCGCGAATTGGCCGAAGCGGTGGATCAGCGCATCCAGGCGCGTATCGATGACCTGCCGGAAACCCAGCGCAAGGCCGCCGACGCTGCCTGGCGCGACTACGGCGAGATCATCGTCTGCGATACCCGGGAGGAAGCCGTCGAGGTCAGCGATCGTTATGCCTCCGAACATCTGGAACTGCAGGTGGAGGATCTGGACTGGTGGATGGAGCGCCTCAACAGCTACGGCTCGCTGTTCGTCGGCGAGGAAGCCTCGGTGGCGTTCGGCGACAAGTGTTCGGGCACCAATCATATCCTCCCGACCAAGGGGGCGGCGCGTTACACCGGCGGGCTGTGCGCCCAGAAGTTCCTCAAGATCGTGACCTACCAGCGCCAGAGCCGCGAGGCCACCCGCACCGTAGCCGCCACCGCCGCCAGGCTGTCGCGCTGCGAGGGCATGGAAGGCCATGCCCGTACCGGCGATATCCGTCTGGCCAAGTACTATCCGGATGAGCGCTTTGTGCTGGCGGTGGAAGAGGACGTATGACCATGCGTCCCGATTTCGACCTCGACGGACGGGTGGCGCTGGTCACCGGGGGCAGTAGCGGGCTGGGTCTTGCCATCGGCGAGGCACTGGCGGCGAGCGGCGCCCGGGTGGTGCTGGCCGCCAGGCGTCAGGACGCGCTGGATGCGGGAGTGGAGCGGATTCGGAGCATGAGCGGCCAGGCGGCCGCCCTCAGCGCCGACCTGGCCGACGCCAGGGGCCTCGAAGAGGTGGCACGTCGCGCCACCGAGGCGTTTGGCGATCCCCTGATTGTGGTCAACGCCGCCGGGGTGAACCTGCGCCAGCCGGCAGAAGAGGTCGATCTGGCCTCGTGGGAGCTGACCCTGCAACTCCACCTGGGCACGCCGTTCTTTCTGTCACGGGCGCTGGTGCCGGGGATGCGCGCGGCGGGCTACGGTCGCATCATCAACCTGGCCTCGCTGCAGTCCAGTCGTGCCTTTCCCGACAGCGCCCCCTACGGGGCCGGCAAGGGTGGCATCGCCCAGCTGACCCGCGCCATGGCCGAGGCCTGGTCGCGCCACGGTATCAACGCCAATGCGCTGGCGCCGGGATTCTTTCCTACCGAGCTGACCTCACCGGTGTTCGACGATGCGGCCAGGTCCGAGGCGCTGGCGCGCCAGACCGCCATCGGCCGTAACGGAAGGCTTGAGGATATCGCGGGACCGGCGGTATTCCTGGCGTCCCCGGCCTCGGCCTACGTCACCGGCCAGATCCTTCACGTCGATGGCGGCTTTACCGCCAAGTGATTCAGGAGACTCACCATGCAAGCCTTGTTCTACGTCGGTCGCGAGCAGATGGAGATGCGTGGCACCGAACCCGAGCCGCTCAAGCCGGGGGAGTCGCGGGTGCAGGTGGAGGCCACCGGCATCTGCGGTTCCGACCTGCATGCCTACCATGGCCATGATCCCCGGCGGGTGCCGCCGATGATCCTGGGCCACGAGGTCGCGGGACGGGTGGTCGAGGGCGCCTGGAAGGGCAAGCGGGTCACCATGAACCCGCTGATCGTCTGCGGCCACTGCGAGTACTGCCAGGCCGGGCGCCAGAATCTATGCGAGAACCGCAGCATGATCGGCATGAATCGCCCCGGCAGCTTCGCCGAGACGGTCAACATCGCCGATCACAGCCTGATCGAGCTGCCACAGACGCTCAGCGCCGAGGTCGCCGCCATGACCGAGCCGGTGGCGACTGCAGTGCATGGTATTCACCGCCTGGAGCGGGTGCTCGATCGCCCGCTGGCGGAGTCCCGGGTGCTGGTGATCGGTGCCGGTGCCATCGGCCTGATGACCGCCTTGATCCTGCGCCAGCGCGGGGTGCGCTCGCTGCGTATCGCCGATCTCAACCCGCTGCGCCGGGAGGCGGCGCTCAGGGTCGGGCTCGAGGCCTTCGACCCGCGCGAAGCGCCGCCCCGGGCCGACTCGGTGGAAGCGGTGTTCGACTGTGTGGGAGCTGGCCCCACGCGCAAGATGGCGGTGGCCTCGGCTCGTCCTGGTGGCGCGATCATGCACCTTGGTCTGCAGGACAACGATGGGGTTACCGATACCCGCGCCATTACCTTGAAGGAGCTGAGTTTTCTTGGTGCCTACACCTACAGCTTCGGTGATCTTCGCGCTGCCGTCGCACTGCTCGACGCCGGTGCGCTGGGGGAGCTGTCCTGGGTCGAGAAGCGGCCTCTGGCCGAGGGGCCGGCCGCCTTCGAGGAGCTGGCAAGCGGGCGCAGCGCTGCCGCCAAGGTCATTCTGTATCCGTAAGGGCCGCGTTGGCACCGAGCAGTGCTCTGAACAGGCGATGTCGAGTGGACGCGCTGTGCGTCGCCTGTTGTTTCAGCAGCGCTTTCACCAGCGCTATCCGTCATCCTTTCAGCTATCTTTTCGTCCATCCTGTCGGCAATGCGGCGCAGATGGTCGGCGTTTTTTCTGAGCGAATATGTTGCTGGGTGAGCGCTTGTTCAGGCTCGAAAGGGAGGTTGTTGGCAGTCACAAATCCGCGTTGTTTCTCGTCAGAGGTTGCCATCAGGGTGTGATCACGCCGCCAGGCCGGTCACGCCGGGCCTGGGAGGCTCGGAAGGGCATAAGGTTACACCCCGCTTCGTGTCGGTTCTCTTAATGGATTCAGGTGGTTGCTTTCACATTGCAGTGCACAAATTACTGGCGATCCCCTCTTGTGCAGACTAGCCACAAGAGGTAACACTGGTAGGAATGACAACAAGAAACCATAACAAGCAATCGTAATAACGTTGGCCACATGGGAGATCCATCGTGAAGATAGGAGCACCAAGGGAACGGCATAAGGGCGAGGCGCGTGTCGCGCTGACGCCCGAGAGCGCCGGACACATTCAGAAGCTGGGTCACGAGTGCCTGATCGAGACGGGCGCAGGTGAGCTTGCCGGCTTTACCGACGCCGCCTATGAAGAGGCCGGTGTCACTATCGTCGACAGCATGGAGGCGGTATTCGAGCAGGCCGACGTGGTCGTCAAGGTGCGCGAGCCACAGAAGGAAGAGTCCGACCTGCTGCGCCAGGGCCAGACCCTGATCAGCTTCTTCTGGCCGGCCCAGAACGAGGAGATGCTCGAGACCTGCAAGGACAAGGGTGCCAGCGTCGTCGCCATGGACATGGTGCCGCGGATTTCCCGCGCCCAGAAGATGGATGCGCTGTCCTCCACCGCCAACATCGCCGGCTATCGCGCGGTGATCGAGGCAGGCAACCAGTTCGGGCGCTTCTTCACCGGTCAGGTCACCGCCGCGGGCAAGGTGCCGCCGGCCAAGGTGCTGATCATCGGTGCCGGCGTCGCCGGTCTTGCCGCCATCGGCACCGCCACCAGCCTCGGTGCGGTGGTGCGTGCCTTCGACGTGCGCCCCGAGGTTTCCGAGCAGATCGAGTCCATGGGCGCCGAATTCCTGTTCCTCGATTTCGAGGACTCCCAGGACGGCTCCGAAAGCGGTGGCTATGCGGCGCCCTCCAGCCCCGAGTTCCGCGAAAAGCAGCTCGAGCTGTTCCGTCAGCAGGCCCCCGAGGTGGATATCGTCATCACCACCGCCCTGATCCCCGGACGCCCGGCTCCCAAGCTGTGGCTCGAGGACATGGTCAAGGCGATGAAGCCGGGCTCTGTGGTGGTCGACCTGGCCGCCGAGAAGGGCGGCAACTGCGACCTGACCAAGCCTGATGAGCGCGTGGTCACCGACAACGGCGTCATCGTGGTTGGCTATACCGACTTCCCGTCGCGCATGGCCACCCAGTCGTCGCTGCTGTACTCGACCAATATCCGTCACATGCTGACCGATCTGACGCCGGAGAAGGACGGCAAGATCGTTCACGACATGGAAGACGACGTGATCCGTGGCGCTACCGTCACCCACCAGGGTGAGGTCACCTTTCCGCCGCCTCCGCCCAAGGTCAAGGCCATCGCCGCGGCC
Source organism: Halomonas sp. BN3-1 (assembly GCF_003056325.1). Classification (NCBI taxonomy): domain Bacteria; kingdom Pseudomonadati; phylum Pseudomonadota; class Gammaproteobacteria; order Oceanospirillales; family Halomonadaceae; genus Halomonas; species Halomonas sp. BN3-1. Next base: position 30,971 of record NZ_PYVV01000015.1, on the reverse strand, counting down.
AAGCCGAAGCCCAAGGAGAAGGAGCCGACACCGGAGGAGCGCAAGGCTGCCGAACACGCTGCCTTCGTGAAGCAGACCAAGAGCCAGGTCACCATGCTGGCGGTCGGCGGCATCGTCATGGGGCTGCTCGGTCTGGTGGCCCCTGCATCCTTCATGCAGCACCTTATCGTCTTCGCGCTGGCCTGCTTCGTCGGTTTTCAGGTCATCTGGAACGTCAGTCACTCTCTGCACACGCCGCTGATGGCGGTGACCAATGCGATTTCCGGGATCATCATCCTCGGTGCCGTGCTCCAGGTGGGCTCGGGCAGCTGGTTGGTCGCCTTGCTGGCGGGCATCTCGGTGCTGATCGCTTCCATCAACGTCGTGGGTGGCTTCCTGGTGACACGCCGGATGCTGGCCATGTTCCAGAAGTCCTGAACCGCGGAGAGACGAAATGCTAGGACAACAATTCGTAACCGCCGCGGCGATCGCGGCGAGTGTGCTGTTCATCCTCTCGCTGGGGGGACTGAGCAATCAGGAAAAGGCCAAGCGCGCGGTGTGGTACGGCATCGTCGGTATGGGCCTGGCGGTGTTCTCCGTCATGCTCGGCCCGAACATCGGCAACTACTGGCTGATGATCCCCTTGATGATCGTCGGTGCCGTGGTCGGCACCATGGTGGCGAAGCGGGTCGAGATGACCCAGATGCCGCAGCTGGTGGCGGCGCTGCACTCCTTCGTCGGTCTGGCGGCGGTGTTCGTCGGCTGGAACGCCGAGATGGAACGTGCCCGGGTGCTGGCGCTGAAGGCGGCCGGTGAGTCCCTCGACGGCCTGTCGGCGTTCGCCGCTACTCTGGCCTACAAGACACCTGCCGAGCTGACCTTCCTGCAGGTCGAGGTGGTGCTGGGCGTGTTCATCGGTGCGGTGACCTTCACCGGCTCGGTGATCGCCTTCGGCAAGCTGGCCGGCAAGATCGACGGCAAGCCGAAGAAGTACCCCGGCGGTCATGCCCTGAACGCCGGTGCGGCGATTCTCTCGCTGGTGCTGGCCATCGCCTACCTCAACGGTGCCGGCTTCTGGACCCTGTTGCTGATCGCGCTGCTCGCCTTCTTCATCGGCTGGCACCTGATCCTCGGCATCGGCGGCGCCGACATGCCGGTGGTGGTGTCGATGCTAAACAGCTACTCGGGCTGGGCCGCGGCCGCTATCGGCTTCACCCTGTCCAATGACCTGCTGATCGTTACCGGTGCGCTGGTGGGCTCCTCCGGTGCCATCCTGTCGTACATCATGTGCAAGGCGATGAACCGCAACTTCGTCAGCGTCATCCTCGGTGGCTTCGGCGGTACCCAGGGGCCGGCCCAGGAGATCGAGGGCGAGCAGGTGTCGATCGACGCCGGTGGCGTCAGCAGCGCCCTCAACGACGCCGACAGCGTGATTATCGTGCCGGGTTATGGCATGGCGGTGGCCCAGGCCCAGAACGCGGTCAGCGAACTGGTGCGCAAGCTGCGCTCCGCCGGCAAGGAGGTGCGCTTCGGCATCCACCCGGTGGCGGGTCGTCTACCGGGCCACATGAACGTGCTGCTGGCCGAGGCCAAGGTACCCTACGATATCGTGCTGGAGATGGATGAGATCAATGATGACTTCGCTTCCACCGACGTGGTCATCATCATCGGCTCCAACGACATCGTGAACCCGGCCGCCCAGGAAGACCCCAACAGCCCCATCGCCGGCATGCCGGTGCTCAAGGTGTGGGAGTCCAAGCAGGTGTTCGTGTGCAAGCGTGGTCAGGGAACCGGCTACTCGGGCATTGAGAACCCGCTGTTCTTCAAGGAGAACACCCGGATGTTCTACGGCGATGCTCGGGCCAGTATCGATTCGCTGATTCCGCTGATCGACTGAACTGAGCCGCGTGTAGTTCAGGGCTCCTCTTTAGAGGGGCCCGAAGACGCCCCTCCTTGTAGGGGCCCGAAGACGCCCCTCTTCACAGGGGCCCGAAGACGCCCCTCTTTTAGGGCGCAAATAAACGCCCCTTTCGAGGGGCGTTGCTCGTTGTGGCACCAGGTCAGTCAAAGTGGCGACGAGATCCCTCGTCGTGACGTCAGATTCGGTACAATCCACCAAGACTCATCGACTGCGGAGCAAGCATGACCGACATGGACACCAGGGTGGCGGTGCTGGGGGGCGGGAGCTTCGGCACCGCTCTGGCCAGCATCGCCGCCGATAACGGCTTCCACGTGCGCCAATGGCTCAGGGACGGCGCGCTGGTGGAAAGCATCAATCGTGATCATCGCAATCCGCGCTACTTGCCCGACTACGCCATCAACCCCAGGGTCGAGGCGTCCACCGAACTCGAGTGGGTGCTCGAGGAGGCCATCCTGGTGCTGGTGGCGATTCCCTCCAAGGCCTTCGCCGAGGTGGTGCGCCAGGCACGTCCCTGGCTCAAGCCCGAGCAGATTCTGGTCAGCACCACCAAGGGTATCCAGGAGGATGGCTTCAAGCTGATGAGCCAGATCCTCGAGGACGAGACGGGGTTTGCCCACGTGGGCGTGCTGTCCGGGCCCAACCTGGCCTCCGAGGTGGCCCAGAAGCAGCTCACCGCCACGGTGATCGCCAGCCACGACGCCGAGACGCGATCGCGGGTGCAGGCGGCGCTGGGCTGTGACTATTTCCGCGTCTACGCCAGCAATGACCGCTACGGGGTCGAGCTTGGCGGTGCGCTCAAGAACATCTACGCCATCGCCGCCGGCATGGCAGCGGCGCTGGGCATGGGCGAGAATACCCGCAGCATGCTGATGACCCGTGCGCTGGCCGAGATGAGCCGCTTCGCCGTATCCCAGGGCGCCAATCCGATGACCTTCCTGGGGCTGGCCGGCGTCGGCGACCTGATCGTGACCTGCTCGTCGGAACTGTCGCGCAACTATCGCGTCGGCTTCGCGATGGGCAAGGGTCAGAGCCTGGACGAGGCGGTGGCGTCTCTCGGCCAGGTGGCCGAAGGGGTCAATACCGTCAAGCTGGTGCGCGACAAGGCCGATGCCGAAGGCGTCTACATGCCGTTGGCGGAAGGGCTCTATCAGGTGTTGTTTCGCGGCGTGCCGGCCCGTGACATGGCCAAGCTGCTGATGCGCGGCGAGCAGAGCAGCGACGTCGAGTTCGTACTCCCCCGCGAGGACGTCAAGCAGGACCGGCGACAGACGGAGGCCAAGAATGGCGGATAGACTCTGGATCATGCGTCACGGCGAGGCCACTCCAGGCTTTCCCGACGAGGCGCGCAGGCTGACCACCCGCGGCGAGGAGGAAGCTCGCGCCATGGGCCGCTGGCTGGCGAGTCGTGACGACATCGACTGGGGCCGGCTCAAGGTGCTGGCCAGTCCCTACGTGCGTGCTCAGCAGACCGCCGCCCTGGTGCTGGAAGCACTGCCGGACGAGGTGAGTCTCGATACCCTGGACATCATCACCCCCGACGATTCCCCCGAGGCCGTGGTGGACTGGCTGACGCTGGAAAGTGACGAGGGTCCGCTGCTGCTGGTCAGCCATATGCCGCTGGTCGCGGCCCTGACCGGGCTGCTGGCGGAGGGCAGGGCAGGGGCCGGGGTGGGCTTTGTCACCGCGGCTATCGCCGAACTGGAAGCCGACGTCAGAGCCGCTGGTTGTGCGCGGCTGGTGGGCATGACCACGCCATCGTCACTTCGCTGACCCTGACCGCAGTGGTTGGCGTGGTGCGAGCGACGTGTCTGACATATTTCGCACTCGATAGAACGGGCCCGTCACTGGCGGGCTTTCACCTGAAGGGACGCCCATGAGCTTTTTCGTCAACAACCGCATCTTCGTCAATCCGGGCTTCGAGGACGAGTTCGAAGAGCGCTTTCGCCGTCGCGCCGGAGAGATCGACAAGCAGCCGGGCTTTGTCGCCATGCGTGTGCTGAGGCCGCTGGGCAACCAGGCGCCCTACGTGGTGGAGACCCAGTGGGAGAGCCAGTCGGCGTTTCGTGCCTGGGTCGGCAGCGACGACTTCAAGCGTGCCCACGCCAACCCGCTGCCGGCAGAGGCCACCCGCGAGGGCGGCGGTATCGAGCAGTTCGAGGTGGTCGAGGGGACTGAAGCCAAGGGCTGAACTAGATGAGCCCGTTGAGCCGCAGGGCGAAGACCCCCACCGTCACGCTGATGCTGGCCACCAGGGTGGTGAGGGCGATGATATTGGCCGTCAGAATTTCATCGCCGCCCATGGCCTTGGCCATCACAAAGGCCGCCGCCGCGGTGGGGCTTGCGAAGAACAGAAACAGCACGCCCAGCTCGGCACCACGAAAGCCAAGCCCCAGCGCCGCCAGGGTGGCCACCAGCGGGATCACCACCATCTTGGCGAGGCTTGCGCTGACGGCGGTGCGATAGCTGGTCTTGAGCGCCCGGGTGGAGATGGTGGCGCCGATGCAGATCAGCGCCAGCGGCAGGGTCAAGGAGGCAAAGTAGTCACCGGTGGTCTCGATCCACTCGGGCAGACTGACCTGCAGCGCCGCCAGGGGGGTGGCGACCACCACCGCCAGGATCAGCGGATTGGTCAGGATATGGCGGAAGATGCTGTTCCAGTCGATGGCCTTGCGCCGGCCGTCCTCGTCCAGTTGGTATGCCGCCAGCACCACCACCGACAGCACGTTGTAGCAGAGAATTACCACCCCCAGCAGCAGACTCCCCAGCGATAGCCCTACCTCGCCGTACATGCCGTGGGCGAGTGCCAGGCCGACCACTCCGCAGTTGCCGCGAAAGGCGCCCTGTACATAGACCCCGCGCTGGTGACGCTTGACCCGAAGCGCAGCGTAGCCCCAGGCGAGCACGAAGCTTGCAATGGTGGCCAGTGCGAAGAAGGCCAGCATCCAGGGGTTCAGGGTGCGTTCCAGATCGGCGCGGATCAGGCTGAGAAAGAGCATGGCCGGCAGGGTGGCGCGAAACACCAGTCGCGACGCCGTATTGACGAAGGCCTGGTCGATCCAGCCGAGTCGCTTGAGCGCAAGGCCGATAAACACCATGGCAAACACCGGCAGGCTGATGTTGAGCGTCGACAGGAAGACATCGATCAATGACATGGGCGCGTCCTTGGGCCTCCAGGGAGAGGGTGTCGGATGGCCCCGGGGGCCCGCTTCGAGTCTCTCGTCGGCATTGCGGCGGGTGAAACAGGAGTGTGAACTTTGGTCTAAAGTTACCACAGGGGCTATTGTCAGTCAGCGTCCCGACGTCTAGCTTATGCTTTGTATGATGTATGACATGGCGGGAATCGAAACCCTCATGTCCGTTCACGACGAAGACAGGAGGACGTTTCGGTGAAATTTTCCCATGCCCAGGTCAAGCAGGCGATCAGCGATGGACTGCTGTCGTTTCCGGTCACGGACTTCGACGCCGAAGGACGTTTCGACGCCGAGAGCTATCGCGCGCGTCTCGAGTGGTTCATCAGCCACAAGATTTCGGCGGTGTTCGTCGCCGGTGGCACCGGCGAGTTCTTCAGCCTGTCGCTGGAGGAATTCCGTGCGATCGTCCGTCTGGCCGTGGAAGTCGTCGATGGTAAGCTGCCGGTGATCGCCAGCGCCGGTCTGAGCGTGGCCACCGGTTCCGAGTTCGCCCGCATCGCCGAGGAAGAGGGCGCCGACGGTATCCTGCTGATGCCGCCTTACCTGACAGAGTGTCCCCAGGACGGCCTGGTGGAATACGCCAGCCGGATCTGCCAGTCCACCAGCGTCAGCGTGATCTACTACAACCGTGGCAACGGCGTGCTCAACGCTCAGTCCGCCAAGCGGCTGGCCGACGCCAACCCCAACCTGGTGGGGCTAAAGGACGGCAAGGGCGACATGCAGGCGCTCAACCGCGTGATCAAGACCGTCGGCGACCGACTGGCCTACGTCGGGGGCGTGCCCACCGCCGAGATCATCGCCGAGGCTTACCTGGCGGTGGGCGTAAACACCTACTCCAGCGCGGTGTTCAACTTCGTGCCGGACATGGCGGTGACCTTCTACAAGGCCCTGCGTGCCGGTGACAGCGACACCGTGCGCAAGATCTCCCGCGAGTTCTTCCTGCCCTTTGTCGCCCTGCGCGACCACAAGGCAGGCTACGCCGTCAGCCTGATCAAGGCCGGCACCGACCTGATTGGCCGTCCGTCCGGCGCGGTGCGTGCCCCACTGGAAATGCCAAGCGATGATGAGCGCAAGCAGCTCGAGCAGTTGATCGAGCGCGCCCGTTCCTTCTGATTCCTGACGTTCGATGCTGGCGCTGCCGCGTCGACAGTCCCTGAAGCTAACCCTTCGCCAGGGAGGGACGCCAGGACGTCGGGGGAGGGCACGAGAGGTGGCGCGGCAGGGCTTGGCTCATAACGCACGCCATCATCACTTTTCAGCGAGACAGGGTCGGCAAGTCAGCGGCAGTGAGACGGGGTCAGGGAGAGATATCAGCGCGCCAGCCAGAGTCCGATGACCACCGCCACGGCCACGGTGGTGAAGAACAGACGGTTGCGCAGGCGGGTATCGCGGGCGGGTTTACGGGACACGCGTTGCTCCTTGGTAGCGGGGAGTCAGGGGGAATTCCGGGGAATCTAGGCTTTGGTTCACTTGGCGGCCTAGGGTAATGCCGTTAGCCTGCCAAGGCTACAGCGGCGGGTCGCCGCCTCTCATCGGATGAGACAGAATCATGCCAGATACCCCAACCTTGCTGTTCGCCCACGCCAATGGCTTTCCCGGCGGCAGCTACAGAAGCCTGCTGGCACCACTCGCAGAGCGCTTCGACGTCCAGCCGCTCGATCGCCTGGGCCACCATCCCGATTTTCCCGTGGGCCACAACTGGTTGGCATTGCGTGATGAATACCTCGAGAGCACCCGTCACCTGGCCGGACCCTTTATCGGTGTCGGCCACTCCATGGGCGGGGTGATCACCGCCATGGCGGCGCGCCTGGAGCCGGAGCGGTTCCAGGCGGTGGTGATGCTCGACCCGCCGCTGATGCTGGGCATCGACGCCTTGGCCATGCGCGTCAGCAAGTGGCTCGGCATGGTGGATCGAGTGACGCCGGCAGGCAAGAGCAAGGGGCGCCGTACCCGTTGGGAAAGCCGTGATGCGATGCGCGCTCAACTTCGGCGCAAGGGCCTGTTTCGCAGCTTCACCGAAGAGGCACTGGACGACTACATCGACGCCGGCACCACGACCCTGGAGGACGGCGCGGTGGTGTTGAGCTATGACCCGGATATCGAGGTCGAGATCTTCCGTCATCTGCCCCACCATCTGGATCGTCTGCCCACGGAGGTACGAGTACCTCTGGGTGTGCTGGCAGGGGAGACGTCTGACTTGCTGACCGAGGCACGTTGCCGACGTCTCAGCCGGCGCGGTATCGCCCTGGACAGGGTGCCCGGCAGTCATATGTTTCCGATGGAGCAGCCCGAGGCAACGCGACGCGCCTTGCTGGCCATAATCGACCGTCTGCTGGGCGAAGGGACAACGCAATGAAGCCAGCGGGAGAAGCGCTTCGCCTGGCACAGGGGCGCCTGGCCGCACTGGCCTGGGGACGCACGGAGGCGCCGGTGTGGCTGGCGCTGCACGGCTGGCTCGACAACGCCGCAAGCTTTGCGCGTTTAGCGCCGGTACTGGCCGAACGGCTCGATATACGCCTGGTGGCCATCGACATGGCCGGCCATGGCCACTCCGAGCGGCTGCCCGGTGACTACGACTACGCCATCTGGGACTACTGCCACGACCTGCTCGATGCACTGGATGATCTCGGACTGGATAGTGCCCCGGTGCTGGCTCACTCCCTCGGCGCCGGGGTGGCCTGCCTGGTCGCCGCGGCCTGGCCCGAACGCATCGAGCGCCTGGTGCTGATCGACGGTCTGGGGGCCTTGACCACCCCACCTGAAGATACCGCTGGCCAGTTGGGGCGTTCGTTGCGGGCCCAGCGTCGCCGTCGCTCGCGGATTCCTCATTATGCCGATCTGGATACCGCGGTGGCGGCGCGGGTCGCCGGTGGCGCCACCCCGGTGGATGCCGAGACGGTGCGCGACATCGTGGCCAGGAACCTGACCCCCTGCGACGAGGGCGGCCTGCGGCTGCGCACCGACCCGCGCCTGCTGCGCCCCTCCCCCGTGCGGCTGACCGATGACCAGGTCGCCAATCTGCTCGAGGCTATTGCCTGCGAGGTACTGCTGGTCGAAGGGCGTGACGGTATTCTCGGGGAACGTCCACGAGGGGTGGCCTCGCGAGCACGCGTTCACCGCCTGACCCGTCGCGTGCTGGAGGGCGGACACCATCTTCATGCCTCGCCGCAGCACGCCCCCGCGGTGGCCGATGCCATCGTCGAGGCGTTGTCCGCAACACCTTGATCGAAAAGACGATCTTGGCAGCCGGTCGGTGGATGAGTCTTGGCCGCTGCGCCGTGACAGGCCGCGTAAGCTTTTCCACGGTGGGTTAGTCTAAGCTTATAGACAGGCCTGCGAGTGCGAGGCATGCGCTGTTCAAGCGCTGCCCGCGCGGCCAATCCGCAGCAGGAGGGCATTGCCATGACCGTCTATCGCCACGATTGTCCCCCGGGATCGAGCGGCAAGCGCATTGCGCTGACATTGGGTAGTGGTGGTGCCCGAGGCTATGCCCACATCGGTGTGCTGCAGGAACTGGTCGCCCGCGACTATGAAGTGGTGGCGATCTCGGGGTGCTCCATGGGCGCCCTGGTCGGGGGCATCTTTGCTGCGGGGAAGCTCGAGCCCTACCGTCAGTGGGTCGAGGAGCTGGGCTCCTTCGGTGTACTTCGTCTGCTCGACATGTCGTTCACCTCCATGGGTGCCATGCAGGGCAGGAAGGTGATGAGCAAGATCGAGTCGTTTATCGGTGACGTCGCCATCGAGGACCTGCCCATTCCCTTCACCGCGGTGGCGACCGACCTGATGCGCCAGCGAGAAGTGTGGTTTCAGCGGGGGTCCCTGCTCAAGGCTATCCGTGCCTCCATCGCCATTCCCGGGGTATTCACGCCGGTCGAGGATGGGCCTCGGCTGCTGGTCGATGGCGGTCTGCTCAATCCGCTGCCGATCATCTCCAACGTCTCGGTCCACGCGGACCTGGTGATGGCGGTCAACGTCACCGCCAACAGCCCCAACCTTGTCTCTCTCGAGGAGTTGCTGCCGGTGGAGTGCCCGAGCTGCGATGAGGCCCGGGGCGGTAAAGGTACCAACGGAGAACGCCGCAGGGGCGATCGACGCGGTGCGCTGATGGCGCGGCGTTTTCAGGAAAGCGCCGAATCGGAGGCCGAAGCCGACCGTGCCGAGCGCGGTAATGCCGCGCTGGGGCGTAAGGACTGGGGGCGGCTGGCCACCATCCTGACCTCCTTCGACATCACCCAGGCCGCGTTGGCGCGCTACAAGGAGGCGGGCTATCCGCCGGACATCCTGGTGGAGATACCCAAGACCGTCTGCGGCTCCTTCGAATTCCACCGTGCCAGGGATCTGATCCGTCTGGGGCGTCACCTGACCTGCCAGGCGCTGGATCGCATCGAGACCTGCGGTATCGTCGAGCAGACTGAAAAGCCAGCAGGCTGACTCAGGGCGTCTGTCCGCGCCGTCTCTACAATACCTCGGTGGCTCAATACACCTTGTGATCGGGCTTCAGGGGGTCTGTCCGCGCCGTCTCAGCAACACGTAAACCGCACCGGTGCCGCCTTCGGCATCGGTGGCAGGGGTTGAGAAAGCGAAGGCCAGTACGCTTGGCCATTCTCCTGAATTTCTAGAGAGCCAGCCGTTGCCGCGGGGGACTCAAGGCGTCTGTCCGCGCCGTCTCAGCAACACGTAAACCGCACCGGTGCCGCCTTCGGCGTCGGTGGCAGGGGTTGAGAAAGCGAAGGCCAGCACGCTTGGCCATTCTCCTGAACTTATGGAAAGCCACACATTGACGGTCGTTCGTGACAGGGCCTCAGGGCGTTTGTCCGCGCCGTCTCAACAGCACGTAAACCGCACCGGTGCCACCTTCGGCGTCGGTGGCCGAACAGAAGGCCAGTACGCTTGGCCATTCTCTCAACCACGCATTGACGTGACTCTTGATCACCGGATAGTCGGCGGTGGCGCCCCAGGCCTTGCCGTGGACCACGATCACGCAGCGATGACCACTGGCCACCGAGTCACGCAGAAAGCTCTCGAGTTCCGAGCGAGCCTCCTCGAGGCTGTAGCCGTGCAAGTCCAGACCACCTTCCCAGCCGATCATCCCACGCTTCAACTGGCTACGGGTGCGATAGGGCAGGTCGGGAAGGGCAAAGTCCAGATACTCCGATGGGCGTACCGGCTCGACTCGTCCATCCGAGGTGCGCCCGGTGGCCACGTCATCACCCGCGCTGACGGCGGCAGCGCGGCGCGCGGCGGCGGCCTGATCTCGCTGGGCACGGGTGGTCGGACGCGGCTTGCCGGTGTCGGCGCGGTTGTGGCGGATACGACGGACACCTGCCTGCTCCAGGGCCTGGCGAAATGCGCTGATCTCGTCGTCGGGCGGTGGCTGGCGCTGGCTCATGGGGTCCTCGGGTCCGGTAAAAGGGAGGCCCAGTATACCGTGGTGGCCGTGGCAGTGAACCGCCGGCACGGATACAATGCCTTGCGAGTCAGATAGCCATCTATATCGCTATCTCGATCTCTATCTATATCGCTATCCAGGATCTTGCATCTGCCTTCGCCCCTGGAACGGAAGGGACCTTCGCGTGAAGGTCGTCGAAGGCGGTGATGGTCCATGCGATCCTGGCGCACGCCTCTTCTTGAACCCGATCGACAGGATGCCCTCTTGGCCGACTCTTCCTCCTCTCCGTCCACTTCCAGGTCTTCGACGCTGGCGCTCCCCGACGCTGAATTGGCCGACGGCCTTTTCACCCTGCGCGACTGTCTGCGTTGGGCAACCAGCGAGTTTCACCTGGCGGGGCTGACCTATAGCCACGGCACAGACAGCGCCTGGGACGAGGCGGTGGCCCTGGTGCTTGGCGCCTTGCATCTGCCCTGGAACGTGGACCCCGGCGTGCTGGATGCGCGGCTGCTGCCGATGGAACGCGAGCGCATCGTCGGCCTGGTGCGCGCCAGGATCAGCGACAGGCGGCCCTTGCCCTACCTGCTCGGCGAGGCCTTCTTCGCCGGGCTTGTGTTCAGTGTGGACGAGCGGGTGTTGATTCCGCGCTCGCCGATTGCCGAGTTGATCGAGTCGGGCTTTCAGGCCTGGTTCCCCGAGGAGCCGCCTCGGCGCATCCTCGACCTGTGCACCGGCTCGGGCTGTATCGGCATCGCCTGCGCCGAGTATCTGCCTACCGTCGAGGTGGACCTGTCCGATATCAGCCAGGACGCCCTGGCGGTGGCCCGTGAGAACATCAATCGCCACGACGTAGGCCGGCGCGTGCGCGCGGTGCACAGCGACGTCTTCGATGGCCTGGAAGGGCAGCGTTACGACTTGATCGTGTCCAACCCGCCCTACGTCGATATCCGCGACCTGACCACCATGCCGGAGGAGTTCCGTCATGAGCCGGCGCTGGCGCTGGGGGCGGGCAGCGATGGCCTTGATATCGTCAGACGTATCCTGCGCGAGGCAAGAGCGCACCTCAGCGACCACGGCGTGCTGATCGTCGAGGTCGGCAACTCCGATCATCATCTGGAAGCGGCCTTCCCCGAGGTTCCCTTCCTGTGGCTCGAATTCGAGCGCGGCGGCCAGGGCGTGTTCGCCCTCACCGCCGAAGAACTCGACGCCCATGCGGCGTCCTTTGCACAACAATAGAGGAGCGCCCATGTCCGGCAATACCTTCGGCAAGCTGTTTACCGTCACCACCTTCGGCGAGAGTCACGGGCTTGCGCTCGGCGCCATCGTCGATGGCTGCCCGCCTGGCATCGAGCTCAGCGAGGCCGATCTGCAGGCCGACCTGGATCGTCGCCGTCCAGGCACGTCGCGCCATACCACCCAGCGTCGTGAGCCTGATCAGGTGAAGATCCTGTCGGGCGTGTTCGAGGGGCGCACCACCGGTACCTCGATTGGCCTGTTGATCGAGAACACCGACCAGCGCTCCAAGGACTATTCGAAGATCAAGGACCAGTTCCGGCCGGCCCACGCCGACTACACCTATCACCACAAGTACGGCGAGCGCGACTATCGCGGTGGCGGACGTTCCAGTGCCCGCGAGACCGCCATGCGGGTGGCCGCCGGGGCCATCGCCAAGAAGTACCTGGCGAGCCAGGGCATCGTGGTGCGTGGCTACATGAGTCAGCTGGGCGAGCTGGCCATCGAGTTTCGTGACTGGGAAGCGGTCAACGACAACCCCTTCTTCTGTCCCGACCCCGAACGGGTGCCGGAACTCGAGGCCTACATGGACCAGCTTCGCCGTGACCAGGACTCGGTGGGGGCGAAGATCACCGTCACCGCCGAAGGGCTGCCGCCCGGGCTTGGCGAGCCGGTGTTCGACCGCCTCGATGCCGAACTGGCCCACGGCCTGATGAGCATCAACGCGGTCAAGGGCGTCGAGATCGGTGACGGCTTTGCCAGCGTGGCCCAGCGTGGCAGCCAGCACCGTGACGAGATGACCCCGGAGGGTTTTCTGTCGAATCATGCCGGTGGCGTACTGGGAGGCATCTCCAGCGGCCAGACGCTGATCGCTCACCTGGCGCTCAAGCCGACCTCCAGCATCACCATTCCTGGGCGCTCCATCGACGTGGATGGCAACCCGGTGGAGGTGGTGACCAAGGGACGCCACGATCCCTGCGTGGGGATTCGTGCCACGCCCATCGCCGAAGCGATGATGGCGCTGACCCTGATGGACCACCTGCTGCGTCATCGCGCACAGAACAGTGATGTGCGAGTCAGCACACCACGGCTACGCTGAATCGCAGAGCATGACAGGACTGCTACACTCAAGTAACGGTGGCAGGGAAGGTGCAGGATGCAGGCATCTTTGCGCCCGATAGTGCGGGCTACCGGCGCCACACACCGCCATACAAGGATCACGAGGCCAGCATGAAGATCAACGTCGAATTCGATCTGACCCCGGAAGAGTTACGCCAGGCATTGGGGCTTCCCAATATCGAGGCCTTCCAGCAGGACCTGCTCGATCGCATTCATCGGCAGATGGAGTCCGGTGTCGAAGGCTACGATCCGATGAGCCTGATGCAGCCGTTCCTGCAACAGCCGGCGCTGCAGCAGGGACTGTCCCAGGGGCTTGCCAGTTTCGGCAACTATCAGAAGATGATGATGGATATGCTGACCCAGGCCGCCCAGAGCGCCAAGGGGTCTTCTGCCAAGGATGACAAGGCCGAGGAGGCGTCAAGCTCCACGGCGCCGCGGTCCAGTGGGGCGGCCAAGGCCAGCTCGCGCAGCGCCAAGGGCGGCAAGAGCTAGCCAGGTGCTCGTCAAGTGCCTGCCAGGGGCCCGCAGGAAAGCGGCCTCGGGTATGACGGGGAGGGCAGATTCGCCGATGGCGAGGGTGCGGGGCGTCTTGATGCACAATCGCGCAGGAGGCGACGCCTGTCATGGCGTTGTCACCGAGGGTGTGCCAGACTGAGTTTGTTGCGCTGCAACAACGCTGTCCTCAGCATGCTTCCTGGACGGAGGCGCCCTGCGGACAGTGGCAGCGGATTGCCGAGTGGACAGACACCATCGACACGATTCCAGGAGGTTCGGTCATGCAAGACAAGATGTTCGACAACTTCAACGAGCAGACTCGTCAGTTCTTCGAGCCGATGCGCAAACTCAACTCCCTGATGCTGGACAACATGCAGAAGATGTCCCAGTACCAGATGGAGTCGATGAAGCGCTATAGCCAGATGGGTACCGAGCGCATGCGTGAAGCCACCGCGATCAACGACGCCGAGGGGCTGCGCGACTTCTCTACCCGTCAGGCCGAGATGCTCAACGAACTGTCGGCGCAGATGCTCGAAGATGCCCGCGCCATGAGCGAAATGAGCCTCGAGTTCAAGAGCGAACTGGAGTCGCTGTTTGCCGAGTCCGGCCAGCAGCTTGCCGATCAGGCGACCCAGGCCCGCGACCAGGCGACCGAGGCGGTCGAGAAGGCCACCCAGCAGGTCACCGAGGCAGCCGAAAAGGCCACCCAGCAGGCCAGCCAGGCGACTTCACAGGCGGCCTCCCAGGCCTCGTCTCAGACCAGCAGCGCCAGCAAGTCGACCGGCGGAACCGCCAAGGCGACCTCCAGCCGCAAGCGCACCTGAGGCAAGCGCACCTGAGGCAAGCGCACCTGAGACAAGAGTACTGTTGGACGTGCCAACGAGTGAGCGGCCGCAGGCGAGTGCAGGCATTGGCGTGAAGCGCCTGCCGCACGACGGTATAGACGGCGGCGGCCGACTCGCCCCCCAACAACGATGACGAAACGAGGGTGGATAGCTGCGACGCCGCGAGGCCGACGGTGGTCCACCCTTTTTTGCAGGGCAGGCCAGAGGAGAACGCAATGGCGGCAGGTGATCAGGCGGCGGACAACCCGGAGGAATGGGGCAACCAGCTATCGGTGCTGGGCGCCGAGTACCAGGCGTTGATGGAAGATTTCCTTTCGCGCATGGTGCCCAATGACGCAGCGGATTCGGTGATGGAGGACATTCGCAACAGCTTCCAGGCCGGTGCCGAATCGCTGATGCGCAATCCCACCCTGCTATGGGAGACCCAGGCCAAGCTGATGCAGGATCAGATGGCGCTGTGGCAACAGGCCATGGCAGCGGCCAGCGGCGGTGCCTTCGAGCCCTTGGTGACGCCGTCCCGCGGCGATCGCCGCTTCAAGGACGAGGCCTGGACCAGCGATCCTGGCTACAACGCCATCATGCAGCAGTATCTGCTGTTCTCGAACACCGTCGAGACTCTGGTGGACAAGCTCGATGATCTGAGCCCCGGCGAGAAGCGTAATCTGTCCTTCTACGCGCGTCAGATGGTCAACGCCATGTCGCCGACCAACTTCGTCTCCACCAATCCCGAAGTCATGCGCAAGACCCTCGAGACCCGGGGCCAGAACCTGGTCGACGGTCTGTCGCGTCTGCGCGAGGACCTGGCCAACTCGGCCGAGGGTCTTAACGTCACCATGACCGATCGCAGCGCCTTCGAGGTCGGTGAAAACATCGCGGTGTCACAAGGCGCGGTGGTGATGGAAAACGAGCTGATCCAGCTGATCCAGTACGCGCCCACCACCGAGAAGGTGTTCAAGACGCCGCTATTGATCGTGCCACCCTGGATCAACAAGTTTTACGTGCTCGACCTGCGCCCGGAAAACTCGCTGGTGAAGTGGCTGGTGGACCAGGGCCACACCGTGTTCCTGATCTCCTGGCGCAACCCCGGACCGGAGCAGCGCGATCTGACCTGGGCGGACTACATGCAGCTTGGTCCGATCGCGGCACTGGACGGTATCGAGCAGGCCACCGGCGAGAAGTCGGCCAACTTCCTGTCCTACTGCATCGGCGGCACCCTGACGGCCTCGACCATGGCCTACCTGACCAGCACCCGGCGCGGGCGCAAGGCCAAGTCGGTGACCTACATGGCGACCCTGCAGGACTTCCGTGACCCCGGCGAGATCGGCGTCTTCCTGAGCGAACCGGTGCTCCAGGGCATCGAAGCCAAGCTCGAGCAGGACGGTTACCTGGATGGCCGCGTCATGGCCTACTCGTTCAACCTGCTGCGGGAGAACGACCTGTTCTGGTCGTTCTACGTCAACAACTACCTGAAGGGCGAGGATCCTGCGGCCTTCGACCTGCTGTACTGGAATACCGACGGCACCAACCTGCCGGCGGGCACCCACGGCTGGTACCTGCGTCACCTGTATCAGGAGAACCAGCTGGTCGAGCCAGGCGGTGTCGAGCTCGACGGCGTCAAGATCGACCTGCGCAAGGTGTCGACGCCGAGCTACTTCATCGCCACCAAGGAAGACCATATCGCCAAGTGGAACAGCAGCTACTACGGCGCGCTGTTGCCCAAGGGCCCGGTGACCTTCGTGCTGGGGGGCTCCGGCCATATCGCCGGTGTGGTCAATCCACCGCACAAGAACAAGTACGGCTACTGGACCAACGACGAGCTACCCGACAACCACGAAGAGTGGCTGGCCGGGGCCAAGGCCAATGAAGGTTCCTGGTGGCCCCACTGGCAGGAGTGGATGGTCAAGGGTGGCTACGTGGACGCCGACAAGATGGTCGATGCCCGCGAGCCTGGTGGCGGTGAGCTGCCGCTGCTGGAGCCCGCGCCGGGGCGTTTCGTCAAGACCAGCATCCCTGAAGTGCTGGGCGAGGCGGAGGACGACGAGGCCGCCGAGTAACGTTCGTCAGCGTGACAGGCAGGAGGGTATCCGAGGAACGCATCTGGCCTTTGATACCCGCCTGACGCTCGTACACTAATCCGCACTGTTGCAACATGGTGGCAACACGGTTGCAACACAACAACGCCGCGAGGGCTCAGGCCCTCGCGGCGTTGTCGTTTGTGGTGAATGTCGTTCGCGGCCAGAGCGGCGTCGACGGTCGTTGGCTTGCGTCGGCTTGCGTTGGCTTAGTCCCGTCGGCGCCACAGTGCGCCCGCCAGCAGCATCAGCCCGGCGACGAGCCAGGTGGGCCAGCTACCGGTGCGGGTGAAGGGCGTCAGCCCCTGCATCGGCTGCACCTGACCGTCCAGGCGTGCCGTCTCGAACTGGGGCAGCTGGTCGAGCAGGCGGCCCTGATCGTCGATGATGGCGGTGATGCCATTGCTGGTGGCACGCATCACGTAGCGGCCGTTTTCCAGGGCGCGCAGCCGGGCCATTTCCAGGTGCTGGTGGGGGCCGATCGAATCGCCAAACCAGCTGTCGTTGGAGACGGTGAGCAGCAGTTCCGAATCACGGGCACGCTCGGCCACCAGGTCGGCGTAGATGATCTCGTAGCAGATGGCGTTGCCGAGGGTGTGACCGGCGGCGGTCATCGGCGGCTGCGTATCCGGTCCCGGCGTCATGGCAGGCATCGGCAGGTCGAAGAAGGCGATGGCACCCCTGAGCAGGCTTTCCAGCGGCAGGTACTCGCCGAAGGGCACCAGGTGGGCCTTGCGATAGGCGCCACTGGCGTTGCCGTAGGCGCTCACGGCGTTGAAGAAGCGCCCGTCAGCGTCGCGCTGGAGGATACCGGTCAGCAGCGCCGTCTCGGGGGCCAGCGCCGCCTGGGCGCGGGCCATGATCGGCTCGGCCTGGTCCTCGAACATCGGCAGGGCGGCCTCGGGCCAGATGACGATGTCCGGCTCCACCGGGACGGTCGCCTCCAGGTCACCGGTCATGCCCAGATAGGTATTGACCGCCTGACGCTGGCCTTCTGGCAGCCACTTGATCTCCTGGGGCAGGTTGCCCTGCAACAGGGCCACGTTCAGCGGATCACCGGTGGGCGAGGTCCACTGGTTCGGCAGCAGCCAGGGCAGGCCCCACAGGGCCACCAGCGGCAGGGCGGCCAGCGGTCGTGGCCGCGCCAGCTCCGTCAGCAGCACACCGCTGGCCGCCACCACCAGCGACAGCAGGTAGACGCCGCCCAGGGGCGCCAGCGCCGACAGCGGTGAGTCGACCTGGGTGCTGCCGAGCAGCAGCCAGGGAAAGCCGGTGAACAGCCAGGTCCTGATCCACTCCATCAGTACCCAGAAGCCGACGAAGCCGAGCCCGCCCGCCAGCGCGGTGGGGCGGGCCGGCATCAGGCGACGGAACAGCCCCATCGGCAAGGCGACGAACAGCGCCATGCTGGCCACGAACAGGGCGGTCAGGAAGAACGCCAGCGGTGCGCTGGTGTAGCCATAGTCGTGGATCGATACGTAGACCCAGGAGGCGCCGCTTCCGAACAGTCCGAGGCCGTAACACCAGCCGCGCAGCAGCGCCTGGCGTGCGCCCCGACGATAGAGACCGGCGTAGACCAGGGCGGCGGCCAGCGGGGCCAGCCACCACCAGGAAAAGGGGGCGGCGGCGAGGGTCGTCAGCCCTCCGGCAATCAGGGCGGCAAGGTAGCCGGCCCTGCCGCCGAGCACTCGCTCGAGCATGGGGTCCATCCTTGGTGTGGGCGAGAAAGGCAAGGCGTCCCCGGACGGGGACGCACGGGTTCAGTCGTCGGTACGGCTTTCGGGTTCGACCTCGAGCAGCCGGATACGCCGATTGTCGGCGTTGAGCACGGTGAAGCGCCAGCCCCCGATCAGAGTATGTTCGCCGCGCGCCGGCAGGTGGCCGAAACGCTGCATCACCAGTCCTCCCAGGGTATCGAACTCGTCGTCGGAGAAGCGCGTACCGAAGCGCTCGTTGAAGTCCTCGATGGGGGTCAGGGCTCGCACCGCGTAGCGGTCATCGCCCAGCTGGCGGATGTCCTCTTCCTCGTCGGTATCGTGCTCGTCTTCGATGTCGCCGACGATCTCCTCGAGGATGTCCTCGATGGTGACGATCCCGGCGGTGCCGCCGTACTCGTCCACCACCACCGCCATATGGCTGTGGGTGTCGCGGAACTCCTTCAACAGGCTGTTGAGGCGCTTGGACTCGGGCACGAACATGGCAGGGCGCAGGACTTCTTCGAGCTGGAAGGGGCGGTCGTCGCTGGACCCCTGCAGCAGCGGCAGCAGGTCCTTCACCAGCAGGATGCCCTTGACCTCGTCGAGGTTCTCGCCGATCACCGGGTAGCGCGAGTGACCGGTCTCGAGAATGATCGGCAGGTAGTCTTCCAGCGGCTGATCGAGCTCCAGGGCGGTGACCTGGGAGCGCGGAATCAGCACCTCCCTGACCTGCTGGTCGCTGATGTTCAGGGCGCCTTCGATGATGGTCATGGCATCCTGCTCAAGCTTCAGGCGGCTGCCCGCCTGGCGCAGGAATTCGCGCAACTCTTCTCGCGAGCTGGGTTCGTCACTGTCGCTGGACAGGGCACTGAAGAGTTTGTCGAACCAGGATTTGTTGGGGGCCTGGCTACTCGATCGGTCTTCGCTCATGCGTCGGCTCTCTCGTCCTCGCTACCGGGATCCGGAGATGGGGCCGGCGGGGCGTAAGGGTCGTCAATGCCCAGGCCGGCAAGGATACTGCGCTCGAGGCCTTCCATGAGGTCGGCCTCCTCATCCTCGATATGGTCATGGCCCAGCAAATGCAAGGTGCCGTGCACGACCATATGAGCGTAGTGATCGATCAGCGACTTGTCCTGCTCGCGTGCTTCGCGCACGACCACCGGATGGCAGATCACCAGATCGCCAAGCAGCGGAAGCTCGAGGCCTGGCGGGGCCTCGAAGGGGAATGACAGGACATTGGTCGGGGCATCCTTGCCACGGTAGTCACGGTTGAGGGTCTGGCTCTCGTCGGCGTCGACCAGGCGAATCGTGAGTTCCGACTCCGCCCGTTCGGGGTAGTGGGCCAGCACGGCGTCGACCCAGCGCTCGAGGTCATCGGCCTCTGGCAGGTCGCTGGCCTCGCTGGCCACCTGACGGTCCACGCAGGCGCTCATCGGTGGGCGTCTCCGTCACCGTTCATGGACTGTAGACGCTCGGCACGCTCCAGCCGGCGCTCTTCGGCACGCGCCTCGCGGCGGGCGCGCTCCTCGGCTTCCTGGTTGGCCTCGAACAGGTCGTAGGCCTCGATGATACGCTGCACCAGCGGGTGGCGAACCACGTCCTTGGCGGCGAAGTGGGTCACCCCGATACCGGCGGTGTCCTTGAGCACATCGAGTACCTGGATCAGGCCGGAGCTCTGGCCCTTGGGCAGGTCGACCTGGGTCACGTCGCCGGTGATCACCGCGGTGGAGCCGAAGCCGATGCGGGTCAGGAACATCTTCATCTGCTCGCGAGTGGTGTTCTGGCTCTCGTCGAGAATGATGAAGGCATTGTTCAGGGTGCGCCCGCGCATATAGGCCAGCGGCGCGATCTCGATCACCTGGCGCTCGATCAGCTTGGCGACTTGCTCGAAGCCGATCATCTCGTACAGGGCGTCATACAGTGGGCGCAGGTAGGGATCGATCTTCTGGGCAAGGTCACCGGGCAGGAAGCCGAGCTTCTCGCCGGCTTCCACCGCCGGGCGCACCAGCAGGATGCGTCGCACCTGCTGCTGGTTGAGCGCTTCCACCGCAGCCGCCACCGCCAGGTAGGTCTTGCCGGTGCCGGCGGGGCCGATGCCGAAGTTGATGTCGTGGTTGCGGATGCTGGTGACGTAGCCCTGCTGATTGAGGCCGCGCGGCTTGATCAGGGTGCGCGGGGTACGAATCAGCACCTCGCCCTCGCCGGCGTCTTCTTCGGCGTCCTCGTCGAGGGCCTCGATGCCGGCTTCCTGCAGGAACAGGTGCACGGTGTCCGGGGTCAGCTCGGTGGCCTCGGCCTCACGATAGAGGTGTTCCACCAGGTTTGCGGCCGCCTTGACGCGAGCGCCGGGGCCGGCCAGCTGGAACATGTTGCCGCGGTTGCGCAGGGTGACGCCGAGCCGGCTTTCGATCAGCTTCAGATGCTCGTCGCGCTGGCCACACAGGTTGGCAAGACGGCGGGGCTCGTTGGGTTCGAGGTTGAGCGTGATGATGCGGTTGGCCTGGGTCGATGGCTGGCTCAAGGCGTGAAGAATCCGTGTTTGGGTGGCTTTGAAGGTTCAGCTTACTGCCCCGGCGTGGGCCAGGGCAATGCTCCGGGTCCTGTGCATTGGCGATCGTCATGGTGAAACGGCCAAGCCGCCCGTCCCGGAGCAGGGCGAGCCTCAGTAGCGCTCGCCGGAAGCCAGTTCGCCACGCAGCGAGTTGGGCAGGGCCTCGGTGATCTCGACGTCGACGAAGTAGCCGATCAGCTCGGTGGGGTTGGCCGCGCGGAAGTTGACCACCCGGTTGTTCTCGGTGCGTCCGGACAACTGGCCCGGGTCGCGGGGCGAGAAGCCGCTGACCAGCACACGCTGGGTAGTGCCCACCATGCGCCGACTGATCTGCATCGCCTGCTGGTTGATGCGCTCCTGCAGGATCGCCAGACGCTGCTTCTTGATCTCTTCCGGGGTCTCGTCGTCAAGCGCCGCCGCCGGGGTGCCCGGGCGAGCGGAGTAGACGAAACTGAAGGATACGTCGAAGCCGATGCGATGGATCAGGTCCATGGTCGCCTCGAAGTCCTCCTCGGTCTCGCCCGGGAAGCCGATGATGAAGTCCGAGGAGAAGCTGATGTCCGGGCGCAGGGCGCGGATGCGCTCCATCTTGTCGACGTACTCTTCGACCGTGTGACCGCGCTTCATCGCCGCCAGGATGCGGTCGGAACCGGCCTGCACCGGCAGGTGAAGGTGGCTGACCAGCTCCGGAATCTCGGCGTAGGCCTCGATCAGGCTGTCGCTGAACTCCACCGGGTGCGAGGTGGTGAAGCGGATACGGTCGATGCCGTCGACCGCCGCCACGCAGGCGATCAGTTCGGCCAGATCGATTTCGTCGCCGTCGTCGTTGAGCCCGCGGTAGGCGTTGACGTTCTGGCCCAGCAGGTTGATCTCGCGAACGCCCTGGTCGGCCAGGTGGAAGACCTCGTCCATGACCGCCTCGAACGGCCGCGAGACTTCCTCGCCACGGGTGTAGGGCACCACGCAGAAGGTGCAGTACTTGGAGCAGCCTTCCATCACCGAGACGAAGGCGCTGGCGCCGTCGGAGCTGGGCTTGGGCAGGTGATCGAACTTCTCGATCTCGGGGAAGGTGACGTCCACCACCGAGATCTGGTTGTCACGGCTGGCGTCGAGCATGCTCGGCACCCGGTGCAGGGTCTGGGGACCGAACACCATGTCGACGTGGGGGGCGCGCTTGCGAATGGCCTCGCCTTCCTGGCTGGCCACGCAGCCACCGACGCCGATCACCAGATCGGGGTTGGACTGCTTGAGCTTCTTCCAGCGACCGAGCTGGTGGAAAACCTTCTCCTGGGCCTTTTCCCGAATCGAACAGGTGTTGAGCAGGATCACGTCCGCGTCCTGTTCGTTGTCGGTCAGTTCCATCTGATGGGAGTCGCCGAGCAGATCCGCCATGCGGGCAGAGTCGTACTCGTTCATCTGGCAGCCGTGGGTCTTGATGAAGAGTTTCTTCGTCATAGCAATATGTCGGGCTCCCGGCCCGATGGGCACCAGGGGTGCCTGGTCACGTGAGTGGTGGTGAATGGGCGCGAGACTGGCGGTCGAACGACCGTGGCGCATGGTGGCGCATTATACGCACCCGGCCCGGGTGGGGCCAGTTTGCCGACGTACCGGCCAGGGACCAGGGCAGGGCGCGCGGAGATCCCGGTGGATCTTGGTCCACCGGCCGGGGTATCCCGGTGAGCCAATGTGATAGTCTTGCGGGCGGATGGGAACGCGGGCTGGCTATTTTATGACCATTTTGTGCCAACCCCAGGTGTCTCGCCCGCAGGACAGCGATGTCCAGCGGTTTTCCCGACACTTGTCCACAGGAGCTGTGGAACGTTTGTCACCCTCCTTGGTCTCATCGCACGTTGCGGCTTGGCAGGAAGCCGGCGCAGCGTCACTCGAGTCGCAACCGAGCCCAGATTAGCCAGGAAAGACGGCATGAAAACGCAATTTCTCAAGACAGTGACCCTGGGCCTCGCCCTGACCGGCGCCGCCCTGCCGGCGATGGCTCAGGACGACGGCACCTCACGGTGGGTGTCGGACGAACTCACCACCTATGTGCGCAGTGGCCCCACCGACGGCTACCGCATCGTCGGCACCTTGACCGCCGGCCAGCCGGTGACCCTGCTGGACACCTCCGGCGACTATTCCCAGGTCCGAAGCGACAGCGGAGACGTGGTCTGGGTCCCCAGCAGCGAACTGCAACAGACCCCCAGCGCCAGCGACCAGCTGCCCAAGCTCGAGGCAAGGGTGGAAGAACTCACCGAGGAGCTCGACGGCATCAACGAAAGCTGGGAAGAGCGCACTCGGACCATGACCGAGACCCTCGAGGTGCGCGAGAGCCGCATCGCCGAACTGGAAGCACGCAATCATGAGCTGGAGAGCGCCTTCAGCGATATCAGCGAGACCAACAAGGACCTCGAGGCTCGCCTGGAGACCCGCAAGGAAGACCTGCTGATGCGCTACTTCATGTACGGCGGGGGCGTCGCCGGGGCGGGCCTGATCGTCGGCCTGATCGTGCCGCACCTGCCGCGGCGTCGGCGCAAGCGCGACCGCTGGTTCTAGCACCCGGGACAGAGAATTCGATGCACGAACACTGGTTGAAACGCTGGGAAGAGGGGCGCATCGGCTTTCATCGCGATAGCGTTCATCCTGCACTGATCCGCCACTGGCCGATGCTGGGGGTGGTTCCCGGGACCAAGGTGCTGGTGCCACTGTGCGGCAAGAGCCTGGACATGCGCTGGCTGGCCGAGCATCAACATCCGGTGCTCGGCATCGAGCTGTCGGAGCGCGCGCTCGAACAGTTTGTGGAAGATGGCCGAGGGGAGGTGTCGCGCTACCAGCAGGACGGTTTCGCGATTCTGCGTCAGGGCAGTATCGAGCTATGGTGCGGTGACTTCTTTCACTTCCATATCGCCCAGGCCTCGGAGATCGGCGCCTTCTATGATCGCGCCGCCCTGATCGCCTTGCCCGAGGCCACCCGCCAGCGCTACGCCTTTCACCTGGCCCAGCTGATACCGCCTGGCGCGCGGGGGCTGCTGGTCAGTCTGAGTCGGAGCGGCGACGACGGTCCGCCGTTCCATGTGGACGGCGCCGAAGTGAGGCGGTTGTTCGACCCCAACTTCATCGTCACCCACCTGGAAGACGGCGAGCCCGAAGCCAATGGCTTTCGTGAGTCGGTCTGGGCGCTGGTACGGCGTGGTCCCACCACCGACGAGTGATTGAGTGCATCAAACCAAAGCGCGCCACCCACAAGGGGCGGCGCGCTGTCGTGTGCCTGCCTGGCCCGCCCCGCGGGGCGGGCGAGCGTCAACGGGCCAGCAATTGGCCCAGCTCCGGGTCGGCGAAGGCCCGGTTCAGACCGTCGGTGAGCAGGTCGGTGACCATGCGCTGATTGGTTGCCTTGTCCGGCTTCACCGCATAACTCTGCACGCGGCGCGAGGTGTAGGTGCCGGTGTAGGTCTGGCCGTCATTGCTGGCTTCGGCCTCGATGACGCTTTCCAGTCTGGCCTCGTCCACCAGCGGCTGACTCTGGCCGCGTTCATAGCTCAGCTTCTTCAGCGTCAGCGTCAGGCTGGGGCGGCCCGGAGCCGGTTCGGCGGTGGGGCTGAAGCCCATCTCGCGCACCGCCCGCTCCACCTCGGCCTGAAGCCTCGGCACGATCTCGTGGGGGCTGACGCTGATGGTGGCGGTGGAGCTTGCGCTGCCGCTGCGGGTACCGAGCACGTCCGAGGGGCGGTCATCGGCGGCGATGACGGTGACCGCCTGGCCAGAGCCGGAGGCCGGCACGGCCACGCTGCGCTTGGGGTCGGGCTGCAGATGGTGGGGGCTCGAGCAGGCGCTGAGCGCGAGCAGCGCGGTCACACCAGCGGCGCCCAGCAGAAGGCGACGAAGCATAGGGGGAACTCCTTGTCGTGTTATCGGTAGAAATCGCACCGTAGTGCGCACTCGTCGGGCGAGGCTTTGCCTGGACGGGCGATAGTACGTCTATCAGAGGGGGGCGTGCAGCAAAAGTTCCTGGGCTGATCGAAGCGGACAAGGCCCGCCAGGTGGGCGTCTGCGCCGCACTCGCGGTGCTTGGACAGGGCGCCACCCTTGGCGGCGCTTAGACGGTGGCGCCGGATTCTCGGCGCTTAGGCTTAGACAGTTGCGCCGGATTCTCGGCGCTTGGCACCACTCTTGGCGGATCTATCACCCGACACGTCCGGTTGCTGGCTATCGGGCCGACTGTCTGGATAGTGGTGCCAGCGGCGGGGCAGGGCGTAGACCCGGGAGCCACGGCCAAGTGCCAGGCGTTCGGCGTCGCCATGGCTCAGGGTCGCCATCCAGGGCTCGTCCATCCAGTCGGCGTTCAGCTCGATGCGCACTTCGGCGCCCACCGGGACCACCGCGGTGACCACCGCGGGCAGGTGAGCGTCGGCACTGGGGGCGGCGGCCACCTGTACCTCGTGGGGGCGCAGCAGGATCTCCTGAGGGCCGTCGTCCAGGTCCAGTGTCAGGCGCGCCTCACCGCAGGTCAGCACGCCGCCGCGAACCTCGCCTTCCAGATGATTGACGTCGCCGAGGAATTCGAACACGAAGCGATTGCGCGGTTGACGGTACAGCGTCTCCGGGGTGTCGATCTGCTCGATACGGCCGTTGCTCATCACCACCACACGGTCAGACAGCTCCAGCGCTTCCTCCTGGTCGTGGGTCACGAACACGCTGGTGAAGCCCAGCTCGTCGTGCAGGTGCCTGAGCCAGCGGCGCAGCTCCTGGCGGACCTTGGCATCGAGCGCCCCGAAGGGTTCATCGAGCAGCAGCACCTCTGGCTTGAGCGCCAGGGCGCGTGCCAGCGAGACACGCTGCTGCTGCCCGCCGGAGAGCTGCGCCGGGAAGCGTTCGGCCAGGTGAGACAGCTGCACCATCTCCAGCAGTTGCATGACCCGGGAGCGGATCTCACCGCTGGACGGACGCTTGCGGCGGGGCAGCACGGTCAGGCCGAAGGCGACATTGTCGAACACGCTCATATGGCGGAACAGCGCGTAGTGCTGGAACACGAAGCCGATACGCCGGTCACGTACGTGGACATGGGTCACGTCGCGTTCGCCGAACAGAATGCGGCAGTCGGGGTGGTCGTCCGGTGTCTCGAGCCCGGCGATGATCCGCAACAGGGTGGTCTTGCCGGAACCGGACGGGCCCAGCAGGCCGATCAGCTCGCCGCTGTTGATGTCCAGGTCGATGGGAGACAGCGCCTGGGAGCGTCCGAAGTGCTTCTGGATATGGTCGAGACGAATGCTCATGTCAGGGCCTCCCGGCGCGTGGCGCGCCATTCGAGCGTGGCCTTGGCGGCCAGGGTAAGCAGGGCGATCAGTGCCAGCAGGGCGGCGCTGGCGAAGGCGCCGACGGTGTTGTAGTCCTGATACAGAAGCTCCACGTGCAGCGGCAGGGTGTTGGTCTCGCCGCGGATGGCCCCAGAGACCACCGAGACCGCGCCGAATTCACCCACCGCCCGGGCGTTGGTCAGTATCACGCCGTAGAGCAGGGCCCAGCGGATATTGGGCAGGGTCACCCGGCGAAACAGCGTAAAGCCGCGTGCGCCGAGGGTTACCGCCGCTTCTTCCTCGCGGGAGCCCTGGGCCTGCATCAGCGGGATCAGCTCCCTGGCGACGAAGGGGCAGGTGACGAAGATGGTCACCATCAGGATGCCGGGCCAGGCGAACATCAACTGGATGTCGTGGGCATCCAGCCAGCCGCCGATCCAGCCGTTGCGGCCGTAGAGCAGCAGGTAAACCAGGCCCGCCACCACCGGCGAGATGGCGAAGGGGATGTCGATCAGTGTCTGCAGCAGGCGCCGTCCGGGGAAGGCGAAGCGGGTCACCAGCCAGGCCAGCATCACCCCGAAGACCAGGTTGACCGGGATCGTCAGCAGGGTGATGAACAGGGTCAGGCCGATCGCCGCCAGGGTGAAGTGATCCGTGACATTGGCGATGAAGGGCCCGACACCCTCGGCCAGGGCCTGGGCGAAGATGGCCAGCAGCGGTAGCAGCAGAAACAGTGCCGAGAGCGTTACCGCCAGCGCGATCAGGCTGCGCCTGAGCCAGGGGGCGTCACCGATTCGTTGCATCAGCCGCGTCCTCCGTGCAGTCGGCGGATAAAGCGTCCCTGCCACAGGTTGATCGCCAGCAGCAGCGCCAGCGAGGTCGCCAGCACCACCGACGCGATGGCCGAGGCCCCCACGTAGTCGTACTCCTGCAGCTTGACGAAGATCATCAGCGAGGTGATCTCGGTCTCGTAGGGCATGTTACCGGCGATGAAGATCACCGCACCGAATTCGCCCAGGGAGCGCACGAAGGCGAGCCCGGTGCCGGTGACCAGGGCCGGCCACAGGTGGGGCAGGATGACCCGACGAAAGGCCACGCCGTCGCGGGCGCCCAGACTCATGGCGGCTTCGTCGATTTCCGCGGGCAGGTCCTCGAGCACCGGCTGCACCGTGCGCACGACGAAGGGGATGCTGGTGAAGGCCATGGCCAGGGCGATGCCGACCCAGGTGTAGGACACCTGCCAGCCCAGCGGCTCCAGCAACTGTCCCATCCAGCCCTTGGACGAGTAGAGCGTTGCCAGGGTGATGCCGGCGACCGCCGTGGGCAGCGCGAAGGGCAGGTCCATCAGGGCATCGAGCAGGCGCTTGCCGGGGAAGTCATAGCGCACCAGCACCCAGGCCATCAACAGCCCGAACACGGCGTTGACCAGCGCCGCCACCAGGGCGCCACCGATGGTGGTGACGTAGCTTGCCACCACGCGGGGTTCACTGATGATGAACCAGTACTCGGACAGCGACAGCCCCTTGAGCTGGCCGACCAGGCCGGTCAGCGGCAGCAGCAGTACCAGCGAGACGAAGGTGAGGCTGATGCCCAGAGACAGGCCGAAGCCCGGCAGCACGCGGCGCCGGGCGGATCGGGCAAAGGGCAGGGAGATGGCCTTGTGCATGGGATAGGTCGCTTGCCTTGACGATCAGCGACGCTGCAGCTGGTCCAGCTCGCCGCCGCTCTTGAAGTGGGTGTCCATGGCGCTGTTCCAGCCACCGAACACGTCCTGAACCTCGAACAGCTCGGTCTCGGGGAAGCTATCGGCGAACTCTTCCTTCACCGCTTCGTTGTGGACGCGGTAGTTGAAGCCTGCCAGCTGGCGCTGGGCCTCCTCGGTGTAGAGATAGTCGAGGTAGGCACGGGCGAGCTCGAGGTTGCCGTTGCGCTCAGCGTTTTCCTCGACCACCGCCACCGGGAACTCGGCGAGGATGCTGACCGGCGGCACGATGACGTCGTATTCGTCGCTGCCGTACTCGTCACGGATATTGTTGACCTCGGACTCGAAGCTGATCAGCACGTCGCCGATGCCACGTTCGATGAAGCTGGTGGTGGCGCCGCGGCCGCCGGTGTCAAACACCTTCACATTGCCGAGGAAGTCGCTCATGAACTCGCGCACCTGGTCCTCGTCGCCGTCGAAGTTGCGCTCGGCGGCACCCCAGGCGGCCAGGTAGGTATAGCGGCCGTTACCGGACGTCTTGGGGTTGGGGAACACCAGTTCGACGCCCTCGGCGGCCAGGTCTTCCCAGCTCTCGATGCCCTGGGGGTTGCCCTTGCGCACCAGGAAGGCGGTGGTGGAGTAGTAGGGCGAGGCATTGTTGGGCAACTGGCTCTGCCAGTCTTCCGCGACCAGGCCGGCATCGGCCAGTACCTGGACGTCGGTGACCTGGTTGTAGGTCACCACGTCGGCCTTCAGGCCCTGCAGGATGGCGCGGGCCTGGGCGGAAGAGCCGCCGTGGGACTGCTTGATGGTCAGCTCACCGTCATTCTCTGCCTGCCAGTGCTGCTGAAACGCCGGGTTGATGGCGGCGAACAGCTCGCGGGCGATGTCATAGGACGAGTTGAGCAGCTCCTTGTCCTCGGCCATTACCGGCGAGGCCATGGCACCGCCGAGGCCGGCGGCCAGGGACAGGGACAGGGCGGTACGGCGCAGGATCGGGGGCAGCTTCATGTCGGGGTTCCTTGACGTCGGGGGTGGGCCGGGGAAATCGGCGGATCGCAACGAAGGCTAAGGCTAATTTTAAGGAATTACAATCCTGTTTGTTAAAACTGTTTGGAATATAAGATGTCGCAACGCGCATACTATAGACGACTGCAACCGGACGAATCGGCAGAAGACGTGGAGGAAGATCGCTGATGCGGGCGGGACCAACTGCTAGAATGCCGCTTTTCGTCGAGCCCTTGTGGCCTCCACCATGACTCTCTCCTCGGATGACTCCATGAACGACTTCCTGATCGCGCCTTCGATCCTGTCCGCTGACTTCGCCCGCCTGGGAGAAGAGGTCGACAACGTGCTGGCATCGGGTGCCGATATCGTCCACTTCGACGTGATGGACAATCACTACGTGCCCAACCTGACCATCGGGCCGATGGTCTGTGAGGCGCTGCGCAAGCATGGCGTCACCGCGCCCATCGACGCCCACCTGATGGTCAAGCCGGTGGATCGACTGATCGGTGACTTCATCGATGCCGGTGCCAGCTACATCACCTTCCACCCCGAGGCCTCCGAACATATCGATCGCTCGCTGCAGCTGATTCGTGACGGCGGCTGCAAGGCCGGGCTGGTGTTCAACCCGGCGACGCCACTGTCCTACCTGGACTACGTGATGGACAAGGTCGACATGGTGCTGCTGATGAGCGTCAATCCGGGCTTCGGCGGTCAGTCGTTCATCCCGGCGACGCTCGACAAGCTGCGCCAGGCGCGTGCGCGCATCGACGCCAGCGGACGGGACATTCGTCTGCAGGTGGATGGTGGCGTGAAGGTAGACAATATCGCCGAGATCGCGCGCGCCGGGGCGGACACCTTCGTCGCGGGCTCCGCGGTGTTCGGCGCGCGTCGCGACGAGGACCCCCACGGCTACGACAGCATCATCGCCGACTTTCGCTCGCGCCTGGCCTCTACGCGGTGATTGGCGATTCGGACTATGCTGGCTCAGGCAAGCCGGGCTTGGATGAGTCGGTCTCAGATGAGCCTGTCTCAGGCGAGCCAGTACCCGAGCTGCCGGCGGCGGCAACGACGACGTGGTACCTGTATATCGTCGAGACGGCGGCCGGGGCGCTTTATACCGGCATTACCACCGATGTTGCCAGGCGTGTCGAGCAACACCGCAGCGGCAAGGGCGCCAAGGCGCTGCGTGGCAAGGGCCCGCTGACGCTTCGCCATCAGGAGCCGGTCGGCACGCGAGGTGACGCCAGCCGGCTGGAAATCGCCGTCAAGCGCATGTCGGTGCGTCGCAAGCGCCAGTGGCTGGCGGCGCGCATCAGCACTGACGAAGCGAGGGCGGTGGTCGAGCAGGATCGTACTTCGATAACGAAAACGACATACAAGGAGAGGTAGATGGAGTTCCTGCAAAAGCTGGACGTGGAGGCCCTGATCGAGTTTGCCTCGACCACCGGGCTGCAGTTTCTGATCAATCTGGTCGCCGCGGCGGCGATCTTCATCATCGGGCGCTGGGTGGCCAAGGCGGTACACCGGGTGGTGGTCAAGGGCATGCAGCGTGCCGACGTCGAACCCCTGCTGGTCAAGTTCCTCGGCAACATCCTGTATGCCTTGCTGCTGACCTTCGTGATCCTGGCCGCCATCAGCCGGATCGGTATCCAGACCGCCTCGTTGATCGCGGTGATCGGTGCCGCCGGTCTGGCGGTGGGTCTGGCCCTGCAGGGGTCGCTGGCCAACTTCGCCGCCGGGGTCATGGTCATCATCTTCCGCCCCTACCGGATCGGCGACTACGTGGAGGCCGGTGGGGTCAGCGGCACCGTCGAGGATGTGCAGATCATCAGCACCGAGCTGAGCACACCGGACAATCGCAAGATCATCGTGCCCAACGGCCAGATGATGAGCGGTGCCGTGGTCAACTATTCTGCCCACGCCACTCGTCGGGTCGATCTGACGGTGGGGGTCGGCTATGACGACGACATCGATACCGTGCGACGGGTGCTGGAGAGCGTGGTCGCCGACGACCCTCGCGTGCTCAGCGAACCGGCGCCGAATATCCGCATGAATGCCATGGGCGACTCCTCCATCACCTGGATCGTGCGGCCCTGGGTGCAGGCATCCGACTACTGGGACGTCTACTGGGAGATGACCGAGGAGATCAAGCGTCGCTTCGATCGCGAAGGCATCAGCATTCCCTTTCCCCAGCGTGACGTGCACCTCTATCACCACGCCAAGGACGAGCCCCAGGCCAACGCCTGAGCAGGATGTGGTGCTGTCGATGACGACAAGCAAGAGAGGCTGCCCTGGGGCAGCCTCTCTTGCTGTAAACGTGCGTGCGATGTCTGCCAGGGGAGTGCGGGCAGGGACTAGATACCATCTCCCCTAACCGGCCACAAACATCCCATCAGGCGGTTTGTGGCCGATATTCGGTTTGTGTCTTGAGGACACCATAGGCGATGTGGATCAGCTTCCGCATCGCCGCACCCAGGGCCG